>VKGY01000191.1 GCA_008080685.1 Spirochaetota bacterium
GACATCCTGTCGACTTCGCAGAGTACGTTGCCAAAATCGAATATTGCCGCTTTATACATCGTGGCAGGCATTGTACTATAGGCTATGTCCGAAGAACAACCGAACAATCCCCTCCACGGCCTCACGCTGGAGACTATGCTTCTCAGATTGGTGGAACGCTATGGGTGGGAGGGCCTGGGGAGAAGAATCAGCATCAACGCCTTCAACCTTGATCCAAGCATAAAATCGAGCCTCGTTTTCTTGAGAAGGACTCCTTGGGCCAGGGAGAAGGTGGAGCGGCTCTACCTAAGGACAAAATTCCGCGCCTCTAAGGTCAGTCCCCCTCCTCCGGGTGATACTCCTTTACCGAAAACATCGACTCAAGGGAATCCAGATACCGAGCTTTCGTAGAGCGCGGCGAAAATCCCCGGATTATTTCCTTGGCCGCCTCTCCCTTGTCGGCGGCAAGCATCTGTGCAGCCCTGGCTAGTATCATCGCCGGCCGCAGATAGGCCCGCTCCGCATCCGAGGGTTCGAAGTCCTTGGAGTGAATGGTGCCCGAGAAGCCCGAACAGCCCAGTTGGCAGGTGGGCGCGAGGCAGGCCACGTCTCCTATGTCGTCCGAGGCGTTGGATTGGTCGCAAAAATCGATTTTCTCCGGCGTTTCGATTTCCAGGGCTGCTTTGCCCAATACTTCTCCCAGGGCGGGAGAGGGCTTGAAGGGCTGATACCCGGGGGTGTTGGAGATGCGCAAGGTAGCTCCCAAGGCGAGGGCACCTGCGCGGAAGGAACGGTCAACCTTTTTCGCCGCCTGGGCCACAGCCTCCGGGGTGGCTCCCCGGACGTAGGTGTCTATCACAGCCCGGGAGGGCACGATGTTGACCACCAGTCCTCCCTCGCTCAAGATCGGATGGATTTTTATGCGGTCTTCGTCCTTGAACGTGTCTCTCTGGGCATGAATTGCCTGTAAGGCCAGGGATGCGGCGCTCAGGGCGTTGATGCCGTCCTCGGGATGGGCGCCCGCATGGGCGGGCTTGCCGATGAATTCCGCCCTTTTGGCCATGAATCCTCCCAGGGTTCCGTTCACCGTAAGCTCCCGGGCTTCGGAATCTTCCATGGAATGGTACTTGAGCACCACGCAGGGCCGGTCGAAGATGCCCAGGCGGATGAGTTCTTGTTTTCCAGAGAGGTAGGTGATCTGTCCTTCCGCCTTCAACTGGGCCCGCCGGGCTAGGTCGACATATTCCTCCGCAGGGGCACCCACGAAGATAAGGCGTATCCCTTCCCTTTCGGGGATTTGAGCCGCGGCAAGGGCTATGAATACCTGGATCATGACGGCGCATTGGGCGTAGTGTCCGCAGGAATGAGCCATGCCGCCGGGAGCTCCGGGGGTTGGCAGGGCGTCCATATCGGCTAGGAGGATGATGGCGGGATTGGAGGACTCCTGTCCGAGTTCGGCGATCACTGCGGTTCTGGCCAGGCCTCGGCGTATCCTCGCTCCGGTTTCGGCGAGGCTTTCCGCGATCAGCTTCGCGGTTTCGAATTCGTAAAACCCTATTTCGGGGATGGATTTTAGTCTTTCCGCAAGGTCGAATAGGGCTTCGGCGCGCAAGAATTCTTGCACAGAGGTCATTTTCTTACTCATAGATCCTCCACCTCAAGGCCTATACTAGTCCGCTTATGGCGTTTCGGTAAGCCGAGAGGGTATACTTCCCGAGACATGGAAAAACACAAGATCATCGCAGCAATCAATAAGGGTCCCTTCCCCTTAGCCTTGGCGCAGGTAGTTGGCGTAATCGGCTCGGCGCCCCGGCATCTAGGCGCGGCCATGGCGGTCTGGCCTGACGGCTCCTCCCTGGGCAGCGTGGGTGGCGGCGGCGTGGAAGCCGCGGCCCTCGAAGCGGCCAAGGGATGTTTGGAATTTCGGCGTTCCACAAAGATTTCCGCCTCCATGCTCGGCCAAAACTCCAAGGAAATAGAGCCGATCTGCGGCGGAGCGGTTGAAATCCTGGTCCAATACCTCGAATCGCCCGGCGGGTATGAGGCCGCGGGGTATGAGGCCGCGGATCAGATTCTCTCCCAAGGGCGGATCGCCGTGTTGGTCTTCAACCTGACTGAGCGGGATAGTGCCTTACCCGGCCTCGCGGCGGTGGCGGATTCCCAAGCATCGGGCGGTGAGGCTGGATTGGACCAGGAAGCCCTCACCCAGGCGGCGGGGGGGGCTATCGTGCTTTCAAACCGGGACGGAAGGCTCTACGAAGGGGTCAAGCCCAGGGAAAAATTATTGATCCTGGGCGGGGGCTACGTGGGAAGAGCTCTGGCCGAGGCGGCCTTAGGCTTGGATTTTTCCGTGACTGTGGCGGATTTCCGCAGGGAATTCGCCGATCCGGGGCGTTTTCCTCCTCATGTTTCGGTCATTCACGCGCCCTTCGAGATAGCCATCAGGGACTTCTCCTTCGATACTTGGACCTATGTGGTGGTGGTTAGCCCAGGTCATATCCAGGATTTGGAATGCGTGCGGGCCATCCTGGGCAAACCCTTCAAATACGCGGGCTTCATCGGATCAAAACGAAAAACCCAGCTCGTCCGCTCGGCCTTGGCGGATGAAGGCTTCCCTGAAGAGAAGATCGCCTCGCTCCACGCGCCCATAGGATTGGAAATTGGCGCCGAGACCCCTGAGGAAATCGCGATTTCCATCCTGGCCCAGCTTGTCGCCGTGCGCCGCGGAGTCAATTAGCCATTCAATTAGTGGGGTCTGACCCCATTACTTGAATGGCTTTACTCTCCTGCTGAATAGTGATATGCAATGTGGATAGGTTTTTCGTTTCCGCGGGAAGCGGACGAATTTTAAAAGGAGCTCTTACATGAGAAGAATCATCGCTATCGCATCCCTCGCCCTCGCTATGGTCATGGCCCT
>VKGY01000006.1:0-5850 GCA_008080685.1 Spirochaetota bacterium
TAGACGACAGGAAGAAAGCCTACTCGAAAAAGCCTGTTGATCCTGGACTCCTGGAATCCGGCCTCAGGGCTTCGTATATCAGTGTTCTATTCAAGTTGTAAGGTTCTCGCCTGCACGAAAGATGCACTCGGTGCTACACGCCGTCAACAGGACAAAATGCTCCAAAAACAAAAAAGAGTAAGTTGCTGTATTACAACAACTTACTCTCTATCGGGCAAGCCAGACTCGAACTGGCGACCCCGAGTCCCCCAGACTCGTACGCTAACCACCTGCGCTATTGCCCGGAACCACCTATCAGGCAGCCCGTTGAAACTAACACAAGGTTCCCTTTCGTGTCAATGAGAAAGGTCAAAACGACAGGAGGCTAGACGACAGGAAGAAAGCCTACTCGAAAAAGCCTGTTGATCCTGGACTCCTGGAATCCCGTCGGGCGCATAGGCTGAGAACCGGCGGGTCACTTCCAAGGCGTCCCGCAAGGTTGGTTGGGCGCTTGATCTGCGCTCCCGCAGGAATCCAAGCCTGACCCTGCAGGTTCCAGCCATGTGGGTATCCAAGGGGACGACCAAAGCCGAGGGAGACACTCTATCCCATGGTCCTGGGTCTATAGCGTCTTTCCGTACCATCCACCGCATAAAAAGGAACAAACGTTTGCATGCGGAGCCATCCGCAGGGTCGGGAAGAAGATTAGCCCGGATTCCCGCGCCGCCCGAAACCTCGGCTGAATATGAGCGCAGGGTCAGGACAAAGCGGGAGAGCGCCGGCAGAAGATTCCCAGAAAGGCGAGGCTGGTTCTTATCGAAAGCGGGGGAATCTTCTACGGAGCCGGCGGCTCCGTAGACGCAGGATAGGAAAAGTCCTTGCAAGGAACCGAATTTCAGCCTCGCACAACGTGCGGCGAAAAGGAGTCCCGCAATATCACTGGGAAAACAAAACCGATACTGAAACGAGGACCAGAGGGAAGTGATTTCCTTTGGCGGAAAAGCGTCCAAAGCTGCGGCGGGCTCCACGCCTAGAGGTTTCAGGGCACGCTCGCACGCATCCATGATGAGCCCGACGGAGCCGAAGGCGAGGGTAGAGCAAACAAGGCCCGCAAGCTCCAAATCCGCCGCGCCTTCATAACGCTTGACTATGGCTAATGGATCCCGGTCCAACCGCTCGACCACATCGCAGCGAGAGTACATATCCTCTAGGAAGGAGGCGATTTTGGGATCGAAGTCCGGGGGCGATCGGTTGATCAATGGCCTTTACTTGGCGCCGAGAGCGCTTTCAAGGTTGGCGATGGCATCGAGGAGCTCATTGTCATCCGTGCGGATCATCTTGGCTTGTTTTATATAAAAGAGCGACTTGGAGATATCGCCGGAATTCTTGTAGAGCAAAGCCAGCCCCAAGATAGCTTCGAGATTGTCCGCTTCTTCAAATAGGGCTTTTTGGTAGTTCTCTATGGCCGCCGACTTATCGTTTTGTACGGTGCCGTTCAGGTAGAGGATGTAGGAGCGAAGACTTGAGGAATAATTGGCAAGATTCGCGCCGGAAAGGATTTTCAGAATAAAGCCAAGGAGGCTGGCTTGACTTGAGGAGGCGCTGGGAGCCTTGCCCGCCATGAGAAGGCTGAAAATCCCAAGTCCACCCGCATCGGAAACCCCTGTGGAGCCAAGGGAGGCAAGCGACGCTTCCGAACTCGCGGCGGCGAGGGTTCTTAGGTATGCTTCGGCCGCCGCCTCGGAATCGGGGTATTGGGCAAACCAGTTGGAGGAAAAGGAGAGCGCCTCGCCTATCCTGCCAGATTTCCGGAGAATATTCCGATTCCGCTTCGGCCAGAAAGGCGGCGGCAAGGGGGCTCAAGGCCTGGGACCCATGACTTTGCGCAGCTATTTTTTCGCCAATGGCGCGTTTCGCTTCCTGGGCAAGGAGGATCGCCTCCCTATGGCCGTCCTTGGGACCAGCAAAAAGGAGACCTGAAAGCATGACCATGAACTCTGGGTCCTGGGGATACTGCTGGAAAGCTCTTCGAGCCCAGCGCAGCGCTTCTTCTTTCCTCCCCAGGCCTCGAAGCTGGGCGGTTTTCAAGTAGAGATAGCTTCTGTCGTTGGGGCGCCTTTTCCCTAGGATTTCAAGAAAAGGCTGGGCTTCCAGAAAGGCGTTCCGATCTATCAGTGTGTGGGCGAGTATTGCGGGAAGATCTGGGTTGGAAGGATCGAGGGCTAGAGCCTTTCGCGCTACTGCTTCGGCATCCGCGAATTGGGCGTTTTGGTATAGGGCGGTCGAATACGCAGCGAGGAAGGTGGTGTCTTGGTTGCGTATCGGAAAAATAGATGTTAGATAATGCTCGGCTTCGACAAACTTGCCCTGGTGCAATGCGATGCACCCCAATTCAAGCCAGGCTATCCACACATCGGGATATCTCTGAGCCACCTTAGCATAAATCGAATATGCTCGAGGTAAATCTCCGGCACTTTTCGCGGTCTTAGCCCGAACGAGATCGGGAATTACAGAAGGCGCAATCCCCGATGATTCAAACCTGTCCACGTATTCGTTGGCGACTCGGCTTACCTCTCTGTCCTCGGTCCTGAAGATTGCCAGGGCTGGAAGTATCTCGGATACGAAACTAGGATCAGTGCCCTGTGGAGCCGGAAAGATCTTCCCCCGGGAAGCTTCGATTATCTGAGTAATGGCAACGGTTTCTTTCTTCGTTATCCGAGGGGTTTTTGATTCCAGGGAGAATAGGCCGACAGGCCCGTACAGTAGTTCTGAAACTCCTCTGATCATCTCTCCAAGGCCAGGTTTTTCCTCTTCTGGCACCAACCTTGAATTGGAAACCGCTTCTTTCGCCTTGGCGAGAGACTCGGGAGTTGCCAAGACGATTGCGCGCTCAATTTCCGACCGGGGATTTACAAGTTTAACAATGCTCTCAGGCGATGCCATGGTAAGGGGGGCCTGAGCCCCCGCCACCGAGCCGACCACGGCAAAAACCGCGACAGCCCAGATGAGGATTAAGTACTTATTATTTGCCAATACCATAGCGTCACCATTATCGTATGTTTTGTGGACTCTATGCAATACGAAGTTCAATGCGCTTTGGGGAAATTAGCCCCACCCTTCTTGTAAAAGTAAACAGCGAGGTACGCCAATCCAACGCAGACGGTCATAAGAGGAAGCCAGAAACGGCGGATAAAATCCAAGAATCGCATGGCAATCACATCCAAGGAGAAGAGTAGGAAAAATGAGGAGAGAAGTATAAAAGCCAGGGAGGGTACCACAAAATCGACAGTGAACCGGTTCCCCTTTCTGATTCCCACATATATGCCCGCTACTCCCGCCGCTCCGAGGTACAGAGGCCAAATTCTCACAAATTGGAGCCCAAGCGCGAGAGCGAGGATGGATATGGCGCTTGTCATGCCAAAAAATGGGATGAGAAATTTTAAGGTAAAAAAAATCCGTCGCTTCAAAGCCCGCCTCTTGGAAACCTAATACACCGACAGTATACCCAAAGCTTGTTGTCTTGCAAAGTGGAAAAACCGCGTGCTAGTCTCCAGAACGTGCAAACCCCTAATCTTCCGAGGCTGAGGCATCGTGTTCTCGCCATCGGATGCGCCATGTTCGCCCTTTTTTTCGTAACATCCTGCGATGTCGCGAATTCCCATTATATCGTCGGTACAAGGAGCGCAAAACGTGAACTTCGCGAGTACTTCCAAGCCCTCGATGCAAACGCTCCCACTAAGGAAAGCCGGGACAGCGTAGCCTATTTCGCCGCTTCGAGGGCGATTGCGGCCACCCTCATCGCAGAAAACAGGCATGAACTCGCCGCGGCCTTCCTTCTCGAACAAGCTGACGCCAAAGATGGCTATGCGCCGTGGTATGTTTTTTCCGCCGCCGCCACCTATGAGACTGCGGGTGATATCGCCCTCGCCGTCCCCTTGTACGAGAGGTTGGTTAAGACATTGTCCGATATGGCCGTGGATGGGAAGAGCCTGCATTTCGAAGCCCTGACCAGGCTTGCGGCCAACGCTGAAGGACCGGAGAGAAAAATTGAGTACTATTTGGACATAATTACACGTTTCCCGGAGTCCCCCGAGGTCGGCGCATCTCAATTCCTTCTAGCAAAGGAATACGAAAAAATCGGCGCTTGGCAGGAAGCCCTGCACCACTACTCTGCGTACCTACCCTACTTTGGCACCTCTGTGCCTGGCTATCCGGAAGCCCTGGATTATGCCCGACGCTTGGTTGAATTCAATGCCAGCCTCAAGGACTGGACCTCTGAAAGCCTGGAAGACCTGGTTGGACAGATCCGAAAGGCATTGTCCTCCGGATCAGCCAGGCAGTTGAGAAAATATGCTTCGAAGGCGGGGTTTTTCGCCACTTCATGGTATCAGGATAGCGATATCGAGGCAAACAGCAAGGTTGCCTTCGACCTGAACCAATTCATGCGGGGGAATCCCATTCTCTCCTCCCCTTCCCTCCACCCCCTTTCGGGTCCGTATGAGGCCTTCCTGAGAACCTGGGGGTGGACGGGTCGCATCACGGTCTGGTATCTCTATTTCCGCAAGATCGACTTTCCGGCGGATCCGAAGGTCCACGGGCAGTGGGAATGGGCTGGAATCTACTTTGGAGAAAGGATGCAATGATTAACAAGCATAGAAGGCGTCTTCGTCTCCTCCGAGTGTGCGCATGCATATGTTTTTGTCTTCTAGCCTCAGCCTTCACGTGGGGGCAAGGCCAGGACCCTGACGCCTCTCCCGAGATCTCAGTTCCGGAGACGCCGGACATGCCGAGCCCAGCCACCGATCTCCCCAGGGCGACGGCCGAAGTAGTGGAAAAAACGGAACCTGAGGAATCCCAAGATCCCCCAATCCTACCGACCCTTCCGGAAACCATCATATCTTCGGGCATCCTCGTCGATGGCCTTGAATATGATATTCCCATGCCCTGGGGGCAGGAAGAGTTCGAAAGGCACCGTGCTTCCTTCCTAACCCGGGGAGGCAGGAAATGGCTATCTATGGTGATGCAAAATTCCCTTCCCTATCTGGGGTATATTGAAGAGCGAATCCGGATCCTGGGCTTGCCAAGGGAGCTTGCCTTCCTCCCTGTGATAGAATCCGAATACTCGCCCTTCGCAGTGTCCCGAAGCGGCGCGACCGGTATTTGGCAGTTTATGAAAAACTCAATCGCTGGCTATGGACTTCTCATTTCAGATTGGCAAGACGATCGAAAGGATTTTATAAAAAGCACCGACGCGGCGCTCAATAAACTATCGGACAATCTAAAAAAGTTTGGAGAGTGGAACCTCGCGCTCGCGGCATACAATGCCGGCGCAGGCGCCGTTTCAAGGGCCATAAAAAACGCAGCAGTGTCCCAGGCCGATTTCTGGCATCTTTACGACGCGAAGCGCCTCCCCAAGGAATCCATGTCCTATGTTCCCAAGTTTCTCGCTGCGGCTTCGATTCTCCGCTACCCTGAGCTGCGCGCATCAATGGGAGTCCGTCGAAACGACGCGCCAGGTCGATCTTGGAGTACTAGCCCAACGAACGGGAATACCGCTCGAAATCCTAAAGAACGCGAACGCCGAACTCAAGTACCACGTAACCCCGCCCTCGACGCGCCATTCCGTAAAAGTGCCCGCCGAAATGGCGGAAAACGCGAAAGCAGTGTTGAGTGACGCTTCAAGTCCGCTTTTTCGGTACGAGATCTACAAAGTCAAGTCAGGCGACACCTTGGGCGGAATCGCCCAACGCTTTGGCACCCCCCTCTCCATCATTGTCCAGGCGAATCCAGGGGTGAAAGCGGACCGGATAAAAATCGGCCAGACCCTGGTCATACCCCGGTTGCCCGGATCGGCCGATACTCGGTCCTCCA
>VKGY01000006.1:5856-42913 GCA_008080685.1 Spirochaetota bacterium
TCCTCCAAGCTCCAAGGCGAAAACGCTGATTTTTCTTCCGCCTACTCAGTACGCGGTGGCGACACCCTCTGGGACATCGCCATCCGATTCGGTGTAAGCCCTGAAATCCTAGCGAAGAAAAACGGACTCTCCATAGATGGGGTGCTGAGAATTGGGCAAAAGCTCAAAGTCCCTTCGCAATAAAACCCTACAGGAGCGCTAGGGATGCGAATACCTTGGTGTCTCCGACGAGGTTGGCCAGATCCGCCGATTCGTTGGGCTGATGGGCGGTTTCATTCATCCTCGCCCACACGACGCAATCGAAGCCGGCGGTCCTCAGGTAGGCTCCCACCGTCCCGCCGCCGATCCCAATGGGGTGGGCATCGACGCCGTACACTTCCTTGATCGCCTTCGCCAGCTCTTTGACCACCGGCGCGTCCGGCGCCGTAGCCTTGGATTCGTTGCTCTGGATCACTTCCAGCGAAATTTTGACCTTATGCTCTAGGGCTACCTTATCCGCTTCCTTCCTCACTTCCGCGAGGACCTGGGCCACGGGGTACTTGGGCAGTATCCGCATGTCCACGCAGAATACATCGTCGCCGGGAATGGTATTCACATTGGGTACGTTGGCTTCCTTCTTCGTGGGGCTTAGGGTAGTCCGGTTGGGCTCGAACAAATCATCGACAGCGGAGAACACTTTTTTCTCCAACGCATGGATGCGCAGGGCAAGGTCGCAGCCTGCCAGGAAGGCGTTGGCGCCCCGATCAGGCCTTGATCCATGGGTCTGCACGCCCTTGGTTGCCACCTTGAGCCAGCAGATATTCTTTTCAGCCACTTCGATCTCGGTGCCTTCCGGATTTCCTCCATCGGGAATGAGGATCAAATCATCCTTGCGGAAAAGATCATGGCGAGCCAACAAATGCTGGATCCCAAATTTGGACCCCACTTCTTCGTCGGCGACGAAAAGCAGCTTGATGGTGCGCTCAGGCACGATGCCTTGTTCAACGAAGGCCAGGGCTGCGAACACGGAGGCCACGAGTCCCTGCTGGTTGTCCTCCACGCCACGCCCGAACACCTTGCCGTCTTTCACCGTCACCGTCCAAGGATCGCTGGTCCACATCGACCTCTCGCCTTCGGGCACGACGTCCAGATGGGTCATGATCCATAGCCGCGAGGAGTCGCTCTTGCCTTGTATCGTGGCGAGAAGGTTTGGCCTGATCCCCGATGCCACACGGGGATCTTCGGCGTCCAGGCGGACGAGGTCGTCTATTCCCCTTCCTCTCAGCCACGACTCCAGGGCTTGGGCTTTGGCTAATTCGCCCTGGCCGCCCGATTCAGGCGCGAGGGCTGGGATGGAGGTAAGGAGGGTCTCCAGTTCGATCATTCCGGGAATTGAAGATTCTATGCGCTGATATACCTTGTTCTTTACATCGTTCTTTTCATTGCTCATGGGGCTGTCTCCTTTTGTTATGCCAAAGGGGTTGATTCCTGAGCGGCATAGGCGGCCCAGGTGGTTTCTATGATGGTTTCGAGGCTTGAATGCCGGGCTTCCCAACCGAGGACCGTTTTTGCCAAGGCGCTTGAAGCCACGAGCGTTGCTGGATCTCCAGGGCGCCTGGGACTGATGACCGAGGGAATAGGCCTGTGGGTTACTCTCCTGGCGGTTTCCAGGATCTTCAGCACCGAGAGTCCCGATTCTGAGCCAAGGTTTACGGTGATGCTTTTTTTCTCCCTCTCCAGGTATTCAAGGGCGAGAAGATGTCCCAGCGCGAGATCCGAGACATGGATGTAATCCCGGACTCCGGATCCGTCGGGGGTGGGATAGTCCACGCCAAAAACATCCAAAGACTTCCTGATCCCCACGGCCACTTCCATGATGACGGGGATCAGGTTGGCGGGCTTCTTTTCCAATCCCCGCACCCTCAGCCCAGGATCATAGCCGGCGGCGTTGAAGTACCGCAGGGCGGCGAATTTAATGCCCTTGAGCCTGTCGTACCAAGCCAAGATCCTTTCGATTTCCAGTTTGGTGAAGCCATAGTAGTTTTCCGGCTCTTTGGGATGGGATTCATCGATGGGCAAATACCGAGGTTCTCCGTAGACCGCCGCGGAGGAGGAAAATACAATCCTTTCAACGCCGGCTTCGCAAGCGGCGTTGAGTATGTTTATCGTGCCGCATAGATTCTGGGTGGAGTACTTCTCGGGCACCAACATGGATTCGCCCGCAGCCTTGGCCGCCGCCAGATGGATGATCGCTCCATAAGACCCCTTTGCCACAACTCCCGCCAGCCAGGGATAATCCAAGATATCGCCGCGAAAAAACCCGTACTCGGGAAAAAGGTTCCGCGTCGAACCCGTGGAAAGGTTGTCGACCACGTCGACAGCATAGCCTCGATCGGAAAGCAGCCTCGCCACATGTCCGCCTATGTAGCCCGCGCCGCCTATAACCAATACCTTCATGGGCTTCCTCCGAGAATCGATGATACATGCTAATCCTAAAGCGCGAAAGCGGGAGGAGAAGGCGAAAAAAAAGCTGCCCGGCGAAAGCCGGGCAGCCAAGCTGCCGCCGATCAGAATTGAACTGATGACACATGGATTTTCAGTCCATTGCTCTACCAACTGAGCTACAGCGGCCTAAGATGGGCGGTGCAAGAGTCGAACTTGCGACCCCCAGCGTGTCATACTGGTGCTCTAACCAACTGAGCTAACCGCCCGAACCATGAGCCCATTATGGGCACGACACGGGGAAATCTTATAACAGAGGGACAGCAATCATGTCAAGGGTGCGTGTTGATAGATTGCAGTGAACAAAAAGATATGCTACATTCGTTTTGAACGAATATTTTATTATTATATAGACGATATATAAAAGGCATACCGGAGGATCGATGAAATCGAAGCGCTTTTTTGCTTTGACCCTCTTCTCGTTTTTTGCCGCTTTGTCCTTGGCCGCCTTCTCCTTCACACCCATGTCGGCATCCATCGCTCCTTCGGGATCGCAAAGCGTGCTCAGCTTCAGAGTCAACAACAACACAACTCAATCCATCGCTGTGGTTATCAAGGTGATGACGAGGTCGATTGACCAGGAAGGGGTTGAGACCAATACCGAAGTGGGAAAGGATTTCGTGGTATTCCCCACGAGGGTGGTAGTGCAGTCCAATTCATTCCAGACTGTCAAGGTTCAATACAAGGGCGCGCCAAATCCGCCCAGGGAATTGAGCTACCGGGTGATCGCGGAGCAGGTGCCCATCGATTTCTCCAAGCAGGAGACTTCGGGAGTAAAGGTGCTTTTCAAGTACATCGCCGCCCTCTATGTCACGCCGCCCAGAGTCAGCGCCAAGTTGTCGATCGATAAGGCTGTCGCGGCGGAGAAGGATGGGGTCAAGGGATTGAGGGTAATTATACGGAACGACGGAACCCGGCACGCTCTTGTGACGAACCCCCAATTGAAGTTGCAGGAAAGCGCTTCCGCGCTGCCCATCGTATTCGCAAACGAACAGGTTGCCAACATCGACGGCCAGAATATTCTCCCGGCCTCGGGCAGGGCGTTCTTCATCCCCTGGGATGGAGCCCAGGAAGGCGTTGTCTACACGGGGACGATTACCGCAGAAATAGAGTGAGAGCTTGTTTTGCTGGAAATAAAAAAGTTTAGCGCATACCTAATCCTATTCTTCCTCTTATTGGTCTCAGGCGTGAATTCTCAGACGTCCCCGCCCGCCCAGGACGTCGAAGTTGAGCCCGATCTCATTGGACTTGTTACCCTGGGCGTCAACGGACAGGTGCTGGGAGATTTTGAAATCGGCATCCTTGCGGATGAACCGGTCCTCACCAGGGAACTCCTCCTGAACGTCCTCAATCCCTATTTGCGCCCCGACATATACGACACAATTTTCAACGCCGCCTTTCTGGATATCCAGTGGATCACCAAAAGGGAAATAGAATTGGTGGGCATCGGCTGGGAGTGGGACATATCGAGGATCGCGCTGAACCTGCGCATCCCCCCCTCGTATTCGCCTGTGGTGGACATCGACGCCTCCAGCCTCTACACCATGAATATCAAGCCTATCCTGAAACCTTCGCCGGTCTCGGGATATGTTAATCTCCGCGCTTCGGGAGCCGCCGACCTGGACAGATCTGGCTCCTCATTCCCCCTGGACGCTTCGCTCAGCGGGCAGGTGGATATTTTGTCCTGGATCGCCGTGGGCACCGGGTCGATAGCCTATTCCACCACCGGATTTTCAGGCGCCATCTCGGGGTATTATCTTTTGAAGGAGGCAAGGTATACGCCCCCGGCCTATCCTACCAGTCGCAGCCGGAACTCCTGGGATTCTCGCTGAAAAGCGAAGAAATCATTAAATATAGGGTAAAACCGGGATATAGCGAGCTCTTCTCGGAATTCACCATCGAAAAAACCTCCGTGGTGAGGATTATCCTGAACGGCTCCGTATACCGGACCACCACCATGAGACCGGGCAATTACCGACTCCTGGATCTGCCGTTTACCTACGGGTTGAACGATTTCGTCCTGGAAATCGAAGACGAGGAAGGAAAAATCTCAAGCCGCCGGGTGATCATACCCCGGGAGATGAATCTACTCGTGCAGGATACCGCGGATTTTGCGATCTCCGCGGGTGTGGGCAGCGTTCAAACCAGCCAGCCCATGGCCTCGGCCTATTATCGGTATGGCTTCTCCCCTCGTTTTACCGCCGGCGTGTATGGCCAATCGGATGCAAGGTCCTTTCTTGGGGGGATCAATTTCGTCAACGCTTCCCTGGTGGGCAACTGGTCGGGAGGCCTCGCCGGCGCAGCGGCCTGGGACGGCCGGGCATCACCACTCTCCTTCGCGGGGAACCTTCAATATCGTTTTTCCCTGCCTGGCAGGGACAGAATTCCATCCTTCGGGATATCGGCGGAATACAGTTCGACCGGATTTGCCGCACCCTCTTTCGCCACGGTAACAACGCCTGCCGCAAGGGCGCTCAGGCTCGCCGGACAGGTAGGGGGACGCCTGGGCAAATCGGCCAGCCTCAATGTATCGGGAAGTTGGTCGACCAGTCTTGGTGCAGGATCTTCGGATTTAGGAAATCTCAGCGTATCCTTGAGCAAGAGCTTTCGGGCCGGGGTGAGCATGAGCCTGATCGCCAACCTGAACATGCCCCAGGGAAGCACTCCGGTCATGAACGCGTCGCTCATGCTGTTCATCATACCTAAGGACAGGCCAGGCAGATCCTTGAGCTACATCCAGACAAGCCAAGGATCCTCCTCGATTAGTGTCTCGGAAAAACTCGATCTGCTCGGCGGCATCGACCTGAGCGCCCGGGGTAACAACCTCCTTCTTGGAACTTCCTCAGGATCCTCCATCGGGCTTTCGGCCAAGAAAACCCTCGCCTTGGCCGACCTTTCCTTGAGCGGAGATTTTGAATACCAGAATCCCTCGTCCACCCGGATAGGCAGGATACGTTTGTCAGCCAATTCGGCCTTGGCCTTCGCAGGTCCCTATTTCGCCTTCAGCCGCTCCATCGATGATGCTTTCATGCTCTTCGTCCCCAAGGGCGAAATGAAGAATGAAATCATCTATGTGCGGGTCGATGGATCTGGCACGGGCACCAGTATAAAAGGACGGCCATTGATCCTGCCCATAACCTCCTACAAGGCCGCGGTGGTCAATATCGACATGCCGGAGGCTTCGCCGGAAATCCTTCCCCGCATCCAAACAGCCCTATTGGCGCCGAACTTAAGAAGCGGGATAGTCTTGGCAGCCGATATTCTCAAGCGATATAGAGTCAACGGAACCTTGCTGGACCGGGAGGGCAATGCGCTTGGGTATGTAGCCGGCGATATCGTGGACATGGGGGGCTCCCATATTTCATCCACCTTCACGGACGAAGCGGGTTATTTCGAAATATACGATTTGCTTCCCGGCGATTACTATATCGAGTGGCCTGCGTCCATCGGCATCTCCCAGTTCTCACTCGTGGAGAATGCGGAGGGCGAGCTTTTGCTAGGCTCCATTAAGGCCACCTTGGTGGAGGCTTTCAAGGAAGAGCCGTATCCCTGAGATCCTTGGGGATTTTAATTTGCTTGGCGTGGAATTTCTCCAATATCAGCCTTGAGGCTTCTTCTATCTTGTGTTCTTCTACCAAAATGGTGACCAAGTCGCCTGGAGACAACGCAGTGTTCCCCCGGGGCGCGAGGATCCTTTCGCCTCGGGATACCATGGTCACCGTCGCCTCCTGGTCAAGTCCGATGTCGGATACGTATACCTCCCCCTCGTACAGTTGAGGATCCACATACACTTCCGCAAGCTCGTACTTGGTGTCATGGACGGTCACCAACTCCATCTTCTGCGTCTTCCGGGGTTTCTCCTTGGCAGTCAGCCTAAGGAAGCGCGCAACGCTTCCTACGCTTGTTCCCTGAACGAGTATCGACAAGGTGACCGCAAAAAACGCCATGTTGAATATTCTATTGCCCGGATCCAAGCCCGCCGCCGCAGGATAGGTGGCCAGTACTATCGGAACGGAACCGCGAATGCCGCTCCAGGCGAGAAAGGCCCTTTCCTCCATTTTCAATTTGAAGACCGAGGTGCAGATGAAAACCGAAAGGGGTCTTCCAACAAAGGTAATGAGGAGGAAAAGCAGGAGCCCCTCGGGCCAGATTTCCAAGAGGCTTCGGGGAAAGACCAGCAAGCCCAGGAGTATGAATAGTCCTGCGTTGGCCACGAAGGAGAGCGTGCCTGTGAAAGAGGCAATAGAAGACTTATGTGGGATCTTCGCGTTTCCCAGGACCAATCCGGCGAAAAAAGCGGCAAGCATCCCCGAGGCTCCCGCAAGATCAGCCAAGGAATACGAGGCTAAGGCGATGCCGATTATCAGGATGTAATAATAACCTTCCTCGACTTCCCGGATTTTTCTGAACACCAGGCTTCCCAAGCGGCCGATTCCATACCCTATCAGCAACCCGCCGGCCAGGCTCCACAAAAACTGAAAAACCGCTCTTCCGGCTCCCACTTCTCCACCTGCGAGTATCCCGATGAGAAATGTAGTGGAGATGATAGCCATGGGGTCGTTGGCCGCGGATTCTATCTCTGTAATCGCGGAGACGCGGCGCTGGAGGGGCGTATTGCGCAGGATGGAAAAAACCGCCGCCGCATCCGTGGAGGAAATGATTGCGGAAACCAGCAACGCATCCATGAAGCGCCAGCCCGCAAGGAGGTGAAATAGAAAGGCCGTAGACAAAGCGGTGCCCAAAACCCCAAGGGTAGCCAGCGAAAGTGTAGGAGCGGCCACTGGCTGCAGGTCATTTTTCTTGATGCTGAATCCTCCGGCGAAGAGGACGAACACCAAAACCAGGTCGGCGATGCGCTGGGTGAGGGCAGCGTTGTCGAAGTAGACGATGCCAGTGACATCCGAACCGAAAAATATGCCTATCGAAAGGGCCAGGATTATCATGGGAATATTGAAACGCCGGAATATCGCGGCGGAAAGGGCGAGGAAAATCAAAATCATAGAACCGATGAAAAGCATTCGCCGCCCTTCCTTAAACGTGGAATCCGCTCGAAGCCGATTCGCCTGCGATATAGTGGCCGTAGGAATTCTTATCATACGGGTAATCCCAGGCCCCTTGGCGGTGCAGTAAGGCGCCGCCGAATCCCGCCTTGAATTGGTACAAGCCGTGCATCGGATGGTCTGGATCCGGGCGCGGCGAGACGCCGAAGAGGTCGTAGCTGGAGCACCCGTGAAGCAAAGCAAGGCGGATCGCCGCCCACTGGAGGGCGTAGGGACCCATGAGATGCCGGTTTTCCCCTGAGGAAGCGCCGTAGAGATATGTCGCCCGGTCTGCTGAAATGGAGAGGAACATTGCCGCCAGGGCTTCGCCGTCCTTTTCAGCGATGAGAAACCTAACCCTGGAATCCCCATCCTCGCGCACGAAAAGGGCATCGAAGAATTTGGACTCGTGGGCTACAATGCCGTTGCGGCGGGCAGTTGCCGCGTAAAGTCGATTCCAGAGACCCAAATCCCCGATTCCGCCCGGGCGCACACATACTCCTTTCTTTTCCGCGAGCCGTATGTTGTACCTTGTCTTAGGTCTCATCCTGGATAGAATGGCTTCCTCTCCTCCCCTCAGATCGATGATGATCGTATCCGGGGGGAGGATATCAGTAGGGGCTTTCCGCAAGCCCGATTCCCCTACTCCCCAATTCATCCTCAATTCGCGCAGCCGCGTTTCCGGAGGTCCAAGCCAAAATCCCGCTTCGTCAAACCTATCCTCATCCTCGGAATATGGCGACTTCCATGGCAGGTCCCACCGGATAAAGAGGCAATCCGGTCCTAGAAACTCGGACAATTCCGAAGACAAGGCGGAGAGATAGAGGCCTCGTTGCTCGGTGTCGGGTAGCTTTTCTGGCCCGAAGGGCGAATAGGCGATGGACGTGCCTGTCCCGATCGCCCTGCTGAGCACAAGCACATCGCCCGAGGAGAGATTGTCTGTCTTGATATCGAAGGCGGCGACAGACCATCCCAAACGACGCTTGACATGGCTCCAAAGGGTTGTCTGCTGGATAAGTCTCGTTGCCTGAAGCGTAGTCACCGGTTTGGGAGTTACGCGGACGTCCACAGGGCGTCTCCATAAAATATTGTAGGCCCGCGGCGCTCGCCACAGGCCTCCATTAGAGAGTAAACAATATTTCAGATTCCGGCAAGAAACCGCTCGACTTCCGATCGAACAGGCATTTTTTCCAAAGGACCCTTCCCTGTGCAGGTGAGCGCGGCGGTCGCGGCGGCGAAGCGAATCGCCTCGGAAAGCACCTGTCCTTCCACAATCTGGGTCAGGAATCCTGCGTCGAAACTGTCGCCGGCTCCAACTGTATCAACCACCGAAACCGGGAAGGCTGGATGGGATATCCGCTGGCCATTGGAAACAAGCTCTGCCCCCGCCGCGCCGCGCTTCAAGGCAATTGTTTCCACCATGGGGAATCTATGCTCCACATCGGACAGGCAATCGCCCCAGGCGAGGGCTTTCATTTCGTCGTCCGTGATTTCGAGGATATTGACGCCGAGGGCAAGGGCTTTGGAAAAGCATGCGGAGGCAGCCTGGGGGGATTCCCATTGGGCCTTTCGATAATTCACATCGAAGGAGACCATGGATCCGGCAAGCTTCGCACGCCGTATGAGTTCAAGCCCAACATCACAGGCACCAGGGCTCATCCCCAAGCTTATGCCTGAAAGATGCAGGACACGGTACGATTCAATCGCCAAGGAATCAAGGGAAGCAAGGGAGATAGCGGAAGCCGCGGAATCTGTCCGGTAATAGGTAAGCGAATGCTTATTCCCATCGAAGGAAACGAAGTAAAGCCCGGTCTTCCGGGCTTTGTCAATTTCTACCAAGGAAGTGTCGACCCCCGTGGAGCGCCAAAGCTCGAGGAAGCCCCGGCCGAAGGGCTCGTCGCCCACCCTGGTGAGGTAGGACACGGTCTTGCCCAGCTTGGCAACTCCTATGGCGAAGTTGGAGGTATCCCCGCCCCATGTCTTCACTACTCCAGGGGAATCGATGAGGGAAGGACCGTCGGAAGGGTAAAACCCAACCAACGGTTCCCCAAAGGAAAGGAAATCCCTCATCAAGCGGCCTTTTTCGTCCTCAATTTCTTAACAAGGAGGACTGCGGGCTCATAGAGGAAGAGCGCCAATAAAATCAAGGCGAAGGTTGCGGATATGGGACGGGTCAAGAAGGGCAGGATTCGTCCGTCGCTCTTGATGAGGCCTATCCTGAGGTTGTCCTCGATCATTGGTCCCAGCACCAAGCCCAGGATGAAAGGAGCCAGCGGGACTTTGACCTTCTCCATGAAAAATCCAATTATCCCAAACAGAACTACCATGAAGACATCAAAGGAATTCATCCTTATCGCGTAGGCGCCGACCAAAGAGAAAATTGTGATCCCAGCCAAGACGACATTCTTGGGGAATTTAAACACCCAGGTGAACGCTTTTATCCCTAGGAAACCAAGGATAAGAAGGAAAACTTGAGAAATCAAAGCGACGGAAAATATTTGGTTGATGAGAATTTTATTGTCTTGGAAGACCAGCGGACCCGGCTTCAAGCCATACATGAGCATGGCGCCCAGCACGATCGCGGTGATTGTATCGCCGGGAATACCAAAGACCAAGGCAGGTATCCAAGTACCGCCCAAGGCGGCATTGTTGGCGGTGGTCGGCGCGACGACCCCCTCTTCGGAACCGGTTCCAAACGCTTCGGGCTTTTTAGATGTTTTCTTTGCCACGCCGTAGGATACCCAAGCGGCGATGTCCGCGCCGGCGCCGGGCAATGCGCCTATGATGGTGCCAATGAGGGAACTTTGGGCGATGACGCGTTTATTGCGACCCATTACCTTGAAAACATCCAGGATTTTCACCCTTCCCCTCTGCAGAACCGCGGCTCCAGAAAGCTGGTCTTGGGACTGGGAGGATATCGCTCTCAACACCTCGGAGATGCCGAAGAGTCCAATCATGACCGGGATGAAATTGATGCCGCCCATTAAATTCAGATTGTTGAAGGTAAATCGAGGGAAGCCCGTCGATGGATCAATGCCGATAGTCGAAATCAAAAGCCCTCCGGAGATGGAGATGAGCCCTTTGACATTGGACTCTTTCGTGATCACCGCGCTCATGGACAATCCCAGGACGCCAAGCCAGAAATATTCGAAGTGGGTAAATTTCAAGGCGAATTTGGCAAGGGTTGGCGAGACCGTTATCAATAGGATGACACCGATTAAGCCCCCGAGGGTGGAGCAGAAAAGATCGATCATTATCGCAAGCGAGCCCTTTCCCTTCTTGCTCATTTCATATCCGTCCAACACTGCCGCTCCTGACGCAGGAGTTCCTGGAACCCTGAGGAAGGTGGCGGGAATGTCGCCGGCGAATATTGCGGTGAAAGAGAGCCCCAATATCATGGCAAGCCCGGCGATGGGCTGCATGTGGAAGGTGAGCGGCACAATAAGCGCCACCCCCATGGTTGCGGTCAAACCAGGCATGGCGCCGATAAATACGCCCAATACCATGGCGAGGATCCAAGGCAGGAGGATATCCAGCCTCATAAGGCTCAATGCAGCTTCTAGCATATTCACAACTCCAGGAAGCCGAGGATTCCGGCTGGCAAACCAATGGTGAAGAGCTTTCCGAATAACAAATAGATCACCGCGACGAAAAGCAGGGAGAAGAGCAGGCTTTTGAACGGCGGAACACCGAGCAAAACCATGAGGAGGAAGAGAAAAGCTAGGCTTGTCACGATAAATCCGAGTATGTCGAAAAATACTACGAATCCAACGAGCAATACGACATAGAGAAGAGTAGTCTTGAGCGATTTCTCATCGATTTTAGATTTTCCCTTCGTCGTTTCTCCATGCTTGCCATTCCGTTCTTTCAACGGCAAAGCAAAGCCAAGGATCAGCTCGCAAATGCCCAGCAAGAGATAAAGCACGGCAAGCACGTTGGGAAAAAACGCCGGTCCTGTGTATTTCGACTCGTCCGTGCCGGCTGGGAAAGAAGGCGTCACCAGCAACACGGCGGCTGCGACGGCAATGCAGACAAGGCCGACTATATGATCTCTATTGATTTTCAAAGGAGTGCTCCTGCTCGAAGTCTGAGGGAAACAGCACACGAATCGGGCGAGATGGATACACCATCTCGGAATTAAAGCGAATTATTTCTTGAGATATCCCGCTTCGTCCATGACTTTTTCGAGGGCTGCGAACTCGGAATCCAGGAAGGCACTGAAGTCTTTGGAATTGCGCACTTTGATGCCAAACTGATTCTTGGCCATGAAATCCCTAAATTCCTTAGTATCGGTGATCTTCTTAAAGGCATCTTCAAGGAATTTGACGATGTGATCAGGGGTTTTGAGCGGGAGGGCGAATCCGCGCCATGTGCCGCCGACGACATTGTAGCCCTGTTCCTTGAGGGTGGGAATCTGGGGGAACATGGGATTGCGCTCCTCGGAGAAGGTTGCCAGGGTCCTTACCGTGCCGGCGTCGACTTGCGAGGCGATTTCGGGATAGGAGCAGGTGACTACATCCACGTGTCCTCCGAGAAGCTCGGTGATGGCAGGAGCCGCGCCGCCCTGGGTGGGAATGTATTTTACCGATTTGGGGCTGATGCCTGCGGCAAGGAGGAGCTTGATGCGGGGCAGGTCCCAGGCTGAGGCTATGGTGGAGCCGGAGAACAAGAAGGTTCCCGCCGGCTTGGCCTTGATCGCGTCCATGAGATCTTTTACGTTCTTATAGGGGGAATCTGCTTTGACCGAGAGGGCCGCCGCATCTTCATTGAACTGGAACAGGGGGATCAGCATGGAGGGGGTGATATTGGCGTAGCCGAGATATTTGAAGGTGCTGAGTTCGAAGGTGACATTGACGATGGTATATCCATCCGGCGCGGCGGTAAGGACTTCAGAATGTCCGATGACGCCTGAGCCGCCGGTTTTATTCACCACGTTGACAGGAACGCCCAGCTCTTTCGATAGGGCTTCGGCCACGTAGCGGGCTGTTCTATCCGTTCCGCCGCCTGAAGACCAGGGACATACGATGGTGATCGGCTTGTTCGGGTATTTGGCTTGGGCGGCTAAGGGAATGCTGACAATTGCCATGATCGCCAGAGCGAGCACTAGGATTCGTTTCATACGAGATTCCTCCTTTTAAAACCTGGAGAAAGGGTAGCATAGGATTTTTTCCCCGTCAATAAAAAAATTTTTTTCTTTTCTTGCAATTTTCAAGAAATCGCGCTATCATACAATAAAATTTCTTTACGGAGGCTTCGATGAGTACCGATTTCAAGGGCGTCATACCGCCAGTG
This sequence comes from Spirochaetota bacterium, assembly GCA_008080685.1. Classification (GTDB taxonomy): domain Bacteria; phylum Spirochaetota; class Spirochaetia; order Treponematales; family Rectinemataceae; genus VKGY01. The sequence goes on from VKGY01000006.1 coordinate 18,669, forward strand.
ATCACCTGTTTTGACAAACACGGCGAGATTGACGTTTCAGCCCAGCGGGAGATCGTTCGCTTTCTATCCAAGCATGTCGACGGATTCTACCCTTGTGGAACCTATGGCTCAGGTCCCCTCATGAATCTTGAGGAAAGAATGAAGGTAGCCGAGATCGTCATAGCCGAAAAAGGCAAAGCATACGTCATAGTCCATGTTGGGGCGGCTTCTACCAGGAATGCGGTGGAATTGGCCACGCATGCCGAGATCATTGGCGCCGATGCGGTAGGGGCGATTCCTCCCTATTATTACGCTTACAGCCAGGCCCAGCTTGTGGATTACTACCGCGCCATCCTGAAAGCGGTCAAAATCCCCGTCTTCCTTTACAACAATCCGGAACTCTCCCGAAACCCAATCTCTCCCGAGTCCTTGCGCATCCTCGCGGAAGAAGGTCTGGCTGGCGTCAAGGATTCAGCTTTCGATATCCTGAGCTTCTACAATTACCTCAACGCGGTAAAGAAGCCGGGCTTCAAATTCATCATCGGCACCGAGGCAATAGCCGCGGCGGCGCTGGATGCGGGCGCCTGCGCCGTCATCGCGGGCCTGGCCAACGCCTTCCCTGAATACATGGCGGACTTTTACGCTACCTGGAGGAGAGGAGACGCCGCTGCTACGGGCAAATGCCAACTGGAAGTCATCAAGGTGAGAAACGCCCTCAAGATGGGTCCCACGCTCACGATGACCTACGCCGCATTGAGGATGCGCGGCCTCAACCCGGGGTATCCCAGGGCTCCCTATTCAGAAATATCCCCAGAGCTCTACCAAAAAGCCAAGGTTGAGTTTTCCGCCTTGGGCATGCTGCCATGAGCCCTCCCGCACGACCTGTCGCAAAGAGCATACTGGCCTCGATCCGGGAAGACCTTGAGCATCTGCCCCAGATCCAACAGCAAATCGCAGGCTATATCCTGGAAAATCCCAAAGACGTCGTGCGGATGTCCATTTCCCATCTCGCCATGAAAACCGGAGCCAAGAGCGAGGCTTCCATTGTTAAGTTTTATAGAAGCCTCGGCTTCTCCGGATATCATGATTTCAAAGTAACCTTGGCCACAGAGATCGCAGGACAAAGCTTTCACAATCCTGATGATTTCACCCAGATTTCCGTAGACGACGACATTTCCACGATCCGCAACAAGATTTTCCGTTCCAGCATCCATGTGCTGGAAGCCAACAATAATTCAATGGACGACAGTATAATCGCAAAGACCGTGGAATTGCTCCATTCGGCGAAACGGGTGATAATCCTGGGCTACGGGACTTCCGCCGTGGCCGGCTACGACCTCTACGTCAAGCTCTCCCGGCTGGGCATGCATTGCCACTATTCCCTGGACGCCCATGTGAATGCCCTCATCCTTGCGGAACCAAGGGAAGGGGACGTGGTTTTCGCCATCTCCTATTCAGGAGAATCTAGGGACGTGGTCCTCCAGGTGGAACGAGTCCGCGGCATCGCCAAAATCATCGCCCTCACGGGAGAAGCCGACTCTCCTTTGGCGGAAATTGCAGATATATGCGTTGCGGTGCGGTCCTTCGAAACCTCCTTCAGGACCGACGCCATGGTGTCCCGGATGGTGCAGATCACGGTTATAGATATTCTCTTTACCATTCTGGCCTTGAAGGGAGGGGACGAAGCCCTAGCCCGGCTCTCCCGCTCCCGCCAAGGGCTTTCATTCTTGAAATTTTGACAAAGGAAGCGCTATGAAACTCTACGGTGTCATCCCTCCCATGGTCACTCCCTTCACCAAGACAGGCGAGGTGGATTTCGAAAACCTGGAAGCCCTGGTGGACTATCTTTCCACCCACGTGGACGGCTTATTCGTGTGCGGCTCCTACGGCTCGGGTCCGCTCATGAGCCCGGAAGAGCGAATGCTTGTAGCCGAAACCTGCATGGCCGCGGCCAAGGGACGTCTGCCCATCATAGTCCATTCCGGCGCGGCTTCCACACAGGATGCGGTTCGCCTCTCCGCCCACGCCGCCCAGATAGGTGCCGCAGCGGCCAGCGCCGTGGCACCCTATTACTTTCACCACAGTGCCGCGGCGGTATTCGAGTATTATCAGAAAATCCTCGCCTCTTTGCCCAAGGATTTCCCTTTCTACGTCTATCATAATCCCCGATTCTCAGGCTACGATATTGAATTCAATACCATTGAAGCCCTGCGGGCCATCGGAATAGCCGGCATAAAGGATGCCACCTTCGATATCGCCAAGTTTACCCTCTACATGAGGGAATTGGCGCCCAAAGGCATGGATGTAGTCCTGGGCACGGAATCCATGTGGCTTTCCGCACGGGCCCTAGGGGCGGAGGCCTACATACCCGGCCTGGCCAGCGCCTTCCCCGAATTGTGCGTAAAAATGCATAGGCAAGGAATGGCGAACGATTTCGAAGGGTGCAGGGAGACTCAGTTCCTCGTCAACAAGGTACGAGACATTATGTACCTGGCTGGATCAACCCAGCAGGCTGTCTACACCATGTTGAAGCTCCGCGGCATTGTCCAGGCCTATCCCAGATCTCCCTTCGTGCCCTCCGATCCCTCCCAGGAAGAGAAAATCCGCAAGGCCCTCGCCGCCTTGGGCGTGCTTTGAAAGCCCGCGAAATGGCCTACATCGGTTGCATCGACTGCGGAACCACCAATTCACGAGTCGCAATAGTAGACGAAAATGCTAAGGTCCACGGCTGGAGTTCGGGTAAAATAGGAGTGAAAACCACCGCCATTACCGGGTCGAACGCCGCGTTGAAGGAAGGGCTTGCGGCCTTGTTCGAAAAAGCTGTTTCAGATATGGGTATTCGAGAAAACGAAGTGGAATTTGTCATTTCTTCTGGGATGATCACTTCCGAACTCGGAATAATGGAGATACCGCACCTGGTAGCCCCCGCTGGAAAGGCCGATTTTTCCTTAGGCCTTAGGAAGGCGGAAGGCAAGGCGCGGCTTGAAATCGGACCTTCCCTTTATCTCATTCCTGGAGTCAAGAACCGCGCCAACCCCAGGACCGAAGAAGGCCTTATGGCGGCGAGAAGCCTGGATTTCATGCGCGGCGAAGAGACCCAGATAGTAGGATTGCTGGCATCCTCTGGCGGAGGATGCCGAAGCACGGTAGTGAACCTAAGCTCCCATACCAAATATATCAACATAGACGAGAAGGACAGAATACTCGGCAGCATTACAACCCTCTCGGGGCAAGTTTACGAAAGTCTTATCAAGGAAACGTTCATAGGCAAGTCGATCCTCCCGCCGTCCCACGCTGCCACCTCCGAGGCGGAAAACGTATCGGAAAAGGAATTGGAGGAAGCGACCGACTTGGCCTACGAACTTGTGGAAAAATCCGGCCTTTTACGCAGCTTTATGCTTCCCCGGTTCATGGATACTCTCATGGACACGGACTGGAGGATACGAAGAAGATTTGTGGAAACCTGCCTTATAGCCGACGACCTAAAAGCCATGAACCTATTTCCGGAATATGGCTTCGGTCTTGGAGGGCGCATGGTGTTGGTAGGCCTGCCCGAGCGCTGCTGGATATTCCAGCGTCTCCTAGAGAGAAGCGGCAGATCCGGCCATGCTTCTGTCGTGTCAGTAACCGATCCCGAGACCGTCGCCGGACTGGCGATCCGGGGTTCCCTGGAAATTGCCCGGGGCGCGGGTCTCATCCGATAATACGTCCCGCCCGATGGGTGACGCCACGCCCATCCTCCAGTATTATTCTCCCATGTGGAATTATTTTGAACCGAAGGAAGCGGTGTGGTACCGTTGGGATTTAGACGGCGCTGGCGCATGGTTGAGGAAAAACGGCGAAGAATGGAAATTCGCCCTACAGAGCATTCCTTTCAAATCCATAGACTCCCGCGAGGGTGGACCTATGGAAAACGGCGAGCCCCCCGACCTGCCGACAGCCTTCACCGTTTCGGGCGGGAAAACGATAGCCCTGCGGCCTTCGCTTAGTGACATACCCTACCTGGTCTCCGCGAGGAACGAGGTGAAAATCATGCCCAGTTCGGAGGCGTGGTTCGCCATAGCCCTTCCCCCGGTGCTGAAGTTCATGACAGAAAGCCAAGCTCCATTGCATTCCTTCCATCCTTTTACCGTCTCCAAAACCTGGTTCGGCGATAAAACCGCGGGAAACCTCTGCCTTTCCCTTCCCATAGAGCTCGACCCCTCATGCAATAGAGAACAGAATTTCAACCAGGAGATGGATGAGGCGATTAAGGCGAAATCCAGCAAATACCTTAATTGCCGGTCTCTCATCCAATGCAAGCTGGTGGTGCGCAACCGTTCCAAGGAACCTATCGAAACCAAGCGGCTGGCAATTTTCACCGATCTCTTGAGCCTTTATGAAAAAGGAACTTCCCTTGTTTCCGACACGGTTGTCATCGTCGCCACGCAAGATGGCACCTTGCAGAACAACATCGACAGCGCTCCCTACCGAGGGCTTCCCAAAATTCATTCGGCTCCGAATGCGGGACTGAGCGAAGTCTTGGTCAAGCGCGGCGTAAGCTTCCTGCGAAGCATCGCAGGCATTTAGGATTGCGGCATGAACAACGTAAATATATCCGAAACGGTGACTGCTTTTTTCGCCCATGTGCTCAAGCCCGATTTTTGGGAGAAGGCAACGAGCCTGGCGATATCCATCGCCCTCATCCTTGTCATTTCCCGAATCCTCCAGGTATTGATCGGAAGAACGCTTAAAAAAACCATGCCCGAGCCCAGGACTCAGATGATACGGAAGGGTGTGCGGTACCTCGCCTATGTCATCATCGCCACCACCCTGCTGAAAGCCTTCGGCGTCGATCTTTCCGCACTGCTGGGCGCCGCGGGAATCGCCGGAATAGCCATAGGCTTCGCAGCCCAGACTTCCATATCCAACCTCATATCGGGCCTTTTTCTCATCTCGGAAAAACCCTTCGAACCCGGCAACTCGATCCAGGTCGGGGACATCACAGGCGTCGTACTGTCCGTTGACCCCCTGTCCGTAAAAATCCAGACCTTCGACAATCGCTTTGTCCGGATTCCGAACGAATCCATCATTAAAACAAACGTGATCAATATCTCCAGGTTCCCGATTCGGCGCCTCGATGTGATGGTTCCGGTGTCCTACAAATCCAATCTCGACAGAGTGAGAGGACTGCTCGCGGAGGTAGCCGCGAAAAACACCAATGTACTGGATAATCCCGCCCCTCTTATTCTGATAGATAAGTTCGATGCTTCTGGCATAAATATCCTCTTCGGCGTCTGGTTCGAATCCTCGAACTTGATGGAAACCAAGAACTCGATAATCTCGGACATCCATTCTCGCTTTTCCCTTGAGGGAATCGCGATTCCATATCCCAAATTGGATGTGTTTGTTAAAGAAAAATAGGCTTGAAAATTATTGCTTCTTAGGCCATACTGGCGCTGTCATTAGAAGAGCCCGACCCCCGTGCGGGGGTCGTAAAACCATGCAAGGAGGGAGCACCATGTCCGACACGGACGGTGGGGGTAGTAGCGTACCTTACCATAGTAGTAGCACGCATTTAACCAAGCCGGCGCTTCTTCCGGGCTACCGCTTCTAGCGCATCCGCGCAGACGGTTTCTCCCGAAGACAGGCCGTTTTCAAGGAGAAATCGCCATGACAATTATCCGGTCCCAAATCCATAAAGGCCTCGTTCAGAGCCAGTCCCTGGAAAAGGACTGCTGGGTGGATATCCGCGATGCGAGCAAGCAAGACTTGCTGAGATTGGAAAGAGAATTCGGGGTAGCTCCAGAACTCCTTGCCGACATCATGGATATTGACGAACAGGCCCGGATAGAAAAGGAAGAAACCTATACCGCCCTGATCATGCGCCTGCCGGTATACGACGAGTCGTATGAAGTATCGTTTTTCACCGTGCCCGTAGGGATTTTGCTCTTCAACGACAAAATCATCACCGTGTGTCAAAAGAGCAGCGACGTATTGGATGAAATGTCGGGGTCCAGGGTGAGGGATCTCAATTTAAGGAACAAGAGTTCCTTTGTCCTCAATCTCATGGGAAGGGCCGCGCTAGTCTATCTGAAGGCCTTGAAGGAATTGAACAAAAAAACCGCGATCATCGAGCGGGAGCTGCAGAAATCGGTGCGGAACAATGAGCTTGTCCAACTTCTATCGATTCAGAAATCCCTTGTGTTCTTCACCACCAGCATCAAGACAAATGAGCTCTTGCTGGAAAAGCTTCAGAAATCGCCTCTTATCCACTTCAAGGAAGATGAGCAGGAACTCCTTGAGGATGTATTGACGGACAATAAGCAGGCAATCGAAATGGCGAACATCTACTCGTCCATCTTGACCGGCACGATGGATGCCTTCGCCAGCGTCATCTCCAACAACCTCAATATTGTGATGAAGCGGCTCACCATCGTGTCCATAGCTCTCATGATCCCTGCCATGGTATCAGGACTCTTTGGGATGAATGTACCCCTGCCGTTCCAAGACAGCCCCTTCGCCTTCGCGTGGATTGTCGGCCTCAGCCTTTCGGCCTCGATAATCGGTGCGACGGTCTTAGGCGATAGAAAGAGGAAAAAACTAATAACCAAGGCTTTGCCGTATACCCACAACCTCATGGTGCATCGCTAGTTTGCCTTGACTGCACGCAGCAATACCGCCCGGGGAGCTTTTCCTCGGGCGTTTTTTAAAAAAGTGAAGAATTCTCGATTTTTTTCTAACCTTGCCCTTGACTTGTGAAAATCAATTCCTATAATACGTCTATATACATCATAAGATGTATTATATCGTATTATAGGAGTAATCGATGAGTACGACCTATGACGGTTTACTGAACGCGGCGATCGCCGCGGCAACGAAGGTAAAACCCCGCAATATGTATTTCGTCGCATGCGGAGGCTCCCTCGCATACATGTACAACCAGCAGTACATCATCGACCGCGAGACCGACATCCCCTCGGCCATCCTAAGCTCGAATGAATTCATCCACCGGAATCCCAAGGGTCTTGGCCCTGGCTCCGTGGTGGTGCTTTGCAGCCATTCAGGCAACACGCCCGAGACCGTGGCTGCGGCCGAGTTCGCCCGGAAGAAGGGCGCCCTCACCATAGCCTACTCCTACAAGGTGGACTCCCCCCTCTGGAATGCCGCGGAATACCAGCTCCAATACGATTGGGGTCCCGAGGCTGACGCGTACAACCATCGGTCGGGCATGGCCTTGCGCTTCGTCTTCGGATTCCTCAACGCCCTCTCCCCCTCGCCCCTTTATGCCAAGGCTTTGGAGGCCGCGAAGAAACTGCAGGCCATATTCAACGCCAACAAGGCGATCTTTGCCGCCCGCGCTGATGTCTGGGGATCCAGCCACAAGCGGGAGCCAATCGTCTACACCATGGCTTCTGGGCCGGTGTACGGCGAGGCTTACTCCTTCTCCATCTGCCTCCTCCAGGAAATGCAGTGGGTTCACTCCTCCTCGATTCATTCCGGCGAATACTTCCACGGCCCCTTCGAGATCACGGACTACGATGTGCCCTTCATGATCTACAAGACCTCAGGCGAGACCCGCCCCCTGGACGACCGCGCCGAAGCCTTCGCCAAGAAGTTCTCCAAGAACGTCACCACCGTGGACGCGCTGGATTTCGACTGGACCGGCGTGGACGAATCCTTGAAGAGCTATTTCTCAGCCCCCATCTTCGGCGCGGTCTTGAGGACCTACGCCGAGCGGCTTGCCGAGCACCGGGGACATCCCCTCTCGGTGCGACGCTACATGTGGAAGATGGAGTATTAAAGTTTGGTTATCCACTTCGCGCATCGCGTGAAGTTATGGCAAGATAGGAGGTTATCATGCGCAAGAAATTCTCGGCTTTCCTTTTTGTCCTTCTGGTGGCCGCTTCCCTGGTGGGAGCCCAGCAGAAAGTCACCATCAAGTTTTTCCACCGCTGGCCGATGGAGCCACGCTTCAGCTTTTTCAACCAGGTAGTGGCAGAATTTGAAAAGCAGAACCCGGACATCAAGATAGAGATGGACAGCGTGGTGAACGATGCCTACAAGGAGAAGATCCGCGTCCTGGTATCGTCCAATAACGTCCCCGACGTCTTCATTTCCTGGTCGGACACCTTTGCCTACAACCTGGTCAAGTCTGGAAGGGTCAAGGTCCTGAATGACATGCTCGCCAAGGACAAGGCCTTCGCCGACAGCTTCATCGCCTCCCAGGTCAAGCCCTTCACCTTCGACGGCAAGACCTACGGCATGCCCCTGACCATCGACGGCAAGGTATTTGTCTACAACAAAGACTTGGTTTCCAGGGCCGGGGTCACCACGATGCCCAAAACCTTCGACGACCTTCTGGCAATGCTTCAGAAGATCAGGGGCGCCGGAATGAATCCTCCCTTGCTCGAGGGCCTCGCGGACGCCTGGGCCATTTCCCACTACCAGGGCACGATGCTTCAGCGTTACATGCCTGCGGAAGTCCTGGCCAAGGATTACGCTGAAGCCACCGGCGAATTCACCAACCCAGGCTACAAGGTCGTGCTCGAGCGCTTCCAGAAGCTCGTTGACTTTATGGGTCCCAACGCCACCTCCCTCACCCATACCGAAGCGCGGAACCTCTTCCTGGCAGGCAGGCTCCCGGTCATCTATCTGCAACTGGCGGAGTTCGCCTTCATCAAGGCCGCCAATGTTAAGTTCGAGTGGGACTACTTCAACTTCCCCGCCTTCGCTGATGGCAGGGGCGATCCTGGAACCCTCACTGGCGCTCCCGAAGGCTTCATGATGTCAAACACCTCCAAGAACCCCGAAGCGGCTGAGAAATTCTACAAGTTCCTCCTTTCCAGGGAAAATGCCGCCAAGTTCGTAAAGGATGTCGGAGCCCCCGTGGCGATCAAGGGAGCGGTCAACGCCACCAACGCCTACCCCGCCCTCATCGAAGCGGTCAACCTCATCAACAGTGTCACCGGATCGACTCCCTGGTTTGACAATGCGGTGAACATCAAGGTAGCCGACGCCTTCATGCGCGGTTCCCAGGCTGTGGCAACCAAGGACAAGACCATCGACCAGGTGTTGCGGGATGTCCAGAACGCGGCGAAGATTGTAGCGTCCGAAGCGAAAAAGTGATGTAATATAGGTTCATAGGCCTTGAAAAGGCGCCGGGCAACCGGCGCCTTCCCTTTCCTTCCATTTCAATAGGGAGTCGTCGAATGGCGTCAAAACGAACATTGAAGACCCTGGAACCTTTAGGTTTCATTTTCCCCGGAGTGGCGATTCTTCTCATATTTGTCTACTACCCTTTGATTCAAAATTTCATCAACAGCTTTTTTCGATTTTCGGCTTTTTCGCCTTCCAAGATCTATGTGGGCTTCGACAACTTCAAGATGCTATTCCAGGACTCAGTGGTCCTTACCGCAATCCGTAACAACGTTCGGTATGCCATCGTATCGGTTCTCATCCAGGTCTGCTTCGGACTTGTCCTCGCCTCGATCCTGGAGGACAAGGCGTTCTCTAAAGTGGCGATCATTTTCCGCACTACGTTCTTCCTTCCTGTGCTCATTTCCGTCACCGTGGTCTGCCTTCTCTTCAGCTTTGTCTACAATCCTATGGACGGCCTCTTGAATCGCTTCCTCGAACTCGCCGGATTGGGCTCTTTAGCCAGACCTTGGCTAGGATCATCAAAAACCGCAATCTGGGCGACAATCGCGGTTTCACAATGGCACAGCACCGGGTACATCATGATGCTCTTCATCGTCGCCATACAGAAAATTCCCGAGGAACTCTACGAAGCGGCGGAAATAGACGGGGCGAGCAAGGTCAGGAGATTCTTCATGGTCACCCTTCCCCAAGTGAAGGAAATGTTTTTCGTCACCTCGGTGGTGACGGTGACCGGATCCTTCATGGTATTCAACGAACCCTACATCCTCACGCGGGGCGGCGGGCCGGGAACCAGTTCCACTACCCTGGCGGTGCATATGTACCAGTCGGGATTTTTCAAGGACATGATGGGATACGCATCGACCCTGGCGGTCATCATCTTCCTCATTTCCGCGGCCCTTGCGGTTGTACAGCTCACCGCATTCAAGACTGGGGAGGACTGAATATGATCTCAGCCATCGCCTTGGGGCGGAAACACAAGATTTCTTTTTCTTGTGCTTGTGGTGGGCTTCATCCTCGTGGCCTATCCGCTCTTCTGGATCCTGATGTCCTCACTCAAGAAGAGCGAAGAAATCTCCATCAATATCTGGTCGCTACCCCAGGTCCCGCAGTGGAATAATTACAAGGTCGCCTGGGACAAGGGAATTTCCCAGTATTTCATCAATAGTTTCATCGTGACCCTTTCCACCATCGCCGGAGTCGTCCTTTTCGGATCCCTGGCGGCTTTTGGGCTTTCGCGGTACAAGAGCGCCTGGACGAAATACGCCCTCCTCATTGTCACCGGCGGCATGATGCTCAATCCCCAGGTCTGCCTCATCCCGCTTTACCAACTCCTCACACGGCTCAATATCCGCAACACCTTATTCGCCCTCATCATTCCCTACATAGCCTTCAGGTTGCCGCTGAACACCCTGCTCATCCGCTCCTTCTTCCTCAGCGTGCCGAGGGAGATAGAGGAGTCCGCCACGCTGGACGGCTGCGGAAGCCTCCAAACCTATTTCAAGATTTTCCTTCCCATGTCGTCGCCCATCCTCATCACCAGCGCGATTCTCACCGCGTATTACGCCTGGAATGAGTTTCTCTTCGCGGTTATCTTCATCGATTCCAACAAATACAGGACTATTCCCGCGGGACTCATGAGCTTCAGAGACGCCCTCCAGGTCGACTGGGGTCCTTTGCTCGCCGGCATGGCCATTTCCGCGATACCGATCATGATTTTCTTCATCTCCGTTCAAAAATACTTTATAAAAGGCATGCTCGCCGGCTCTGTGAAAGGCTAGCGCCGAGGCTAACTAAGGCTAAGGAAGGACGTTATGCGACTTATTTGCGTGGGCGACAATGTCGTCGACTGCTATCTCGACCAAGGGCTTTACTACCCCGGAGGCAACGCCGTCAACGTGGCGGTGAATTGCAGGCGCAACGGCGCGGAGGCGGTTGAATACATGGGTGTCTTCGGGGACGACCCCGAGGCGGATCATATAAAATGGGCTCTGGATCAGGAAGGCGTGTCCTGGGCAAGGTCAAGGAAAACCTACGCCGCCTCGGGGCATCCCGCGGTGAGCCTGAATCCGGACGGTGACAGGGTTTTCGTGGGAGGTCCCAAGGACACAGCCCAGCACATATTTCGAATTCGCCTAACGCCCGTCGATCTGGCGCATATCGGCACCTTCGACCTCTGCCACACATCGTGCTACTCCGGCATCGAGCCCGAGCTTCAGGCCTTGGCCAAAGCCACCTCCGTATCCTTCGATTTCTCAACGCGCAGGGAGCCGGAATATATCGAAGCTGTCGCACCTTATGTGCGAATGGCCTTCTTTTCCGGGTCGGAATTGACGGATGTTGAAATAGGCTCTATAATCGGGCGTTGCCACGGGCTGGGAACCGAAATCGTAGGCATAACCCTGGGTTCAAAGGGCGCATTGTTTTCCCGCAGGGGAGAGCGTTTCACCCAGGGGATTAAGCCTGTCGAAAAAATGGTGGACACCATGGGCGCGGGAGACAGCTTCATAGCCGGTTTCCTCACCAAATTCATGAGCGGCGCGGCGATGGCCGAAAGCCTTGATTACGCAGCGGGACGAGCGGCGCAAACCTGCGGTTTCCACGGCGGTTTCGGATACCCTAGGCCTTTCGAGAAAACATAAAACGAATATGGAAGTCACATGGTACTTGTAGAAACTTCTTCCCGGCCTCTCTATGAACAGTTGAAACTCATTGTCTTGCATGATATAGAGGTCGGCATCTACAAGCACGGCCAACGCCTGCCCAGCGAAATGGAGCTCTCGGCGCGGTATCAGGTATCGCGGATCACCGTGCGCCGCACCATCTCGGAGCTTGCGAAGGACGGCTACCTGATCTCCCAACAAGGCAAAGGCACCTTTGTAAACTACATCAAGGGCGAATACAAATATCTCTCCTTCGACAGCATCTCGGACAGCACCACAAATCCCAAACTCAAGCGGACCAATAGAATACTTTCAAAGGATATCGTGCCGGCCAACGGCACGGTGAGCGGCTACCTACGGATAGAACCCGAGGCAGGATTGATCCGGCTCAAGCGGCTCATGTTTGAAAACGACAAGCCCTACATGATCGATACCGCGTTCTTCCGCCTGGACCTCTATCCGGACATCTTCGATCTGCTGACGGACAATATTTCCACCTTCGCCCTGCTCCATCAGCGCTACGGCATCAGCTTCGCAAAGGCCGACAAGGCCTTGAGCGTCGTCCGCGCGGGGCTTGAGGAAGCGGAGTTCCTGGGATGCGTCCCGGGGGACCCTCTCTTTTCCACCTCTAAAATCATTTATCAAGACGACGGAATCCCAGTCCATTACTCCCATTACCTGGTCCACGGCGACCGTTGCATCTACACCTTGACAGTCCAAGGCGGCGCGGACGATATCAAGATCCATTACAAGGATTGACGCTTTCGATTCCTCGGCTTACGCACTATACTTAGGCCTGGAGGAAAAGATGCATAAAAAAAACAAGAGCGCTTTAGTCGCGGCCCTCGGTTTCGCCTTCCTAGTGATGGCGTCCTGCGCGACCGCGCCCGCGGGCGGAGCCAACGATATCATCATCGCGGACAAGGGCAGCGCCGAAGGAAAGCCAACTCCGTCATGGGTTCAGGTAGCGGTAGCGGGAAATTCCCGCAATTTGGAGACCTTGCCCGAGTTTGCCGGCATGATAGTGGTAGTGACGAGTTTTGAATCCGAAAAATTGTCCGAAGCCCAGGCCATTGCCAATAATACAAGGCCGGAAACCGAAATGGGCTACTTCCTATCCCTCCGTGTCCGGGAAATTCTAAAGAAAGCCAAGGTTCCCGCCCAGGATTTCAAGACCTTCGCCGCCTATCGCGAAGCCTTCGAGAAAGGAGTGGCCGAAGCACTCTATCCGCAATTCAGGCTAGGTCCGGATTGGTGGGTGAAATTCCAATCGGGAAAAGAAATATTTAAAGTCGTAAAACTTTGGACCATCGACAAGAAGGTGCTGGAGAAGAAATTCGATTCCATCCTCGCGGCAGTACATGGAAAAGCCCCCGCGTCGCCTGCCAACGTGAGGGCTAAAAACCTTGTCGAAAATACCTTGGTGGCTGATTTATTCGGCCGCTAGCGCCGGATCAGAACGAGATTCCTCCGGTTACGGTGACGCTGGCGGTTAGAGTATCCTGGGTGTTATCCACCATGGAGTTGAAGTAGCCAACCTCCGCCGAAGCGTTGGCGCTCAAGATTCCGAACCGCTTTCCGACGCTGAACACGCCTCCTAAGGAAATGTCTTCGAGGCTTGAGGCGACATAGGTTTGGTCAAAACTGACCGCCAACGACAAGGTATCGAAGAAGCTTTTTAAGAGGCTGAACTTTAGGTCATATTTGTTGATCGAATCCGACCCCGCCTTGGTGCTCCACTCGTGTTCGAAGCCAGCGTTCACTTTATATCGATCGTACTGCAGGCTACCATCCAAAGCGTATGAAAAATCCCATTCCGAGGCTCCCGACACCGCGCCGTCCACCTTCCGCTTAAGGATATAGGAATCTTCTGTTGCAGCGCCCAGGGTGGCGATGAATTTGCCAAACTTGAGGCGCCCGCTCTTCCATTTCAAGCCCGCCGTGTTGGTCATCGTTCCATCGTTGTACGTCGATCCCATAATCGCCGCCGCGGCGACCGCGTCGTCGGTGATCTTCGCCGCCAAGGCGTTTGCGTTCGTATCGGTCCAGTCGAAGGTATAGGTGAAGAGCAGGTTGCCGAAATTTCCCATGGTCGGCGTGCCTACTGAGAGATCGACAATGTGGCTGATGTTCGAGATATCGTACTCCGAGGGATCCGCGCTGGAGTCCATGCCAAAAAGCGGAAGGATATCGTTGAACAAAATATCGGGGATATTGTCCTTGAGCCAGTTGTAGCTGAGGAAAATATCGTAGTCCTTTATCGACTTCTCCCATGCGGCTCCCCAATCTAGCACGTCCGTGTCCACCGCTGCGCCAAGGCTCTTGTACGCTCCGTCGGTCTTGTGGAACCACCCTTCGATGCCCAAGAGCGGAATTTCAAGATTGCCGCCGTAGGTTATGCCCCACAGATCCCGGCTTACCGCCGCGGCGGTAAGGCCTGTGGTCAGGGGGAAGTAGTCGAATACGGGGAAAATGCCGTTCACTGTATCTACATAGCCGAGGTAGGGGCTGATGTCGAATCCGAAGGCGCTGTTGATGTCGCTGGCCAGGGTGTCTATGTCCAGGATACCCGTAGCGTCGTCTGTGTAGAGGGTCAATCCCATGCCCAGGGAGAGGTTGAAGAACTTGTTCTTCGATCCTGTGTTGAGGCCAAAGACAAGGCTTTCCTCGGGCTTCACCGCTCCCAGGTCGTAGAGGGTCCCGATGGCGGAAACGCCTGAGGCGGCGATGTCATCATACCGGCCTTGGAGCGAGCTTATGAAGTTGACGTTGGTCTGGAGCCACCAGTAGTCGAAGAAGCCTATCCCCACCTGGAGGCCGAAGAAATTCTGGGGCCAGGCGCTCTGGTAAAGCCCAAGATCCGAGAGTCCCTTGGCCACCGTAAGATCCAGGAAGGGCGTGTTGACCGAAACCGCGGTGCCCCGGAATTCGAAATCCTTGATGGTTTCCTTTTGGTAGCTCAGTTTCTGATCGCCGAAGGAATAGGAGAGAATCGGATCAAAAAGGGAAACCCGGGCTAGGAATTGGTTTTCATTGTAGAACTTGCGGGGAACCTCTCCCGCGTAGTCGAATTCGTTCGCAAAATTCCATGGATGCCAGAGATTCATGATGTTCTGGAAATCGGCTATGTGGGAGTTGGGAAATGCGGCTGGAATATCGAAGACCGAGAGGTCGTCGGCGAGGAAGCCCGAAAGCTTGATGCGCAAGGGGCCTGCCTTGACGCCCACGCTTCCGCCGAGTTCATAGTCCAAGGTCACGTCGTGCTGCATGTCCGCCAGGAAGGTTGGGAGATCCAAGGTATTGGCGCTCTCTCCCATGACAAGGCTGTATTCCGCCTCAAGGCTGCCCACGTAATCCGCCTCAGCGGAGAAAAAGGGTTCAGCGCCCTTTTCAAGGGCGAAGGTGATGACTTCTTTAGTGGCGTTGCCGAAGGAATCCGTTACATTGATCTCCACCGTGGCTTCCCCGGACTTTTCCTTGGAGGGAGTTATGAAAAATGTAAGTGTGTCTTGGATTACTGCTGATTTTGTAAGGGGTTTGTTCTTGTAGAGAATCGAGAATGAGCTTATCTCGCTTTCGTCCTTTATGCCAAAGATAACCATCTGTTCCTGGCCGGTGAGAAGCGTTTTGGCCTCAGGGCTCGAAAGGACCAAGGCCGGAGCAACCGTGTCGGTCACAAGCCGCGCCTTCTTCGTCCCAAGCTCAGGAAATCGCCTCACCTCCCCTTTGTCGGTGCGAATCTGGACATAATAGATAAGTTCATCGCCTTTCAAGTACTCGAAGGGGATGACCACCGTCCACTTTCCCTTCTCCTCCGCGAATTTGGCGAATTGCGGCACGTCCTTCCGCTCAGGCAGAAGGTAGAAGCGGGCCTCGTCGATCTTAAGGCCCGCCTCCAAGTTGAGCGATACAGCCAGGTCCTTGTATGAGGGGACTTCGTTGGGCACGGTCACGTCGAATCCAAAGAGAGATCCCGCGGACAGGATGAACAGGATTGCGATTATGTATAGTTTTTTCATCGTACCCTTCTTAATTCTCTTTCAATTAACTCGTTTACCTCAGCGACAAAATCCATGATATCGCCTAACAATTCCTCAGCTCTTTCCAACTGCAGTTCCGCTGCCTCTTTAATTTCCTCGGTTAACTTCCGCGAAGCCTCCGCTTGGGCTGTGTTGCCCGTCACTTCCGCCGCCATCGCCCGCGACGCAGCTTTCTCGGAATCCCGAGTATAAATCGTCATCTTTGCAGAGTATTCCCTCAAATAAAGATGGTACCTACTTTCTTTAGATCTATATAGATTCAAATATTTGCTACTTATTCGACGATCAACGTCCTTATTATAATACAACAAAGTTTTATATATTAAATATTCGGCTTTAGCACGGTATTCCGTTTTGTATCTTCGCTCAAGGAAGGCCGTTTCCGCCGCCGCCGCCATTGCCAAGATGCCGTTGCTCATCTGCCTTGGCTGCCTCGGACCTCGGTGCATTTCTTCGCCTTCATCCAAATCGTCCTGGTCGTCAGAGTCGCCATCTTCGGAATCATCCTCGCCCCCGGGGCTTCTGCCTCCCGGATCCCCCGCCTGGTGCACACGGACTTGGATGCGCTTGAGAGCGGAAATCTTGTTTCCTCCTGCTCCCGTTCCTTCCACGGTAATGATATGGTCTCCGCCGGAGAGGAGGGCCAAGGGCGCCAAATCAAGGGATGTACCCTTGCCCAGGAGGCCGTCAAGGTGGGAAGTCCAGGTAATGGCGTCTCCCGTGATGGCGGATCCGTCCCTGTCTACCACCCTCGCTTCCAAGGTGAGGGCGCCGCCCCGCTGAACGATCAATGGCTCGTCCGCAGGCAGAATAGCGATCTCCATCGCGCCCAGCACTTTGAGCAGGAAGGTGGCCGATGCCAGGGTTTGGGTTCCCGTCTTGGCCTCGACGGTAATCGCCCGGTTGCCCGGCTTGAGCCCCGCGGCGGAGAGATCCAGGCTCGTCCCGCTTCCAATAACCGAGGAGGAAAGGTCGTTCTTCCATTGGATTTCCGTCACACCCACCAATCCGGCGACGTTCGCGTTCACCGTGCGCGGGCCGCCGAGCAGATCGTACTGGGTCGGGGCGTCGTCGACGAATATGCCAACCCGAGGCTTGTAAACGTTGAGCGTATAGGCGATAGAACTGGAGGCCCCGTTTTCGGAAGCCACAATCGCCAATTCATAGACTCCTTCGCTGGGCAAGGCCGAGGAGGGGATTTCGCTTGAGTAGAATGCCTCGCCCTCCTGTTTTGCCCATTGTACCGGCACCGCCGCGCCATTGAGGGTAAGCGCGAAGGTTGGCGCATTGAATCCCGCGACGCCGACTCTCAAGGGAACAGCCTCGCCTACCCTGAACAAATCGCCCTGCACAGGGCTAGCCAACGTGGCAACAGCGTCCTTTACCAGGGCGACGGGGAAGTCCTTCCGGAAGATCTCCCGAGCCGCCTCGTCCGCAAGGCCAGGATCCGCGATATTCAAGGTCAGCACCGCGGGACCCTCTTCGAATTGGGCGAGTTCGCCGAAGCTGAAACCAACCTCCGCGCCGTCCTTGGCTTGCTCCTTATCACCTTGGCGGAAAGTCCAGGTCGCAACGGGGTTGATGCCGCCCAAGAAGGCCACCTTGGCGCCGAAGGCCGGGCTGGTTGACACAAGGAGGTAGACGGAATGGCCGCCGTTCACCGTGGCCGCGATGTTTGAAACCGGCGCGTAGACTGTGAATCCGACGCTTGCGGTCCCCGAGGCCCCATATCGATCCTGGGCTTCGGCGGAAACTTGGTAGAACCCCACAGGAGCGCCTGTATAGACCAAGGGATTGCCGGCGCCCAAGGCTGCCGTTCCTGATTTCCAGGCGATGGTTCCATCGAAGGGCTGATCGTCCTCTACCTTTGCCGCCAGGACTATAGGAGATCCGAAGGCGAATTGCCTTCCTGCAGCCGGACTTTCTATCGTCAGTCTAGGAGCTGCGTTGACCGAGAAGGCCGCTTGGGCGGTCTGGCTCGCTCCGTTGGCACCGTAGGTCGCGGCAAGGAGATATTGCCCCGCTTCCGCCGGCGCCGTAAATGCGGCGATGTTCGCCACCGGAGCGCCGTTCAAGGTCCAGGCTACCGATTCGGGCGCTGAACCCTGGGGCAGGCCTAAGAGTCTCGGCTTTAGAGAATCGCCTGCATTCACCATGGCCCCATGTGGCCAGTCGATGCTCAATTCCAAGGGTTCCCGCTCTATGAGAATGCCTACGGACTTGGAGCCCCGCTCCTTTCCTGTCCCATCGAAATACCGAGCGGTTACCGTCGCGTCGCCCAAGGCTTTGGGCGAGAAGGTGGCATTCTGGCCGCTTGCAGACTCGGCTTGGGCGGCGGTGTCGTCAAGATAGGTGACAGTCCAAACAAAACTTCCAGGTCCACCGGAGATCCCCGATCCCGCGCCCAGGGATGCGATGAGGGCAATGTCATACCCGAGGTAGTAGGGCTTGGCGGAAAGGGGCGATTGAATTTCTATCGGGACTTGGCTCGGCTCCACCATAAGGGAAACTTGCAGGGTCGAGGCGACGCCGTGCTTGTCCTTTGCCCGGGCCAATAGGCTGTGCTGCCCAATATCCCCTGATTCGAGGACCCGGGGATTTCCCACCGCCACCGGCACGCCGTCGAAGAATATCTCAATTTGCGGGCTCTCCTGGTCCTCAGTATCGAAGGCCGTGGCGCTCCAGGACAGGGCTTGGCCGGTGAACTGGGGCGAGGGCGCGGATAGGGTAAGGATGGGCGGCGAATCGACTGCAAGGGTTACCGTGACCAAGGTCTCTTTGGTCCGCCCGAAGGCTGTTGTGGTGAGCTTCAGCTGTTTCTGGCCTGAGATGCCCTTGGGGTCAAAGCTGGCTTGGTTTCCATAGGCTATCGTCATGCCCTCGATGCTCCACGCAAAGGTCGCTCCTGGTTCTCCCTCGGCGACGAGGGCTACAGTATCCCCTTGGGCGTAGATAATGCTGGTTCCGTTAGCCGGCTTTTGGATTGTCGGATCGGCGATATCCCTGACTTGAATTGTTCTTTCCAGGGTCGAGTGGACCATGCCGTCCTTCTCGTACCGCGCTTGGATTACTTGAGCTCCTGCGGCATCGGCGGTGAAGGTATAGGTCAGGCCTTTGCCCTTGGAGGTTCCGTTGAGGTACCAGGTGATAAAACCTGCGGCGTCGGAAAGGGAGATGTCCGAGCCCGCCACCTTGTCGATTCCTACGATGCACGACACCGAGGATCCCAGTATTGTCTCAATGTTCGTGGAAGGTGAAAGCAGGTTGAGTTGGAAATCGCTCTGGACCTCTATGGTCACCGAAGCGCTTAACGTGTTTCTGAGGGCGTCTAGGGCGCTTACCCCGATGACGTGGGTTCCCGGCCTCAGCTTGCCCAAGGATCCGGCGGTGAAGCTTGCGTTCGCCACCGGCGCGCCGTCCAAGCTCCATATCAGGTTCGTGTATTGGCTGGAGGAAGGGCTCACGGAAACCATGAGATTGGCGTCCGGAGAAAGCCTGGCCTCATTGGCCGGCTGGTTGATAACAAGGCTCAAGGGAGGATATACGGTGACGGTAGCTTCATTGGCGGAGGTTCCGCCGAAGAGATCCACCGACTTGACCGATATCACATGGGTTCCCGCCGCCAGGGTTGGGATCGCGAGGGTCGCGCTCTTTCCCTGGAAATACACGGAGCCGTTGATGCTGTAGGTAAAGTAATCCAGGATGGTTCCGTTGCCCGCGGTGGTCACCGAAACGTTCACAGGCTGTCCTGTATAGAGAACTGCGGGGGTTGCGGTCATGGTTGCGAGGGAGAGGGCTTCAGCGACCGCGAGGGTGGCGAAATTCGGAGCTCCGGAGGGGGAAACCTCGAAATCTCCATAAGCCAGGGAGGGGAGCCTCACGCCTGTGGCGATTCCTTTAACCGCCACCGTATGGTTGCCCGGAGCGAAGCTCACGGTTTGGCCCGAGTAGTCTTGGTTGTCCACCGTCCAGACGATGCGGTTGACGTCAAGGGATTCAGCCTGCAAGGGAAGAGGTGTCTGGGGAGGATAGAAGCCGTTGCGCGCCATGGTGGTGGGCAGCACAATCCTGACCGACGGGGATATCACCTTTACTTCAACGGTTTTCTCAGCCGCCACGCCTCCAGGAACGCTGGTCAGCCGTGCGGTGAGCCTGATTTCACCTTCATTGGCTTGGGGTGTAAAACGAATCGCATCGGGACTTGCCCCATCTGCGTCAACTTTGGTTCCGTTCTTGAACCACTCGACCCTAACGTTGACATTGCCGCGAGCGCGGAAGGTATACTCCCTTCCCGCTACTATGCGGTCTCCGTCGGCGATTCCTTCCAGGGTGACTTCCGGGGGTCTCATGTCTACCACGGAGAATGCAATCTCCTGGCTTGTAATCTCCCGGGGGCTTGATTGGCTGGTTACCGTGTAGGAGCCTACCGCCCTGAGGCGATGCTCCCCCGCCGCCAGTCTCGCCCAATTGAAGCCCTGCCCGATGGTCTGTCCATCGAGGACGATTACGAAGGAAGCGATGTCCTGGCTGGTCACGGTAGGAGCCGGAACCGCGCCAAGGCCGTAGGCCGTGCCTGCGGTTGGGGCTGAGATAGCTATCGCGGGATCGATGACCTTGACCGTCCATTCCTTTGTCGTCCTGTATCCATAAGCATCCAGAACGATGCCGCGGACCGTATATTGGCCTGGATCGGCGAAGGTATAGGAGAAGGTCCTGCCAGCCCCATCCGCCTTGAAGGAGCCATCCTGCAGCACCGACCACAGGGTAGGCTGGAGAGTGTTGTCGCTAAGCGCGTCCAGGCTGAAGCTTATGGCTGTGCCTTTGGTCTCACGTAGAGCTACAGCGCTGGGAGCGAATCCACTTATGGAAGGAGCCGCGGTGGAGTAGATGGTAAGCCGCAGGAGGCGGGACAAACCCGTATACTCCCTCTGGCCGCCGGATCCGTCGACAGCGGAGGCCTTCCATCCGGCTTGCACGGAATGCAACCCATGGGTGGTGAAAATCTTGTTCCAATCCGCAACTTCTGTCCCATCCACCAGCCAGAATAGGCTTGCGTCGATAGCAGTGGCGCTCACTGGCACCGGAGAACCCATGGGGTACTGGTTTGCGGCGGGTTGGGCGAAATACACCGAGGGATTGATTATTTGCACGGATACAGACTTGGATCCCACCACGCCGTCCACATTTTTAGCCCAGTAGGCGAAGGTCATGGATTTTTTGGTGGTATTTTCGGGAATTGTATAGGACGCGGAGTTAAGCCTTGTTCCGTCCACGGTCCACCAGGTCTCATCCACGCGGGAGTCGGATTCGGCGCTGGCCTGCAAGGTGTAGGACTCTCCGGCTTTCAAGACCATCCTGCTCTCCGGGAAGGACAGGGCGACTTGTGGAGGGGTCAGGTCCTTGACGGTGAAGCTGACTTCGACACTTTCGTTGTATTCGGTGGGGTTGCCGTTCATATCCACCGTAGCCCAATAGCCTGTGGCCTTAAGCGTGAACTCGCCCGTGCCACCCTTCGCCAACACGTAGGAAGAACCGGAGACTTGTGCGTCGTCGATAAACCAGGCAATTCTAGAGGCGTTGGGCGCCGAGATCGTCGGCGTCAAGGCACCCGTGAGGGGGAATACCTGGCCTCTGGTCGGGGCGGAGATGGCGATGGCCGGGTTGCTGACAAGGATCCGGATCGAAGCCTGTCCCTTTTTCTGGAATTCATCGGTGACGACGCAGGTTAGGGTGTACTCCCCTACCTTTGTCGGCCTAAAGCTGAGCTCTTGGCCTGCCGCGCCATTCTGGGAGGTGTCGGGTCCTTGCACCGTCCATACGGTGGAGCGCAGAGCGTTTTCATTCTCCACAGCTGCGACGACTCGGACTGTATTGTTCAAGATTAGGCCTGAGCCGGCGGCAGGCCGGGAAATTGAGACGGCGGGAGCCGCGCCGCTTACTGTGACGGTGACCTTGCCCGACTGGACTGTCTTGGCGTTGCCAAGCACGTCCACTGCGCTGGTTCCCTGGACGTAGAGTTCGAAAGTTCCCTTCTCATCGAAGCGGAGACTCTTGGGGCCGCTTCCGGTTCCGGCGCTGGATCCGCCAAGGAACCATTCATAGGCCGCGATGTCCTGGGTTTTGCCCCCATCCAGGCTGAATGTCCGGGTGACACCCTTGTCGATCGTGAGGGCTGTGGCGCCAGCCAAGGCGATGGCTGGATCTATGACGGTGAGCTGGAGGGCCGGTGCGGATTTTTGGAGGTTCAAGGAATCCGTGACGGTGAGAGTGGCGGTGAGGGAATTGGCGGAGTAGCGGGCGCCTGGGGCATAGCGGACTTCCCGGCCGTTCCGCGTATCGTTGCCGATTTTCCATACCGAGGTCTTTTCTACGGCTCCATCGCTGAATTCCGCTCTCCCGGCGAAATCATAGGTTTCTCCCTTGATGAGGATGCTTCGACTGGCGGGCTCCCGAGTGGCTACCGTCAGCTCCGTGTGGGCTTTTATAGGTAGACTTTGGACAAGTCCAGACGAGGAGGCGAAGAAGGGTGTTCCATCCTTATTGTACGGCATGACGTACCAGGTGTTGGACGAGCCTGGGACGAGGGCCTCGGTAAGGGCGTAGCTGGTGTCGGTGGTTTTGCCCATATAGGCATTGTTGACAAAAACCCGGTATTCCAGAACCCAGGAAGAATAATCCTCGGATCGGAAGTTCCAGGCGAAGCTTGGCTTGAAGGGATCCTCAGGGTCGATGGTATAGCTTTCATCGACCTTCGGGGTCGGGAAAGTGACGCTCTTAGTTAGGGATATGATGGTATCGCCGTTCCAATCTATGTAGCTCATCTCGATGGAGTAGGTCTCGCCGGCGCGGAACTTAGCGCCGCCCAAGGCGTAGGTCACCCTGCCCTCATCCGCCTTGAGGTCCGACGGATAGCCCTTGAAGCTCAAGGATCCGGCAGTGGATTTCTGGTGCTGCTTGACGGCGGTGTAACTGTAATTGTCCGAGCCGGTGATCCGCACGCGGGTGGAAGATACAGACACCCCCTTGGCATCATCGTATACGGGTATCTCAGGAACCTTGAAGGCGAGGTTGAGGTCGTTGTACGTTGGCAGCTTCACCACCTCCAGGTTGCCGATGGTTACCACGTTGAACTCGACCTTGGCGCCCGAGTCGTTTTCTTTGATCCATTCCTTCTTTACATCATAGGTAGAGTTGATATCTGCTGGATCTGAGAGGGTGATCTCCGATACCGATATGCTTATGGAATAGGTGCCTTCAGGCAGGCGGAGGCTGCCTATGTTGGCGATCTGGCTTACGTCGCTTATACCGGTCTTGGTTATCAGGGTCTCGCTGTATTTCAGGTCCGAGGTACGGATACCTCCCAGGTAGCTGATCAAATCCTTGTTGGTGAAGGTGAAGCCCGTGCTTTTAAGCATCTTTTTCACAAAGCTGGCTTCCACGAATTCGCTGGACCAATCCCCTCCGAATTGGATTTTCATCTTTATAAGGAGGAAGGCATCGGCGTCCGCGCCGTTGTTGATGGTCACGGATATGAGGGAGGAGCCTAGGATGTCGCCGGCCTGGAAGTTAGCCTTCCGGGTGGTCATTATGTCCCCCGGTTGCTGCAGGGTCTTTGCCCTGACATTGCGCACTTGCCCGAAGGCGGGAACAGCAAGGGCAAATAGCAGCGCGAGAATGATGATCATGACTTTAGTAAAGGGGGAATGACGCATGGGACGCCCTCCTAGGGGGAAGAGTGGTTTTTTTAATTGACATTACTACTCTTACCCTTCACCTTCGTGCAAGCCGGATTGGTTGTCAACGCAATTTCGTGCAACCTTACTCGATTTTTTCTTAAGGCTTGTAGTCTTTGCCTGGAGGCATTAATCTGTTACTGTATAAGAATTCCTTATGCGACAAGGAATTCTATGATCAAACGCTTCGCCCTGATTGCGCTGGTCCTGGCCTCATGTTTTGACGTAGGCGCACAGGTGACCTACACAATAAGTTATCCCAACCTTCCAACGGGGTTCATCGAAACCATAAGCTCGACAGAAGACACAACAGTCATGGTGCAAGTCCGAGTCACAAGGAGCGCCACAAACAACACCGCCTTTGAGTATTATCTATTGGTGGGCTCTATCGTTCCCGGAAGCTCCAATCCTAGTGAAAGGAGAGCCTACGCGAGCAGCAACTCCCAAAATGATTCGATACTATTCAAAGTATTGCCAACCTACTCCTCACTCGTCGAGATGGACTCTGTCCAAAGCATTAATCCTACCATCGAGCTCGCCGGGGGCATGCTGAAGAACAAGACCGATGATTATAACCAATTTTATATAAAAATCCCCAAAGGATGCGTTCCTCTGGGCAATTCACCAGCACCTTGAGCCTGGCCCTTTATATCGGCTCCAAGATTGCTCCTAATGGAACGGCCACCCCGGCC
>VKGY01000006.1:42932-57440 GCA_008080685.1 Spirochaetota bacterium
AGGATTTTTACCCATCACCCTAAAGAGTACCACAGGAGGAACCTTCAGCATTTCCTTCAACCCTCCCTCTGCGGAATTCGGCACCATCGATCCAGCGGTAGGCATCTTAACCCCAACCAACCTTGGAATGTTCGTTACCGCACCCGCCTATTACTCTATTTTGTTTTTTCCACCTCCCAAGGAAACCTCGTCCACACCATGAGCGCAGATCAGATAATCCCCTACCGCCTCAAGTTCAACAGCACCAGCGCCCCGGACATCGATCTCTCATGCGGACTGAAAACCCTTGTGAGCTACGCCCCAGCCCAGGCAGACAGCCTCCGCTATGACCTATATTTTTACGTCGACCCCATCAACCTGGGAACATCCCTCCTTGAAGGCGGAGACTACCGCGACAATCTTTTCTTCACTTTCACTTCCCAGTGACAGAAACCGCGGATACGGCTTTTTAGAGGAACAATTCCTGGATGGTTTTGCTCCCTGTGGCTTGATGCAAAAAAGCGGTATACAATGATTGATAGGGCTTGTAGTGGCCAAATCTGCCAGCAACGAGGAATCACTATGTAAAAGACACTTAAAATCGCCGGAATCAGCCTTTTCTGCGCGTTGGCGCTCTTGGGATGCGACTTATTTACCAATACCGACTTCTCACAAGCAAAGGGAGAGTGGGAATTCCCAAACATCACACAGATCAACAGCATCCAAGTGAAGGAAGTAAGCCTCAGCGTCATGGGAGATTCGGAAGATGAAGTGATGCTAGACATCCGTTGGACAAGGGTAGAAGACGAAGAATACTTCTTATTCATGGCTAACGGCACCATGGTAGGCGACACATTCACCGGGACATATAGACTCAATTCTGATTGGAATACGATCCAGCAGCTCACCGTCAAGTTTTCAAAGGTAGGCGACAGCCTAAAATTGGAATGCTCCGGCACAGGGGGGCTTGCGGGGATCGCCCTGACAGGCGGCATACCTGCTATCTATTGAGTGAAGAAATGCCAAGGCCTCAGGCAATACGGCTTGAGGCCTTCTTACATCAACCAAACTGATTGAGCCGCACGTGATTCGAACACGTGACCCACGCCTTAAAAGGGCGTTGCTCTACCTACTGAGCTAGCGGCCCGCAGACCGCTACAGTAACCAAAAAACCCTGTAAATGTCAATCCGAAAAAATAGGAGCCGCCCTTCGGCGGCTCCTATTTAATCAATTGCTTTACAATTAATTAATTATCCTAAATCCATACCCTGGAGTACCCCCTGTGGAATTCAGGTTGTCGATCATATCGAAATCATCTACCTCCCCATTGTTATTCATATCGAGGAATATAAAATAATTACCGACATAATCGGCACTTATCGGCGTCCTCCAAATCGTTTGCTGACCACATCCATTATAACAACTACTTTGTACTGGGACACTCATCATTGCTGTTCCAGGTGCTGGTGTAAGAGGGGTTCCATCTGCCAGCAAGTGATCTGCCTTGAGAATATACAGGTTTATATAAGTCCCATAATAGAAGCTGGCGGATCTTGGATTAGGTGCGTTGCCTCCCCAATTAATGTACGGATTCCAGATTGCTTTAACACCATATCCGGGGTATTGCCAATCCCAGCCTAACTGTGTTCCTGTACCATCCCTCTTAAAATCGTCTACATAGCCATAGTCGTACTCAGTGGATACCCAACGGAAATTACCATTTGAGGCGACATTAAGGCTAATTAGAACCGCAACTTGGGGCGTCGGTGCCACCACTATGAAACCAGCTACTCCATTGCCATCTATTCCATCAAGATAGAAATCGTCTGTGCCCTCTTTTTTAAGATTATATACACCATCATTATTTACATCCAAAATTACCGAGAATGCCTTACCTTGGGCGGTAACAGGAATGGTTGCCCAGTCCCCTGTAAGCGCTACGCCAGTTGGACTGGTGAGATCGCTCACCAAGAACGAACCACTATATACGCTATGGAGGCTCCCAATATCAGTACCATCCAAAATCGGTGTTGCGCTATAAGGAACTATATAAAGGTCGATTGGAGTTGAAGAAGATATAGGTTCAGGAGGTGCAGAAAGCGTCGCAGGTTCAACCTTTACTCGCAGCTCCTCGCCACTGAGGAATGAATTTTCAAGGTAGAAAAGATCGGTTAGGGTCTTCTTTCCTGCCATGACTATCGGTTCTGGTCGGGTTATATCAGTTTTGAACACTACCCAAAAAGTAAGTGCAAAGTTGGTATCAACAGAATCTTTGCTTACAACCTGTATGTTGAAAGCTTGTAGCCCAAGCTTTTCCTCAGTATCGAGGTACGGCTTTAAAACACCTCCACCGATATCCCGCTTCTCAAATCCAACATCATACCATAGGGGAGAAGGCGCAATAACTCCATTCTCGTCTGAGTATGCGCTTAGTTTGGTAATCTCCTTTCCTTCCGAGTCTTTACAGAATACATCATACACTGTAAATGGTTTTAACCCCTGGACTTGGACGAATAGGGTATCATTTGGAGCTAATTTCCTCGTGAGTTCAAGACGGGAATTGAATACCTGGATTGGGTCGATGCTCCTCATCCTACTATTGATAAAATTGGTTACCAAATCGCACGAAGAAAGAGATGCACCTAAAAATACAACCAGGAGGAGAATAAATACTCTATTTCTGTTTTTCATACATTCCTCCTTATTTCTTCTGGGCAGCTTTCTTGCCCAGAGGTATATCGAGTCCTACCGTAGCCATGTAGTTAGCATTAGCCAGGTCTGTCAATGCTGAAGTATACTGATCAAAAATACTTTCGCCTTCCCCGGCATTAACACTAATATTGAACAATCCCACACCGACGGAAAGTATTCCCAACCTCAACTTGACTCCAACATTCAGTACCTCGTTGGCCTGTCGGTTTAGATCAAATCCTTGTATTTCAGCAAAACCATAGAGAAAATTAAAGAGGTTTAAATCTGCCCCGCCAGAGAATTGAAAGAGACCAAGCTCATTTTCATTCATAATTGTTTCTACTACTGCTGTTACCGAAAACAGCATTTTCGGTGTGAAGATAGGAATTGTAGAAGTTACCGCGATGAATGGAACGAATAAAATATCGTTTCTATCTTCAAATTTATTATCTACTAAGGAAACAGCATTAACGCCAATCGCCGCCTGAGGAAGAAGATAATCACCAAAATTGAGAAATCGGGTTTTTAAGTGAAACGTATCCATTGAAAGGTTGCTGAAGAATAAATCTTCCCAGATTATCTGGCGTCTCGTGTATCCCAACTCAACATCATCTGAGGTACCAGCCAAGATTGACAAGGAGGTATTGTAAATATCCAAACCTTGCAACTGACCAGCCTGCTGCCCCATAGCACCGATGAAGAAATTTGCCTTTCCGAGGGTAGTTGCTTTTGGTACGGTAAGAATACCGTTCTCTCCCCATTTCATTACAGGTGCCACGTTTCTTTTAAACAGTGCAAATTCGGACCCACCCGTTTCTGCAAGCACGTTACCAACGCACAGCAGAAGCGCGAGGGCTATCAAGAGAAACCGCTTTTTCATGATGCCTCCTCTAGGGTGGAAGAAGAGAAATCTATGGAAGCGGCGGCTTTTCGCAGCTATTTAACAGCACAATTCCAAGCCTACCGTTTCCGCTCGTAGACTACACATTTCCACTGTAAATAAGTCTAAGCTCCCTGTGTGGCTTGTCAAGGTCAATTATTGAGAAAATGGAGGGAGAAAAGCCTAGAATCTCAATGCCGTTTGTATTGAGACCCCTGTGCGGCTGCCTGAGGGGAGCAAGGGGGAGGGCTCGGAGAAGATGGCCGCGTCGACCTCGATCAGGGAGAAATCAAACCCAAGGCCTAATGAGAGCCTGCCTTGATTGTACCCTGTACGTAGGGAAAGGAACCTGCTCATCTCAAGCTCGGCGCCATAATGAGCGCTGAGGAAGGCCGCTTCCGGATCAACCTTGAGCATCGCAGCGAAGCTGACCGGATCATCAACCTCCGCATAGACTACGGCGAAGGTTTTATAGGTGTCGACAAGAACCGCCTTGAGGCCCACCGTATAGGTGGGGATAAGGGCATAGACGAAGGTGCCGCCCAAAGGAGGAAGGGTTTCTTCTATTATTTCGCCCACCGTGGCGTCGCCCATGTAAAACTTATATCCGTAATCCCGAATCATGACGCCCGCGGAGAGCGGCCCCAGGGTGAGGATGGCCCCGGAATCCACGGCGACGCCATAGCCGCCTCTAAGGTTCTGGGCTTTGAACAACCCCATGAAATCGTTGTTCTGCAGAAAACCGTCGGCGAGGGCGGGGAAGTTCCAGGGGGTTTTTGAGTCAAGGCGGTAGAAGGCGCGCACATTGAAGCCAAAGGTGAAGGAGAAGGCGCCAAGGCGCAGGGGCCAGGCCGCGCCAATAATACCATCGAGCTGATTGCAGAACACAATTTTAGAATCTTCCCAGGTTTGCCCGCGCACCACGCTGTCGGAAACCAGGGTTAGTCCCATGCCGAAGCCCAAGCCCGACCAACCCAAGCCAAGGCTTGCGCCGGCGCCAAAGTCATTGTCGGCGATGCGGGTGCCTAGGAATTGGGCATACTCTTCCTGAGTAAATTCACCCTCGGCTATAGCTACGATATCGGCAATGTTTTTGGGGTAGGGTTCAAAGTAGGCCCAGGCGGCAATGTCTGCCAAGGTGAGGGATGCCGGTCCGGAAAAGCCCGCGGGATTCCCGAAGAAGGCATCGTACCCAGTGGCGAATACGCGAAAACTGCCGCCCATCCCCATGGAATGAGGGTCCTTTGGCAAGAGGCCCGGGATAAATGACTGGGCGAATCCGAGAGATGCAACGGCTAAGATGTAGACAGCAAGGATCGACGCCCTCTTCATCGGGCACTACCTCCCAATTTGTATATGTGGAATTATCCAGTATATAAGTGTATCGGTAAAGTACTTGACGATATGAAGGCCTAGATAAAAAAAACAGGCCCCTGAAACCGGCCTGTGTATCAATGAAATCCTGTTATCCTGTCAATATATTTATCGACAGGATAACAAGATAAACAGGATTTACCAACGGTCAACCTGGGGTCTGACCCCAGATTGACTTGCTGTTAGAAGCGAAACGCCACCTGGACGGCCAATCCGGTCCTGCCAAAGTCGCCGGGATTCAATCCGACTTCCTCGGTGAAGAGGGCCGCGTCAACCTCGAGGAACAAGAGATCGAGGCCGGCGCCAAGGGAGAGCCATCCCTTGTTCATGCCAGCCCTGAGGGCGATAAAGTTTAGAAGCTTGATCTCCGCCCCCGCATGGAGGTGCATCCACACCGTGTCGAATCCATCCTCGACCAGACCCAAGGCATCTTCGGCTTCGACGAAGAGAGAGGGGGCGAGGAGCTTTCCGCCAAGCTGTAGGGCGGCGCCAACCGAAACGGTAGGAGTAAGCACATAGGGCACCGTGCCTTCAGTGGGAACCATCATTTCATCCATTATGGTGCCGACCTTGGTGGTCTCCATGTTGAATTCAAGCCCGTAGTCACGCACGACCGCGCCGACCGAGAAGGGGCCAATGCCGAAGGTAAGGCCTGCGTCGAAGGCAAAGCCGTAGCCGCCAAGAATGTCCAGATCAAGAATGTCCAGATTGCGGACGGCCGCCATGGGATCTACGTCTGCGATTATGGGCTGGGCGATGTCCGTAAACTTCCAGTGGGTGTCGAAGGGCGAATTGAGGAGGTAGTAGGCCCGAGCATCGGCGCCGAGCTTGATGCGGAAGGGACCGATCTTGATGGGAATCCCAATGCCCGCAATCGCCGTGGCCTGGGTCCTCGAGGCGATCTTGGCGCCTAGGAAAGAAGTGCCGAAGGCGAGATTGTCGGAAACTACGTTGACGCCAAGACCGAAGCCCTTGCCTGCCCAGCCTAAGCCAAGGGAGAGGCCGGCGCCGAGGCCGTTGTTGATGACAAAGTCTCCCAGGTAGGAAGCCATCTGCGACTCAGTAGCGGTGCCATCCGCAATTTCCATGGCTTTGTCGATATTTGCCTGGGTGGGTTTGAAGTAAACCCAGGTTCCCAGGTCGGCGATGGTGAGGGAGCCCTTCTCGCTGGCGAAGCCCGCGGGGTTTCCGAAGAAGCTCTCGTAGCCCGTGGAAAAAACCTTGAAAGCGCCGCCCATGCCCATGGTCTTCGGGGTCTTCGGAGAAACACTCTGAATCGCGGTGGCGCCCTGACCAAACGCGACAGCGCCGAGGGAGAGAATCAATAGAAGTCCAATTATCTTTTTCATTTCATATTCTCCTTATGCCTTGGCGTCTCAGCCGACCATTTCCAGGATGGCCTGAAGATCGATACCTGCGGCGCTGAAAAGCTGAATCAGCACTGTGTCGGCTGCAAGCTCGTCTTCAATAGTGCGGATGTCGCCGAACATGAGTTCCACATTTGTCTGGGGATTTTCATTCTCTAGGATATAGACAATGGCCTTTCCAACCGTGTCCACGGTGCCAGAGGGCGGCGCAGCCGGATTTGTGGGTTGGAGCTCAAGGGCGTTGAGCACGCGCACCAAGGTTCCGACCTGGGCATACCAGCCAGCGTCTAGGTTGAGATTGGTAAGCGTTCCTTGGTTGTCAGCAATAATTCCGGCAAGAGCTTCAAAATCACTTCCCATGTCATTCAGGGCATCAAGTAAGCTGGCCAATCGTGCGCCGTCCCAGCCATCGGGATAGGTGACCGCCTTGGCGCCTTCGGGAAGAAGGGCGTCCAAGAGCCTGTTCAGGTCTGCGGGGTTGTTGATGTCGAAGCCGGTGAAATCGAAGCTGGCGGCAGCGGCGATCATGTTCTGCAACAAGTCTGTTTCGCCAGTTTCCGCAATTAAAATTTCAACAATAATTACCGCTGCGGCTTCTCGTTGTGGAAGCGGAACAGCATTATCCAAAGCAGTGTTCTTTAGAGTAGTGAACACCTGATCCCTAAGGACAGGATCGCTTGTGACTGCCTGGATAAAGGTTTTTGTCACTCCCGCATCCAGAATCCCCGAGGTTTCGATGATTGCTGGTCCATCAGTAGCCACAGCTGTGATTGAATCTTTCAACTCCTCCATGTCAACCTGGCCAAGTCCGTACTTGGCGAACTGGTTGACGAAGAGGGAATCGCAAGACCAAAGGGTTATGCTGAAAAGGGCGAGGGCGAAAATCAGAGAAGAAAAGGTTTTTCGTTTCATCTGCTCCACCTCCATGTGGATATAAGTATCACATACCAAAGTACTCAAAAACAAGGTTTCATCTGATATTTTACTCTAAAGCCTTCAATTGGCAAGCTCCCCGACCACATCGACCCCCAAAACCTCAGATACGGCGACCAACTCGACGCGCAGAGAGGTTCCAGCCTCCGGTTTTTGGCTTTTGATTTGACCTTTCGCCTCGGGAAGCAGAACCTTCAGGTAATTCCCACTCGTCCCGTTACCGTATACCCCGGATACTTCGCCTTGGTTGCCTTCTTTTTCCAGAATTATGTCGACTGCCCGGCCTATCCAGCGCCGGATGTACCGGGCCTTTGACTCCCGAGCCAGTGCGCCAAGGGCCTCCACCCGCTGTCCGGCGACGCGTTCTGGAACCTTCGGCCTAAGGTCGTAGGCCCTGGTTCCCGGCCGGGCGGAAAAGGGAAAGGCATGGATCCATGCGAAGTCGATTTCCTTGCACAAAGCCATGGTCTCGGCAAACTCCGCATCGGATTCGCCCGGAAAGCCTGCGATAATGTCGGCAGCCAAGAAAGGGTCTTCCTTTGCCGATCTTAGCGCCTGCGCCGCCTGGGCAATTTTTTCCGCCCTGTAGGGTCGGACCATGCGGTTGAGCACAGCCGTAGACCCAGATTGGGCAGCCAGGTGGACATGGGGCTGTATCCGAGGGTGGGAAAAGGCTTCTAAGAAAGCGGGGCTGACTTTCTCCGGCTCATAGCTCGAGATCCGGAAGCGTATGGAGTCGGTGTTTTTTGTCAGGAGGGCTAGCAATCCAGGGAAATCGGTCCCTCCGTGACGGTATTGGGAAAGATTGATGCCCGTGAGCACGATTTCCGCCTTGCCGGAAGCCTCCACACGCCGTGCACGCTCCAGGGCGACCACAGGATCAAGGGAGATAGAAGGGCCGCGGGCTATGCAAACCCTGCAGTAGGCACAGCGGTTGTCGCAGCCGTCCTGTACCTTGAGGGAGGGGCGGCTATGGAGGCCGAAGGAGCCGGGATGGAAAGAGAACCGATCTTCTTCGTGGGATATGCCGCCCCTCCACTCCGTCACCGCATCGTAGAGGTCGCCGTGGCCTTGCCAGTTGTCATGGAGCCAGGCGGCGAGGCTGAGAAGGATAGCCTTATCGTCTCCCGACACAACGAAAACCCGTGAGCCCAAGGATGAGATTCCCCGGGGATCCATCTGGGCATAGCAGCCGGTGACGAGGACAACAGCCCCGGGGTTCTTGTCCAAGGCATGGCGGATCACGCGCCGGGCTTTTTGCTCCGCCTTGCCGGTGACGGTGCAGGTGTTGACGATATAGATATCCGCCTCGTCTCCGGTTCCCACAACCCGGGCTCCCGATTCGGAAAAACTGTCCAGGATGGACTCGGTTTCGAGTTGGTTGAGCTTACAGCCAAGGGTAGAAAATCCCACCCTGATTTCTCTCATCCCCTCATCCTGTCCTGAATCCGCTTTCTGCCCTCTTGGGCGTCCAGAAGATTGGGATTGAGTGCCAAGGCTTGCTCGTAGGCGCTGAGGGCTTGGAGGTATTTCCGGGACTTTTCCCTGGCCCAGCCAAGCCGGGTGAGCCATGCGGGGTTGTTGGGGAAATGGAGGACAGCGGCGCTCAAGGCAATGTCCGCGTGGTTGTATTTGGCGAATCGGAGGTAAAGCTCTCCACAGAGGTAGTAGGAATTACCCGCCCTTGGACCTTCAGGGTGGGCGGCCAGATATTCTTCCAACATTTTCAAAGCTACTTCATTCTTCCCCAGGGCGAAGGCCGCTTCTCCCATAGCCTGCGCGAGGCGGGGGTCTTTGCGAAGGCTATAGCCTTTGGCTGCCTGGATTTCGGACTCTTGGTGCCGCCCTAGGGCTATGAGGCTCCAGGATAAGGCGACATAGGCGTCGATATCGTCCTTCGCAGTGGCGATTCGGGCTATGGCCCTGGTTCTTGCCTCCTCGTGCCTGCCCGAGGCGGTGAGCTTGAGGATTTCCGTGCCCGTGATTGTTGCGGATTGGGCTGCCGCGGAGTCAGGCCCAAGCGCCAGGATGAACATGAGTATCAGAAGGAAGGCAGTCATCGCTTTTCGGCTCCTTCTTCTATATAAATGTCGGCGCAGTCGAGCTCGGCTGTCACCTTTGAGCCTGCGAGGATTTGGATACTCTCGGAAACCCGGACCTTGCCAGCCAGGGTCCCTCGCACCACAAGCCGGACAGCTTCTATTTGGGCGGACACAGAGGCCTTTTCTGCGATGTAGAGGTCGTCGCCGCAGCGGATCGAGCCCGACACTTTGCCTTTTATGAGCAGACTTTTTGGCGTGTCTATGGAACCAGAAAATTCTATATCCGCCGCAAGGACGGTGTCTATTTCATCCTCGTCGATGACGCTTTTTTGGACCGTTGGCATAGCCCTATCATACGGATTCCCGCGGGGAGATTCAACCGGAAGGTTGACCGAGGGAGAAGTAAAGCGTGGCGAGGGCTTCGGGGCTCAGGGCCTCCGCACGGACATCCTGCGCGAATCCCATTTTCTCCAGCTGAGGGTCAAGGGACTGGATCCATGCGGCGTTCCATTGGATGAGGTTGTTCCTCAAGGTTTTGCGACGGGACGAAAAGGTGGCGCGGACAAACCGCGAAAAACCGATCCGATCCGAGGCGGCGATAGGGTCTGGCCGGGGGCGCATCCGCACTACTGAGCTTACCACCCGGGGCTGGGGCCAGAAAGCCGCGGCGCCGAGGTCGTAGAGGATTTCAGATCGGCATACGGATGAGCAAAGGACGGTAAAGGCAGAGTAGTCCTTGGTTCCCGGCTTGGCCACGATCCGTCGCGCCGCTTCTTTTTGGACAGTGAACACAATGTCAGGCGGCAGCCAGGGGTGTTCCAGAAGGTCGGCCACGATGGCTAGGGCGGCGTTGTAGGGCAGGTTGCCAAATATTATGTCCGGCATGTTTCCCAGGCCTGAGGAGGAAAGGGCGGATTTCCAGGTTTTGAGAAAATCCCCTTCCACCAGCCTAAAATTAGGATCGCTGCTGTAGAGTGCGCGCAGGACGCGGGCGAAGCCATGGTCGATTTCAAAGGCCACCAGGGGATGGGCGTTTCGCAGGAGAAGGGCGGTGATCGACCCGATCCCGGGACCGATTTCCCAAATTCTGGCGCCGGAGGCGGCGCCTATCACCTTGTAAAGCCGTTCCCTGGCGTTCCTATCCACCAGGAAGTTCTGTCCAAAGCGCTTGGACATGGCGAGGCCTTCGGCTTCCAGGAATTCCCTGATGCTGGTGGGCGAATCGTAGTTCAAGGTCATGCTAAGCCGCAGCCTTGGGTCGGTGAATGGCATGTTCCATATACGGATAACAATACACGAAGAGAATGATGAGGGCAATTGACGCAAGGGAGATCGCCTGGGACCACCAGGTTTCCACGACCAATGCAGGGGCCGCCGCGCCGATTTCCATGACCGACAGGAGGATATTGTTGAAGCTTTCGTGCAGGATCGACAAAGGGTCTTGCAAGAAGGGAAGGACAAACCCTAGGGGAACTGCGGCAAGGAGAGACCACATGAAGCCCAAGACCAAGGGCCCAGAGAGGCTTGCGGCTATGATACCTCCTGGGTACAGGGTGCCAAAGATTGCTAGGGAGAGGGGGGCAGTGGCGCAGAGGGCGGCCAAGGAGGCGGACAAAGCTTTGGCCAATGGAGGAGGCAGGCGCCACAGAAGGGTTTCCCATTTGGGGGACAAGAGGATGAGGCCGGCCATGGCGGCGTAGGAAAGCTGGAAGGAGAGGCTTCTTCCGTCTCCGGGTTTTGTCATCAGGGCAAGGCAAAAGGCGACAGAAAGAACCGAGAGTCCGCCCTGCCTCCGATCCACCTTGACGAAAAGGGCGGAGAGAACCGCCATGAGGCTTGCCCGGAAGAGCGAGGGGCTCCGGCGCGGCGGAAAATTCTATTTCCCAGGACCGTAACCAGCATGCAGAGGATTGAAAGGTGTTGCCCTGAGAGAGCGAGGATGTGGGAGCACCCGGCGACTCGAAAGAGCCTTGCCGTCTCATCGTCCAAATCATCCCTGATCCCAAGGATTAGCGCCTGTGCAAGAGGAAAGCTCCGCCCCGAAACCGCTTTGATAGCCATGGAAAATCCGCTTCGCAAACCGGCGCGGAACTTGGGCAGGACAGCGCGGAAAGGGATTATCCGGAGTCCCGCGCCGGGGGCATAATATAAACCTTGCCCTGGATTGATAGCCTTGATACTTGAGGCTTCAAGGGTTTGCCCCGAATAGATAGGGCCGGGGGCATCGGTCACCAAGGCTATCCGCCCTCTGGCCCGAGGCCAGGACAGGGTCATGGACAATCCGGGGTGTGCGGCGCCAAGGGAACTTACTTCCGCTAGAATGATGGTGTTTCCGCTTCCGGTCCGCCGGGAGTCAGAAACTGCGGTCGCTTTAATGAAATGAGGAGCGAACTGTGCAAGTTCAACAGGGGGGCGGTACGCATCCTCCCCTATCGCCGCTGAAGCGCCAATCGCAAGGCCGAAGGCAAAGGCAAAGAGGACGCGGCGGATCGCCGGCCTATTGAAGGGGGACTCTCCGACCCAAATTCCTACGGATCCAAAAACCAAACCTAAGGCGCAGAGGTGCTCCGCGCCCAGGACCGCAAAGCCTGGGCGCCAGTAAAAAGCCATGGCCGCGCCAAGGGCTGCCCAGACCGAAGGACATGCACGCGCCGCCTTGGGCGTGGCAAAATTGATAAAGCGCCTCATGCCCTTGATACGCACCTGGCATGGCCATGCGCTTCAACTACCACCGCTCCACCTCCTGCCGCCGAGATGACACAAAGATTGAGGCAGTATAGACTCCATGGCGGCACCTATGATGAAAACAGGCTCGTCCTATTCTCCCCTGACTGCGTTCGCAATCCTCGGCGCGGCCTATGTCACGTGCTGGATAGATATATTCCTTCCCCCAGGGGCCTGGGGACAATCATTGTATGCCTGGCTGTCTTTCGCAGCCTTTAAAAATGTCCTGCGCATCCTGGGCCTGGGTTTTATCATGGCTTCCTGGAGAGGTTTTTCCCACTATGGGCTGGAAAAACCCGCCCTTCCATCCTGGCCTGGGGACTTTGTGGGCGGCGTGGCCGTGGGACTCTGGCTCGCCGCAGGCGCAGGTCTTGGAGCCGGGATTGCCTTGCTTGGAGGCCTGGACAATCCTTTGCTGCCCGCCCTTGAAGGCTTGGAATTGAAGCCCCTTTCAATGCTGACCATGCTCGCCGCCTCGCTTGCCACAGGGTATGCGGAGGAAATGTTCTTCAGGTTTTTCGCTCCCGCTCTTTTAGAGGACGGGGGGATTCCCGCTCCCACGGCGGGTGTCGCCGCGGCTGCGCTTTTTGGAATATCCCACGGGTCCCAGGGGTTTTTCGGCATGGCCATGGCTTTGGCATTGGGGTTGATACTCTGGAGCCTCCGCAGGAAGGGCAAGGGCATCCATGCCCTCGCCCTTGGACACGGAATTTACAATTTCTGCATCCTCGTCCTGGTTGCGGGGATGTGAATCCCAGGATCGTTGGATATCAAACCTAGCGCTCCAAGTTCCAGGAGGGAGGCTCCTTCGTCGGCCTGATCCACCGTCCATGGGAGGACCGGCAGCGACCTTCGCGCCGCGGCGCGTACCTTCGCGTTCCGTAACCTCGCAAGGATTCGGAGCGCGAGGTGCCGCTCGGGCTTGAGGATGTCCACCCCGGCCACGAAACGTCCCTCCCCCCGCCGCAGAAACCAATGGAGTTCCGGCCGATCCGTCCAAATGAGGGCGGTGGGTATCCCGGTCCCGAGGAACTTGAATCTTCGAAGGGAAAAGGGATTCGGCGCTTCATGGCGTGGCGGCTCAGGCAGGCGGCAAGTCGGGATTCCAATCCTCTGTCCCCTGTCGTCCTGCTTTTTATCTCAATGTCGAAATACATGTCCTTGCCCAGTTCCTCCAGGACTTCTTCCAGGAGCGGCATGATTTGCCCGGCGAATTGGGGGCCTTTCCACGCTCCGATGTCCAAGTCCCTCAAGGCGTCGAAATTCTCGGTTTCTATCTGGCGGACAAGGCCGCCGGGTATTCTCTGTGTGGTATCGTCGTGGAAAACCAGGAGCCTCCCCCCCTGGACGAGGTGGACATCCAGTTCGATCCCAGGCACGCCCCTGTCCTTGGCGGCCTTGAAGGCTGCGATGGTGTTCTCGGGATATTGGGAGGACAATCCTCTGTGGGCAAACAAAAAGGGGCGGGGAAAATCCGAAAGGATGGGAGGATGGGTCGCCATGACCCTATAAGCCCATTTTCCGTTTCAGCGCCGCCAGGGCGTCTTCGGCGCCGGTCGAGCTGGCCTTTTTTTCCAAGGCATCCAACTCCCTTTCGGCTTTTGCTTTCTCAGGCTCAAGGGCTTCTCCGGTCATCATGGCCAATTCAGCTGCCAGCGCGTCCGGATCCACGCTTCGCCGCCTTGCCTTGATGCCCGGCAGGGCTTCCTTCAGCTTTTCCAGATCCAATTCCAGTTCCCGGGCGGCCGAAATGAGGTCAGCGCATTTCGCCTCAATCTGAGCGGCTTGGATTTTCGCCCCCTGGGCCAGATCTAAAAGGCCTTTGGACTCGGCCAGCCCAATCCGGGATTTCCATACCTCAAGAGCTTTTTTCATTTCCTCGATTTCTTTTTGATGGCGCTTAAGGTCCGTGGCATAGGCGTAGATACGCTCTATGGCTCCTGGTTCGTCGAGTTTCGAAATTTCTTCAAGGGATATCATGTGGCTCCTCGCCTCGATTTGGGCACCCTGGATTATACCATGGGCATGATTCTGTTTGGAGAAAATGTTTTCCTTTACAACGAAGTCACCGCTATATTATCCTTACTATGAAGATCAACAATACCCGATTCTGCGGATTCGGCTCTGTGATGCTGTTCGGCGCATTATTTCTTTTCTCTTGCAGCTCAGGAGCGAGAACTGCCACGGCGGAAACCCCCGGCGCGCTCAAACTGCCAACCTTAGGAGGTCCCCTTATGGTTCTGACAGAAAACCAAGCGAACCTGGTTTGTTATATCGAACCCACCGAAGAGCTCAAGAATTCATTGACCCCTGAAGAATACGAGGTCCTGGTCCAGGCGGGGACTGAACCCCCCTTTGAAAATGCCTTTTGGAATAATCATCGTGAAGGAATCTACTTGGACCGCATCAACGGAACGCCGCTTTTCGCCTCTTCGACCAAATTCGATTCCGGCACGGGCTGGCCGAGCTTTTGGACTCCCATAGACCAGGACGCCGTTGTCTTGGTGGAGGACAAAT
>VKGY01000006.1:57494-61245 GCA_008080685.1 Spirochaetota bacterium
TGTATAGGATAGAGGTGAGGTCGAAGAGTTCCGGCGGACACCTAGGCCATGTGTTCAAGGATGGGCCGAAGCCTACGGGCCTGCGGTATTGTATAAATTCCGCATCCCTCGCCTTTGTGCCCAAGGAAGAAATGGAAGCCAAGGGCTACGGAAAATTGCTGGAAACCCTGGATCTTTAGGCTTGCAGGCCTTCAGGCTTTGGGGCGCCAGACCCTGCAGCGGTTCCTTCCCGCGGCCTTGGCCTCGTAGAGCGCCAGATCCGCGCGATGGATGAACTCGTGCAAGGAATCCTGAGGGCTAGGTACTCCTGAGAAAACGCCTATGCTGATGGTGGGGCAGGTTTCCTTATCATCTACATTGATCCGGGGGATCAATTCACGCAACCGCTCGGCAACCACCAAGGCTTCCCTGGGGCTGGTCTCAGGGAGGAGGATCACGAACTCCTCTCCCCCAAAACGCACCAGGTAGTCTTTTACTCTCAGGCTCTGGGATATGGCC
Source organism: Spirochaetota bacterium (assembly GCA_008080685.1). Lineage (GTDB taxonomy): Bacteria > Spirochaetota > Spirochaetia > Treponematales > Rectinemataceae > VKGY01. The sequence goes on from VKGY01000006.1 coordinate 57,993, forward strand.
TGGGCAAGGGATATCAGCACTTTGTCTCCAAACCCGTGGCCTTTCTTGTCGTTTACATCCTTGAAGAAGTCAATGTCCACCATGAGTATGCCGAGAGGACTGTCATTGCGCAGCGCCTTGAGAAAGATTTCTTGCCCGATCGTTTCCAGACCGTAGCGGTTGGCTACGCCCGTAAGTCCGTCGGTGCGCGCTTCTTCCTTGACAAGGGAATGCTGGCGGGAGTGCTCCACCGCGATCGAGATATGTTCCGCAACGTTCGAAGCGATCCGCGTGTGGCGATCGGTGTAGAAACCGGGCACAAAGCTGTCCAACGAGAAGAGGCCTATGGCCATCCCCTCATACACTAGGGGGATGCCCAGCCACGACCTCACTGGATTGACTATGTCGACTTGTACGAATCCCTTAAAACTATTGATCACGTCGTTGCAAATTATGGGTCTGCGGGAGGAGATGGCGCGGGCCGAAGGGTTGTCCATGCCTTTCACGGGAAATTTCAAGTCGCTCACATGCTCTGGGGAATATCCATAGGAACCGATGACCGTGAGGGTGGCGCCGTCGTAGGATTGCACAGTCGCCCTGTCGAAGGGGATGACTTTATGCAGGTGAGCGATGATTCGGTGGATGGTATCGTCGAAATCCAAGCTCTTGTTGATGGCGAAGAGCAGATCCTTGAGGGAGTCGATCTCGATGAGGCGCTCCCTGATCTCCTCCTGGGCTGCATGGAGACTGGAGATGTCCTCGTCGTGGATGCCGAGGATTGTGGGTTTTCCGAAAGGGTCCAATTCCAAGGGACGCATTGAGATGGACAGCCAGAGGGCTTCGTTATTAAGACGGAGAAAACGATAGTGCCCCTGGGTTCTCTCGGTCTCCCCGCGAAGGATCTTGTCCAGCTGCGCAAGATAGCCTTGCCGGTCCTCGTCGTGGAGCCAATTAGCCTCAAGGGGGTTAAGGAGGCTATTGGGATCGATGCCGAGGGCGGCCATACGCTCGCTCAAGAGGACACGCCACCCCGGATAATCCACGATGGAAAATCCATTTTCGCCCACAAGGGCCCTGGCCTTTTCTTCCGAGAAGATTGAGGATATTATCGAGGACAGAGAAGAAGGCATCTGGGCAGTATAACCCTCCTTTTTTTTCTAGACAAGGCTTCAAGGCAGTGCTGGGCATGGTTGGACTCAGGCGCGCGGAATCCGCGCTTACCGCTTTATATAATGACCTGCTCGCCCGCAATGGCGGTGCAAATGATCTCCAGAGCTTGGGTGCAGTCCTCAAGACCCTTCAACGGGGGCTGACCGGCGACCGAGTCCTGGCTGGAGCGGGCTACTTTTCCACGGAAGGAATCCTCGACGCCTATCTCCTCTATTATTGGCCTATTTCCTACATGCAAGCTTCCTTCGCCCTAGATGAACTGGAAGGCCGCGGGGTCCTGCCCAGGATGGAAAGGGTGCTAGACTTGGGCGCTGGCTCGGGACCTGCAAGTTTCGCCGCCTTCGCCTGGGGAGCGAAGCAGTCCGTCCTTGTGGATTCCGCTGGCGCGGCCCTGCGCGTGGCCAAGGAGTTGTCCGCAACCTCGGGACTTGGTGTGGTCAGGACGGCGCAGGTGGATCTTTCAAGCGATGCGACGCTTCCTGAGGGCCCCTTTGACCTTATTGTTGCCTCTCATGCCATGAACGAGCTATGGAATAATTCTCTCGAGGGGGAAGAAAAAAGAGCCGCCCTCCTAGCCCGGGCTGTCAGGGAGCTTTCTCCTGAGGGCATTCTGCTGGTCTTGGAGCCGTCGGCGACGGTCACTGCGGTTCCCGCCCTAAGGCTTCGCGACAGACTCCTTGATCCGAGCGGATGCCTTGGGCTGCGATGTCTTGGTCCCTGCCTCGATTCAAATCCCTGTCCAGCCCTCAAGGCCGGTGAAGGCAGGAGCTGTCACTCCACCTGGGCCTGGACTCCCCTGCCCTTTGTCGCGGGCTTGGCAGCCCAGGCGGGATTGGAAAGGGACTCGGTGAAAGCTACATGGTTTGCCTTGGGCCGGACAGCGCCGGATGCAAGGGATACACCTGCTGCCTTGGCTGGGCCGGCGCTGTCCGGCCGGATCGTTTCGGAGCCACTACTCAACAAGGCAGGCAGACTCCGGTATATCCTATGCACCGGACCGGCCTGGGCCACCCTTTCAGCCAAAGCGGGCGACGAATCGGCCAAAGCCGCGGGCTTCTTTTCTCTCAAGCGAGGCGATATCATCCAATGCGATGGCCTGGAAAAGCGGGCGGGAGAAAACAGCTTCGGCTATGGCCCAATGTCACGCATGAGGAGAGCATGAAAGGCAAGCCTACGATAGTGTCGATCCTCGGGTGGTCGGGGGTCGGGAAGACCACCTTTGCGGAAAAGGTCATCGCTGAGTGCGCGAGGCGGAACATCCCCGTCGCGGCCTTCAAGAAATCCCGCCACCCCGCGGACTTGCCTCCTGGAGGCAAGGATTCCACACGCTTCTACGCCGCCGGAGCCGATCCTTCGGTATACCTGAGCGGATCAGAAATGCTCCTTCTCGGCTCCCCTCCACCGACGATGGACAAGTCGGCGATAGCATCCCTCTGTCCCCGGGCGAGAATCGTGGTATGCGAAGGCCTTGAGGTGGAAGGCTCGGTCCTGGTCTTGGTCGCCGGGGACGAAACCCAGGAAGAAGCGCTGAAACGACGCCTCGCGGACATCGACATATTGGTAGCCCGCGCGGCTTCAATGCGGGATCTCGGCGCAAGCAGAGGCGTAAGCGTCTTCGAGCCCGATTCCGTGGGTTTTTTTTTAGATCACATCATTTCATTGGAGGAAAGCGATGACTGAAGAAGGAAAGGAAATCCATATTTACTGCGATGGCAAGGAACTGCCCCTTGTGCCCTTTGTCTCTAAGCTCTTTTACGACACCCTCGCGGCCATGACGGGCGGGCTAAAAGGCGCGGAAGACGCGAGGACTGTGACTATCACGCTGACAAAACCCAGGGCAAAGGACTGAGCCTCAGTAGTAAAAAGGGGCGGCCGTGACGGCCGCCCCTTGAGCATTTTCAGCGCATTCGCCTATTGTGTCCACTATTTCATGAACAGCGGCCTCTCTGTGTAGTGCGTGTGCAGGAGGTGGTGGGCCTTATGGCTTCCCGGCGCCTCCAGGAACTCGGTGTATACCTTCTTGATGAAGGGATTCTGGTGGGAGCAGCGGTATTCGGTCTTTTCATCGTGGTCGTAGATGCCCCGCATCCTGAGCTTGCGCACC
>VKGY01000192.1:0-2785 GCA_008080685.1 Spirochaetota bacterium
GCGCGTTAATCCCAGCCAATCCCCATGGGACTATTCGTACCGGGCGGCGCCCCTGGCCACGTAGGGGTCGGTGATCTCCCTGATCGCGTCCACCGCCTCCCGGCACCCTGCCTCGTCGGAGGCCACGACCTCCCAGCGCATCATGCCCTCCTCGCTCCGGGATATCCTCTGGGCTACCTGGTACCAAGGCCTGGTTAGGTCGGTTTTCGCGTCGATAATCTCTGGCAATCCCTTGCGCATCAGCGTGGCGTCCAGGCTGGAGCCGTCTTCCATGGTTGTAAAGACCGAGAGCCCCCGGGCGCGGAAGGCGGTTTCGACTTCCGTCATGACGTCTTCCATCAGACCTTCATCAAGGAAATGGCATGGCCACTCCCGGGCACGCACCACCGAGTTTTGGCGCGCCATGGCAAGGTCGTATCTCCGGGGATGGGTTGCCCACATCCGCGCGGTGAGAAGGGTGAAGTAAAGGGTGTTCTCCAAGGCGGCGAATCCCTTGGCGGGATCTTCGATGTCCAGAGGGAAGTTCATGTAGTAATGGGCCGATTCTTCGGCTCCGAAGAGGTACTGGACGGGAAAATTGACTCGCAGGGCTTCCTTGATGAAGGAGTGTCCGTTGCGGATGATATGGACCCCGAGCCCTCCCGCCGCCTGGTCAGCCATGGCCACGGGGTTGGACTTCACGTCGGAATACATTTGAGGCGCGAAGGGCTCGTCCTTGAATACTGTCCTGAAGTATCGCAGGATCTCCGGCCCCAGGACTGATAGGTTGAAGCTGGGCGCCAGCTGCTCGCCCTTGGAATCCATGATGTCCATCCTGTCCCCGTCCCCGTCGAAGCAGAAGCCGAAATCGTAGCCTCCCTTCTTCATAAGGTCCCAGGTGGGCTGGATGCTCCGTGGAATTATGGGGTTGGGGTCGCCGACGGGAAAATATCCGTCCGGGACGAGGTTCCGGGTTCTAAGCCGCGCTCCCGCGCAGCCAAAGGCCTCGGCCACCTCGGTTCCCGCGGCGCCGCAGAGGAAATCAGCCAGGATAGAGACGCCTGCGAGGCTTCCCGGCTTGACCCCCGCCAGGCGCATGGAGTAGTCGATAAAGCTGTCCAGGTAGCGCCGTATCTCCACCCTTCCCCGCCCGCCCTTGGCCATGGGAATGTCGCCGCCCTGGAGGTAGTAGGCCAATATGCCGGTTAATCCGCCGCCCGGGCCTGAATCCATGGCCAGGGTGACCATGCCCGGCCCAAGCAGCTTGAGGCCGATGAAGTCCCCGGGGTTGTGGCTTGCGGTGAACATGACTGCCGCGCTTTTGGGGTTCTTGAGACACGCATGGTAAAACTGGCAGGTGGAGGTCTGCAGGGGGTTGAGGATGACCGAGAGGCCCATCTCCGGCAGGATTTCTATGGCCGATTCCATGAGGGCCGGGGCGGCGAGTCTGGCATCCCGGCCCAGGACGATGGATTCGCAGTTTAATATTTCCTTGACGTAGCGGCCTAAGGCTATTGTCAGCCTCCTCGCCAGGGTTGCGCTGAGCTTGGCCGACCTGGTCCTTATGTCGTAGGCCTTGAACATGCCGAGGTTGAGGTCGGCCTTTTGTCCCTCGGAAATTCCAGCCATGAGCTGGGCATAACTCGAATTTGTCATTTAGGCTCCGTTTTTCGTGTTTGCGTGGGCAGCGGGTGGATGGGCAGCGGCTTCGCCCGCCGCTGCGCCCGGGCGTTTTCCAAGAGGCGCGTGTTGCGGCCAAGGTCGTCCACCGATTCCACGATGAGATTTGCCCCGCTGGGGATGAGGATGTCGAGGACTTCCTCCAGGGGAAAGCCCGGGGAGTCCATGCTCTCGTGATCGTCCCGGAATATCCCCGGCCCTGAGGAATTGGCGTGGATATGGCAGGTGGCGACCTTGCCCGTGGCGACGATTTCCTTCACTCCCCCCAGGAAGTCGAATCCATAGGCGAAGGAAGATATATAAAGGTGGCCCACGTCCAGGCATAGCCAGAGGTCGGGGTCCAGGGCGGCCAGGGCAGCCATCTCCCGTGGGGTGTGGAACAGGTATCCTACCCGGGGATTGAGGTTTTCCACCGCCAGGCGCGCTCCTGCCTCGGCATACCGCCGGGCCAGGGCGGCCAAGCGTTCCTTGGCTCTCTCGGCGTACCGCAGGTAATGGGGTGTCTCGCAATAATCCGGGCCGCAGATCGCCCCCTCGGCGTGCCTGATGTCCTTGAGGAACTCCGGTCGGGAGAGGAGGGCTTTTCTGGCCGCATAGGTCGAGGGCATGGCCGAATCCGTGACGTAGCCGGCATGAAGGATCACGATCCGGGCGCCGAAATCCAACGCGGTGGCCAAGGTGGATTCCATATCCTTAAGGCTTTGCCGCACAACCGCAGGATCGGCGCTGGCGAGATTGGGGAAAAAATCCGTCGAGGGGCAGCAGGCGTGGCAGGACAAAACGCGCCTTTCAATGTGGGGTCTGACCCCGCGAAGTTGACTTTCGCTCATCTTGTAGGAAAGCTCGAACCGGGCTTCCGGGCCGATCTCCCTAAGATAGGCTTCCAGGGCTTCCAGGGTCTTCATACCGACTAAGGAAACGCCTATCTTCCCCAACGGCCGCGCTTCGCCGAGGCTCACTCGGTCACCACCAGGACACCCTGGACCGCGAGGCCGGCGCGGGTTTCAAGGTCGATGGCGTCGGTGATAAGGATATCTATGGAGTCCCAATCGCAGACCTTGGCGAGGGCGGCCTTGCCAAGCTTGGTCGAGTCCGCCAAGAGGCAGACTTTGGCGGCTGATTTTAT
>VKGY01000192.1:2821-5391 GCA_008080685.1 Spirochaetota bacterium
TTTTATCATTCCCTGCTTGGTGTCCGCCTCGATGAGATTGGTGCAGGTGACGCCCTGCTCCAGGCCGAATCCCGCCGCGCCCAGGAAGAGGATGTCCGCCCGGACTTGCTCGAAGCTGTGCCGGGCATAGGCGCCCATGAAGGACATGGACTGACGGCGCAGGACTCCGCCCGCGGCTATTAGTTCCACCGGGCTTGCGCCCATGAGTTCCTGGATGACCAATACAGAATTTGTTATGACGGTGATCGGCTTTGTCGCCACGAGGCGGGATAGATGGAAGGTGGTGCTCCCCGAATCGATGATGATGTTCTGCCCCGGGGCGATGAACCGCAAGGCGAGGTCGCAGATCCTGCGCTTCTTGTCCCGGTTTTCGTTGATGGTGTTTGAGATCAGGCGGACGAACTCGTGCTTTTCAGCCGCCATGGCGCCGCCGTGGGTCCTCACCAAAAGCCCCTTGGCTTCCAGGTCGTCCAGGTCGTTCCGGGCTGTCACCTTGGATACGGAGAAGAGGCTGGTCAGCTCGGCTACCTGAACCGATTCCCGCTCGTCAAGGAGCTCGATGATTCGCCGCTTTCGTTCGGTTGCATTCATGTTCGGACCCCCGGCTAGGAATTTCTTTTTCTTTCCTTTGCCTTTCTTTTAGTATAGCATTGAAAGGCCGGCTTGGTAACTGGCTTTTTTTTCGATGCCTCCCTCCATGATCCGACGCGCCTCGGATGTTGATTTGCGCCTTGGGCAGCGTATACTCTAGTCCATGCGTTATGATGAAACCTTGAAAAATCTCATGGATCGAATTGATGAGGGCGTGTACTTCGTGGACTTGGATCGCAGGATCACATTTTGGAACCGAGGCGCCGAAAAGCTCTCAGGTTACCTTTCTTCCGATATGGTCGGGTTCAGGTGCTCGGACAATCTTCTTAGGCATATCACCCCCGAGGGCAAGCCTTTGTGCGGCGACGGTTGTCCCTTAGCTGCTACGATACAGGACGGCGAAATAAGGGATGTGGAAGTCTACATGCACCATAGGGACGGCAGCCGCCAACCCGTGGCGGTCCGGGCGGCCCCCTTGAGCGACCAGGCCGGCGATGTGATCGGGGCGATCGAGATTTTCTCGGATCGGCGGGACAGGCGGGAAATCCTGAAAGAGTTGGAGGCGCTGCGCCATGAAGTCCTTACCGACTCCCTTACAGGCTTGGGAAACCGCAGGGCCTTGGAGATAATCGCCAAGGCTCGCCTGGAGAGTCTGGAAGAGGGGATGCATGGCTTCGCCCTTCTCATGGCGGACATCGATCATTTTAAGAGGGTCAATGACACGTATGGCCACGAGGTTGGGGACAGGGTCCTCAAGATGGTGGCCTCGACGCTGGGCTCTTCTGTCAGGCCTTTGGACGCGGCGATCCGCTGGGGAGGCGAGGAGTTTGTCCTGCTTTGCCCCAACGTGGGGATCGACGCGTTAGCCGAGGTGGCGGAACGGGTTCGGGTGGTGGTGGAGCATAGCTGGATCGACTTGGACGATGGGTCTATCCTGCGCGCCACGATTTCCGTCGGCGCTGCCCTGGCATCCAAGGGAGAGTCCCTGGGATCCATTCTTGGCCGCGCCGACACCCGCCTCTATGAGGCGAAGCGCACGGGCCGCAACCGCTGTGTCGTAGGATATTGAGAGGCGAATACGACAGAAAAAGAAATAAGACAGGAAAACTAGATCCCCAGGATGGACAGGGCTATCCTGTCCATCCTATAAATCCTGTTCTCCTGTCCGATTGTCCGCTATTTCGCCATGCGCTATTTGTGCAGCTTTCCCTCGTTGACCGCGTGGACTTCACCCGCGGCGTAGAGGCCGGGGATCCAGCGGCCTTCTGAGTCCACCACGCGCATGCCGATGTCGGTCTTGACCCCGCCCTGGGTCATGAAGATTGTCCCGCGGTTGAGGATGCCGTAGTATGGACCCTTGGCGAAAGCAGCCACAGGCTTCTTGCCGAAGCGGTCAACCTTGCCCTTGGCGAAGTCCGCGTTGGCCGCGGCGATCTCGCGCTTTACCTGGTCGACGGGAAGGCCGAAGGCCGCGCAAAGCCTATTGTGTACTAGCCCGGCCCCTTGGGTATGCCACCGAAGTAAGCGCAGATATAGTCCATGTGCACCAGCTGGGCTCCCACTTCCGCAGCCATGCGATGGCCATCGCCAGTGGCAAAGGGGAGAGTTACGGTCATGGTCTCGGCGTACTTGGGAGAATATTTGTTTATCATCTCCCTGTTGCTGCCGTAGCCGCCCGTGGCGAGGATCACCGCCTTGGCTTTGTAGGTAATCGTTCCGGCCTCGGAAATGGTTAGGACGCCGGATACCCGGCCCTTTTCCACCACAAGCTTTTCCACCTTGGTTCCCAGGAGCACCGTGAGGTTGCCCTTGTACGCCTGCATCTTCTCAAAAAGGACGCCGGTATAGATGCTGGACTTGTTCGGGCTGGGGACGTAGGTTCTTGCGGCGCTATAGGAGCTGTGGGCGGGGTCGAAGAAAGGGCCGCGCTTCACGTCCACAGGAAGCCCTGCCTTTACGAACCATTCCCACACCGAAGT
>VKGY01000192.1:5400-6388 GCA_008080685.1 Spirochaetota bacterium
TTTTTCCACGAAGAAGCGAAGCAGGTTCTGATCGGCCTTGTTCTGGCCGATCCGGTTGATGTCCTGGATGAAGAGTTCATTCGAGTCTTCTATGCCCCGCTCCTTCTGCAACTGCGTGCCGACCGCCGGATAGGTCCCGGTGGCTATTGCGGTGGATCCGCCAAGGACGGAGTTCTTTTCGATCCAGAGGACTTTTCCGCCATTTTCCAAGACCGAATACTCCGCGGCATGTCCTCCTAATCCCGACCCCACCACGATGACATCCGCATCGTAGCCTGCCGCCATGCAGGGCATCGCCAGTGCCACAACCGCAAGGGCTAGTAGTGCCCATTTCCTGAGAGTCATTCAATTCTATATTATAGATAAATAAAGAACTATACTTTTATGCTACACTATTTTTCCACATTGTCAAAGCAAAAAGCGAAATCCGCAGGTATGCTGCGGATTTTAGGCAATATTCTGCAGCATTGGTGCGGAATATATGGAATACTCCATGGGCTGGATATTCCACTGAAAGGACATTATGCGTAGATTCGCCGGTTTTCTGCTCGTCGCTCTTTCGGCTTTCTGCTTTGGAATAATGCCGATCCTGGCCCGGGTGGCCTTCGCCTCCGGCGCTGGAACCTCGACCTTGCTGTTCTTGCGCTTTCTTTTAGGCGGCCTGGCTATGCTAGGGCTTATGAAATTAAAGGGACTCAAGTTTCCCGGAAAGAGAACCATGCTGCTCTACGCGGCCATGGGAGCCCTTGGGTACGCGGGTCAGTCCTTCAGCTATTTCACAGCCTTGAATTATGCCTCGGCGAGCCTGGTTGCCTTGATTTTGTACGTCTATCCAGCCTTGGTCACAATGATTTCCGTCTTGTTCCTTCGGGATAGATTGTATCCCAAAAAGATTTTTGCCCTTGTCCTGGCCCTGGGGGGCTGCGCCTTGATCATTGGCTTCGATGGGTCGGGAGACCTTCGGGGCATGGTCCTGGCCCTTTTGGCT
>VKGY01000007.1:0-16151 GCA_008080685.1 Spirochaetota bacterium
CCGGGGCAAACGCAACAAGCCTGAGTTCCTGCCCTCCACCGCCTGGTTCCTCTCGGAAATCCTCCAGATGGCGCCGGAGGAAGCGGCGGAGATCACCTATCAGAATGCCTGCAGACTCTTCAAGCTCGAACCCTGACCCAAAAGGGGAGGGCGAGGGAAAACCCCAGGGCGGCGGCCTAGGCCTGCCCGTCCTGGCTGGCCTAACCCTTCCCTCCCCCTTTTTCCTCGCCCCCGTGGCCGGCTATTCCGATGCCGCCTTCCGCTCCATCTGCTTTGAACTGGGCGCGGGCCTCTGCTACACCGAAATGGTCAGCGCCGAAGCCCTCATCCGCAACAACGGAAAAACCGAAATCCTCATGGAACGCAGCGAGGCGGAAACGAGGTACGCCATCCAACTCTTCGGCGCCAAGCCCGAAAGCCTCGCCAAAGCCGTCGAAAAAGCCGCCGCCCACAAGCCCCTGGCCATAGACCTCAACTGCGGCTGCCCGGTGCCGAAAATCGTCAAGTCCGGCGCCGGATCGGCATTGCTGAGGGATCCAAAACTCCTGGGAACCATAGTAAAGGCCATGACAGGCGCAAGCTCCGTGCCCGTGACCGTGAAAATCCGCACGGGCTGGGATGAAACCAGCATCAACTACCTTGAAACCGCCATGGCGGCGGTCGAAGCAGGGGCATCGGCGGTGACCCTCCACGGCAGGACCCGGGCTCAAGGGTATGCAGGCAAGGCCGATTGGGAAGCCATCCGCGCCCTGGCCGCCGCCCTTAGCCCCTTGGGCATCCCCGTCTACGGCTCAGGCGACGCCTTCGACGCCCAAAGCGCCCTGGGCCACCTCGCCTCAGGCGGCGTCCAGGGCGTCATGATAGCCCGGGGCGCCATGGGAAACCCCTACATATTCGCCCAAGCCCTGGCCCTGTGGCAAAACCGGCCGTACCAGGAACCCTCCCCTAGGGAGATAGCCCAGACCGCGAGCCGCCACCTACGCCGCGCCGCCGCCTTCATGGGCGAGGACACAGCCTGCCGGGAATTCCGCAAGCATTTCTGCGCCTACTCCAAAGGCCTTCCCGGAGGCTCGGAGCTGAGGAACAGGGCGGTGCGCTGCTCCTCCCTGGCGGAATTCCAGGCCATCATCGCCGCCCTGGCCTAAACCTCGTAGCGGTCCATCTTCCGCTCCGCGAAGCGGGGAAAGAACAGGATCCACAGGACAATCGGAACCAGGAAAACCCCACCGTAGAGCAGGGTGAACCCAATCTTCGAAGCACTAAGCTTGAGGGACAAAAACCCCAAGCCCGCCAACAGCCCCATGGCTCCCAGGATCGCGATCACCGCGTTGGGATTCTGCTTCATCGCCGCGATGGGATTGTCCCAGGATAGGCGGGGAAAGGCCGCGTCCAGCCAGAGGCCGCCCATGTTCACCGCGGTGGAGAAAAGCAGGCCAAGGACAAAGGCCAGGCCTGCGTCACCCAACCCGGCCCCCGGAAGGATGAATACCCCGACGCTGCCCACCACCGCGCCGAACACGGCGAAGATCTCCGCATGGAGGAGCTTTGCGCCGAAATACGCCCTCGCGGAGATGGGAAGGACCCTGATCCAGGGCAAAAACCGGGCGTCTCGGGACAAGGCTGTGCAGGCGATGCTGGTGGAGGAACCGAGGAAGCCGCCGAAGGCGGCGAAGACGAGGAAGCCCGCCGGCCCGGCCAGGATGGGCCCGACTCCGGCGAGGGACTCCATCAGGGCATCCTTCTGGAGGAAGAACATGACCGCCAGGAGTATGGGCATGAGGATCACGATGAAGGGTCCGTTGAGGAGGTACATGGGCTCGCGGTTCATGAGCCTGAGCTCCCGCAAGGTAAGGCTGGCCATGACAGGCCGCCGCAAAAAGGCGCCCCGGATATTCGTGGCCGATTCCCCGGCAGCCAAGGCCTTCCTGCGGGAGGTGGACTCGCCGAAGGATTGGAGGCTCCGCACATAGGCAGGACCCAAGGCCCAGGCCACGGCCAGGAAGGCCCCTGCGCCAAGGACAAGGTTGGCCGCCAAGGCAAGAAGCCCCAGGCCCGTTCCCGCGCCGGTCAGGGTCTTCCAGGCAAGCCAGGAAGGAATCCAGGCCTGCCCGATTTTGGATATCAGGGAATCCGGACTGGCGAAGAGGATCACCGCCTCGGGGTTTCCCATCTTGGCCATGGCTGACTGAAGGTAAAAATTGAAGCCCAAGGCCACGGCCATGCCCACGAAGCCGCCCACGTAGAGGATGAAATTCTTGTTGCTGAGCAAATTGGAAAGCTTGGTGAAGGGGATGAGGATGAGGTAGGAAAGGGCGGTGGGCAAAAGGGGAAGGGCGAGGGCGGTGAGGAGTCCCGCGGGATAGAACAGGAAGGGAGGCCTGGGGAAGGACCAAAAACCCCGATTCGATCCCCGAGGCGGAAAACATGGAGAGGGCCATGAGGAAGGCGAACACGAACACGAGGAGGGCCGCCATGGTGGCCGCGTTGAGGAGCATCAGGCTCTGCATCCCCGCCGGGGCGAGGCCATTGTAGAGCCCCAGGTTCATGAGCCCGAAGATGAAGCCGAAATCCGCCACTAGGACCACTGCGAGCAAGACTATCCCCGCGGCTTTGGCAAGTTTCTTGGGATCCTTGAGCTCCGCCTTGGTGGGAAAGGCTATGCTCAAGGAACTCTTGATATACAGCAGCGCAAGGCTTGAAAACCGCGTCTTCATACATCCGCCACCATGTCCAGGAAGAGCCGCTCAAGGCTCTGGTCGCCACCGCCGGCCCCTTCCCGCAAGGCTCGCAGCTCGCCTAGGTTGCCATCAAAAATGATCTTTCCCCGGGCGATGATAGCCAGCCGGTCGCAGAGTCGCTCCGCCACTTCCATCACATGGGTGGAGAAAAACACGCACTTTCCACCTTGAGTCCTCTCCCTCATGATCTCCTTCAGCTGGAAGGATGCCTGGGGATCCAGGCCCACCATGGGCTCGTCCAAGATCCAGTTGGCCGGATCGTGGATGAGGCTCGCCACCACGCAGAGTTTCTGCTTCATCCCCCGGCTCATGGCGCCTATCGAAGAGCCGAGCATATCCGCGATCTCGAATCGCGCGGCAAATTCCTCAACCCTGGATCTTCTCTCACCTTGGGGAACCTCGAAGACATCGCCGATGAAATCCAGGTACTCATGGGCTTTCAACTTGTTGAAAAGCTCCGGATTGTCGTGCACAAGCCCTATGCGCCGCTTGGCAACCATGGGGTCAGACCCCATGTTGACTTTATCTATCCACGCCTCGCCCTGGTCGGGCTGGAGGGCTCCGCAGGCTATCCTGATGGTGGTGGTTTTTCCCGCTCCGTTGGGCCCGAGAAATCCGAAAATCTTTCCATCCGGAATGGACAGGGAGAGCCCATCCACAGCCTTCCGTCCGCTTTTCGCATAGGTCTTGGAAACGTTTTCAAGCCGAATCACCGCCGCCTCCTGGAAAACCCTGGGGAAATCGATAAAAATTACCACATTTGAAAAAAAAGGAAAAGTATCTGGACTTCCAAGAAGACCGAAGCCAGTGCATACTTGCCAGGATGACCACAGTACCGATTTCTGCTGACAAAAGCCCCGGCATTGTGCTGGAACTCCTGTACAGCCTCAAAGTGAAGGACGCCATGACAACCGAGGTTGTGACCGCCTCCGGGTCGGCCACCCTTAGGGAAATCCAAGGAATAATGAAGGAAAAGGCTATCACCGGCGTCCCCATCCTGGAATACGGCCGGTTGGAAGGCATCGTCACCATAGGGGACATAATCGGCGCCCTTGATTCCGGCTCCCTGGACAAGATTGCCCGGGAACTTATGTCCACATCCCTAGTCACTATCGACGCCGAGATGCCACTCTCCTTCGCAGTCACCTACTTCGATCGCTACAAATACGGCCGCTTTCCCGTCCTGGACGGCACCGGAAGGCTCTGCGGGATAATCACCGCCTCTGACATCTTAAGGCGCCTCCTCATCGCCTTGAACGAAGAGATATGCCGCATGGAAAAACGCATGGCGGAGCGCCAGGCCAAGGAAGAAGGACCCCTTCCCCAGGTGGAGATGAGCTTCGGCACCATGCCCCACGACTTTTCCAAAGCCGGCAACGCTAGCCAGAAATTCAAGAAAACCCTGGTGGAGCGGGGCTGCCCGCCCCAGATAGCCCGAAAAGCCGCCATAGCCTCCTACGAACTGGAACTCAACCAGGTCATCCATTCTTCAGGCGGCATCATGCGCATGCGCATCTTCGACGATTCGATAGAAATCTTCGCCAGGGACGAAGGACCCGGCATCCCTGACGTGGGGCTGGCCATGCAGGAGGGCTTTTCCACGGCCAATGAATGGGTGAGATCCCTGGGCTTCGGGGCCGGCATGGGACTGCCCAATGCGAAAAGGGTGTCCGATGATTTTTTCATCGAGTCGAAAATGGGCGTCGGGACCACGATCCGGGCATCGATCCGATTGGATCAAGGAGAAAATCAATGGAACTGAGCCACGCGGCGACCCTGACAGGCGCCATCCTCGTAGTCGGATCGGCGGAAAAGAAAATATCAGGGGGCTACACCTCCGACCTGTTGTCAGACGTCATGGCCCACGCAAAGACAGGCGACGCCCTGGTTACCATCCAGGCGCACAAGAACACTGTGGCGGTTGCAAGCCTGGTAGGCGCTCCAGCCATATTCATCTGCAACAACAGACCAATCCCCGAGGACATGATCGAAGCGGCGGCCGCTGAAGACATTGCCCTACTCAAGACCGCTTTAAGCCAATTCGAGGCCTCGGGCCGCCTTTGGTCCGCCTTTAGCCCCTCCTAGCCCCTTTGTAAAATGAGCCGGTGCGCAATAGACCTGCACAATCACTCCTGCCTCAGCCCCTGCGGCGACTTGGCCATGTCGCCCAGCCTCTTGGCCAGGAAGGCCAAGGCCCGGGGTATCGACATCCTTGGCCTATCGGACCACAACGCAGCGCACAACAGCCTCCCCTTCGCCCTGTCCTGCGCCCAGGAAGGTATAGCGCCCCTTTTCGGCCTGGAACTCTGCAGCGTCGAGGAAGTCCATCTCCTGGCCATCTTCCCAAGCCCCCGGCGGGCCCTGGAGTTCGGCCGCACAATACTCGGACATCTGCCCCGCTTCCCGGGAACCGAAGGGAAATTCGGCGACCAAGCGGTGGTGGACGATGAGGAAAACGTGCTTGCCCTTGAGGAAACCTGGTTTGGTGCTGCCCTGTACTTGGGCTTCGGCGATCTTGCGGACCTGGCGAAATCCGTCAGGGCCCTGGTGATCCCCGCCCACGTGGACAGGCCCATGTTCTCGGTGCACAGTCAACTCGGCTTTCTTCCACCGGGCCCCTACGACGCGATAGAGGCGGTCCGCCCTCCCATCCCCGACTTCCTGGCCAAAGGCCACAGCGTCATAGCCGGATCGGACGCCCATTATCCCGAACACATCGGCCGCAGACCCTGGATTCTTGATATCCCAGAGGGACTCCTTGAGGCGCTAAATTGCCGGTTGGCGGAGTTCTCCGTCCAGGCTGAGGCCTTGAGGCCTGAGGATGAAGCGTATCGAGGCTACGACGGGTTGTTGGAAGATCCGAGGCTTGACGCCTATCCTGAAGAGGAAGCCCTGGCGCTGTTCGAAGCTCTGAGGGCGGCGCTTAAAAGTGGCGCTTAAAAGCGGCGCTAAAAAGCGGCGCTTAGGACGCATCAGCCGCCTGCGCAGCAGGCCTGCGAGGGCCCGCGTGGGTTTTGGCGTTACTCCACCCAGCGGATGGAGAGGGTCACAGGCTTTTCCAGGGTCAGCAAATCGAAAAGCCCAATCCTTCCCTTGAAAACCTGGCCTTGGAAGGTTCCGCCCGAGGCGGCATGGATAGGCTTTGGGGCGCTGAAAGATATATCGACACCGCAGAGATCGAAGGCGGACATGGCCCTTTTACCTATGATCACCTGCTCAAGGTTCATCCTATACTCCTGGGCGGTCAGAGGATCCTTGTCCAGGGCGGGAGGACCCAAGGACGCCAAGAGGGTCTTGTCCACCCCGGGGAAAAGATTGAAGGCCGCGGCAGCGTTCTGCCTGTCGATTTTTATCCCCAGCTCCCGGTATGCGGGAGAAGAGGCCGAAGCAGGAATCGACCGCAGGGTAAGAAGTCCCTCGGGGGCTACCGACCGGTCGTTGGACAGCACCTCCAGGTTCGGGATATAGAGGGTGGAGAACATGGAGTCCGGCGTGGAAACGCTCAAATCGACGATATTGATGGATTTGCGGCCCAGGAACTCCTTCCTAAGCCTCGGCGCATCGAAAAGGGGCGAACTCTGGGGAATATTGCTGATCTGCCGCATCCGTTCGCCCAGGACGCCCGGAACCTCCATGTTCAAGGCAATCCGGGCGCTAAGGTCGTTCCTGACCGTGGCGTCAAGCTTTGCGGAGCAGGAAAGGGCCGAAAGCGCAAGGCCGAGGGCGGTGAGGCTTAGGGCGAAAAAACGAAGGACAGGATTGCGTGTAGGATTCATAGCTTTGACCTCGTTGGCATGCATATTATTTTCTCGTATATACCGGAACCGGCCTCGTGCTCTGGCGCAGCAGCACCTCGCCGATCCTATCCAATGTGGACTGACTCTCCAGGCTTAGGCGCCGGAAGGTGGAGTGGCTGACCAGAAGCTCCTGGTGAAGCTCCCGGCACAGGGCGTCCAACCGGGCGGCCACGGCCATGGTGTCGCCGAAAACACCCTTCTTCAGCTCTCCGGGAGCCCCGATCATGGCGGAGACAACCATACCCGTGTGGACCCCGACGGAAATCTTGAAGTCCGCGGGAAAAGCGTGGCTCGAGAGTTCCTCCCGCAAGGTATCCAGATCGTCGAAGAAATTATAGGCCGCGTACAAAGCCCTTTCGGGATTCATGGCCTCGTCCGCTAGGCCGAAGAGGATGGTGACCGAATCCCCGCTCATGGCGGTGATCCTCCCGCCCTGGGCGCTGGCCGCGTGGGTCCAGAGGGCGTAGTACTTGTTGAGGAAATCCACGGACTTCTGGGCTCCAAGGGTTTCAGAGAGGGCGGTGAACCCCACGATGTCCGAAGAGATGGCGGTGATGAGATGCCGCGTAGGCCCCGGCTCAGCCTCGGCCACAAGGCCCACTGAGGAGGGCGAGCTCCCAGGGCTGGGCGAGCTCCCCGCGGGGCGCAAGGGCTCCTCCATCAGCTTGTCCACCTTGGCCCTGAGATTCAAGGCCCGTATCCGGGCGGCCAGGAGCATGATGTCGAAGCTCGCTATGCCCAAAAGGGCGAACAAATGCTGGGGAGAGGCGATGAAGGTCTTGAGCCCGTCGGTGAAATGCCCGATCTTGAGGAGCTCCATGTAGGTGTCCCTGTCGATCTCCCTAGCCTGCAAGGCCTGACCAAGCCCGATGCGCATGTCAAGGTAATAATAGAAGGCGAAGAAAATCGTGGCCGAACCCAAGGAAAGGGCGGTTTCCGCCACCCGCTTGAAGAAGCCCACGCGCAGAGAAAGGGATACGGCCTGGAAAAACCCTATGTAGATGGCAGAGCCCCAGAGCAGGATGTTGGTAGTCTCGGTGAAGTCAAGGCTGGAGGTAGCGGCACGGAGGATTGAAAAACCAATGGGCGTGATGAGGGAAAAAAGAAAGCGCAGCACCGGCATGTGGCCTTGGCTGGCCAGGAGGAAGGTTTGGAGGGCCATGAAGGCAATGACGATGGCCGAGGAAGTGATCCCCATAGCTATGGAGCCCGAGGTGATGAAGATGATCACCACGAAGAACACCACAAGCTGGCTGCTGTAATAGTAGATTTCTTCGTTGAAACGCTTCAGGGGTACCTTCATCGAGTCCCATTGTAACCGAAGCAAACTTGCTTGACTAGAATCGTCCTGAGTGTAGAATGAGAAGGTCGGGAAAAGGACATGAATTTTAGATCGAGGTTCTATGAAAAAGTTTATGAAGCTCATCACTATTGTTTTTGTCTTCACTTTTGTTTTTGCCGGTTTGGGGTTGTCAGCTCAGGCTAAGGCTAAGGTAAAATTTCATATTGGTGTTGTCACGGGTTCAGGCTCCCAGTCCGAGGACGATCTCCGTGGAGCTAAGATTCTTCTGAAAGAATATGGGACTGTAAAGTCAGGCGGGATTTTTCAGCATGTCATGTATCCTGACGATTTTATGTCCCTAAGGGACACCTATATTTCTTCCGTGGTGGCGCTGGCAGATGATCCACTCATGAAGGCTATCGTGGTTAACCAAGCAATTCCTGGAACTTCGGAGGCATTCAAGCGCATAAGGGTCAAAAGGCCAGATATACTTTTACTGGCTGGCGAGCCGCATGAAGATCCTCTGGTGATCCAGAGTTCCGCTGATTTGGTTCTTTCGGCAGACTTTGTGTCTCGAGGATATACGATTGTCTGGGCGGCCAAACAGCTCGGTGCCAAGAATTTTGTCCATATTTCCTTCTCTCGTCATATGAAGAACGAAAGTTTTGGTCGGCGTAGAGCTATCATGGAAGCAGCCAGCAAGGACTTGGGGTTGAGGTTTGTCTTTGAAACTGTCCCGGATCCTATAAGCGATGTAGGTGTTCCGGGCGCTCAGCAGTATATACTTGAAAAGGTTCCTCAGTGGATCGAGAAATATGGCAAGGATACTGCTTTTTTCTGCACTAGCGATGTTCATTTGGCACCATTGCTGCGGCAGCTTTTGGCGCATGGGGGCATTTTTGTTGAGGCTAATCTTCCAAGCCCGCTCATTGGTTATCCTGAAGTTCTTGAGCTTGATTTCTCCAAGGATAATGGGAACTTTCCGGCTATACTCAAGCGGGTTGAGGATGCGATTAAGGCCAAAGGCGGGGCTGGCAGGTTTGGTACTTGGGCTTTCCCCCATGGGTTTAGTCTTTCTGCAGGGTTGGGCGAGTTTGCCAAGATGGTGGCTGATGGAAAGGCTAAGAAAGACAATTTGAATGATGTTTTCAAGGCTTTGGCCAAGTTCACGCCTGGAGCTAAGTGGAATGGGATTTACTATAAGGATATGGATACTGGTATTCGCGCCAAGAACCAGGTCCTGATCTACATGGACACCTATGTGTTCGGCAAGGGCTTCCTCCCCACCACCAAGCAGAAAGTGCAAGACAAGTATTTCAACATCACTGTGAAGAACTAAGGTTTTTTCTCGCAATAAAATATGGGGCGGTCCTTTTTATCGTCATGGGGCTTATTTCCACGGTGGATAGGGGGGTCGTTCTTCTCCACGCTATGTTCATCGTTTCTCCTTTGGCGAGGCAGAATTTGTTCGGTTCGGCGATGATCGGGGAGTATTTCCGGCGTTTCATTGGCTATGGTGTCATCGCTTTGTCCTTGGTGCTCTACGCCTGGAAGTCCCGCAAGGCGGCGGACAACGCCCGTTCTTCTCTAAAGGGGAACGACAGATTGGACTCATCGATTTTAAAAGTCGAGGTTCCATTGTCCAGGCTGTCTTGGTGAACAGGCTCGAGTCTGCGGAGTACTACCCGGGGGACCGCGACAAGGCCGTGATCCAAGGCCAGAGCCACAAGATCAAGGTCGAGCTTTTCATGGAGGGCCGCACCGAAGAGCGTACCTTCCGCGTCCCCTTCGGCCAGGACATGGTTATCATCTACGTGCCCAAGCTCCTCGCCGGCCAAGAACCCTGGCTCGAATCCTTCACCCTCAACCAACAGCAACAAAGCACAGCCCCCGAAGACTAAGGCAACCAAAGCATGTAGTTCGGCGGCGACACCCCCACCGACGGCCCCCCGCCGGTCGAGCTTATCCAATAGCAAAAGCCCAATTTCTATCCCCCAGGCTGGCCGGTTTTCATCGGACAGCCTGTTTTTTTTGACAGGATTGCAGGATACCCAAGATCCACAAGACCGCCCAACGCAAAAAATGCATTGTCCAATAAATTTTTGGCGCTTCAAACTATTGTGTGGGAAATGGTTGAAGATCCAAGCCGTCTAGATGAAAAAGAATTGCGTCCATGAACCGTTTTCTGTTCCTATAGCCGCAGGCCATTTTTTTGATTCGTTGAATACACTCATTCTTGGCTTCCAGCATGCTGTTATTTACCTTGAGCCGTATGGCATTCAGGATTCCCCAGAGATAGCGACGTACCATCTGCCCAACCTTGATCATTGCATCGAGTCGACATCGACTAATCCAGCCTAGGAGCTGTAGCCAGTTTTTCTCGGCGACACCGATATACGAGTACTTCCACAACGTGCTCGCTGCTTCTTTGATCTGCCATGCCCGTGCTGTTTTGAGATTGCGACACGAGTAAGCTGCAGAAAGTCCTTACGACGTGTGGCACGGTTGTCAGTCCGCTCTGAATTCCTAAGTCATTGGTACTTCGACCGTAGAAGGGGACTCGAGCCTGTATCAGAAAGAAACGCTCGATGTTCTTCAGCTCTCACCTTGTTCAACGCCCTACCAAAATGCTGAGAAACATGTGTAATCCGTCACCGTTACTGACCCTGAATCGCCCCGGGTTTGTCATTTATCGCAGGGTTCTCAAGCAGTCGAGCGGCAGGAGTTTTAGGCAGGTCATAGGTTTTCTTGTAGGTACTGCCGATTCTTGTTTTAGCGATCAGTTTTTGGGAAGGATAGAAGTAGTTAAGTAAAAGTCCGTGAGCCTCATAGAGAGCGTTCAAGGGTTCGAGCATTTCTTGAGAAGAATAGCGTGCGTAGCCAACGAGTTTTCTGATCGTATCGAAGTTTTTCTGCTCGACATAACAATTATCATTCTTCTTGCCTGCTCTGGAACGTTAGAGCACTATGGCTGGTATTTGGGTGGCGCACCAGGAAAAGAGTCCGTGGTTGATGAACTCGCTACCATTATCAGGATGAAGATGGAGCAGAGGGTAAATGCGCATTGCTCCGAGAGGATGCCGCTGTCATTGCCTACGGTGTCGATCTGGCAGTGTCCAGGAGGGCAGGAACCAGGGTAAGGCTGTTTCTTTTTTGCCCGATCCTTCAGCCGCTTTGGCTCGTAATACCGAAGCTGCGTAGTCTCGATTGTACCTTGTAGTATTACAGAATTCGTCGAGTAGAACGTGCTTGCCTTTCCGGGATTCTTTGTGGTAGCGAGAGGCTACTGCCCTAGTTACTTCTTTGCGGGTGCTCATTCTCATCTCCCTAGACTACCCTAAGAACTTCAGGTCTCTTAGGGCGAGATTTTACTTATGAGGCAACCACCTTAGTACGACGAGATTATTAATGAGGCAATGCGTTGACAACAGGGTTATCGAGGGTATAATGCGGCATATAATACGAGTTCAATTTTCTGGAGGATGTGTATGTGGAAGAAGATGCTGTTGTTCAGTATGATCTTTTTCGTGGGAGCCGCGCTTGTGATCTACGCGACGGGTCCGGGAACCGGAGCGGAAGCCATCAAGGGTAGGATCACGCTCTACACTTCCGTTCCCCAGCCGATAGTCGACAGGTTGCAGAACGAGTTTATGAAAAAGTATCCGGGAATTACCCTCGACGCTTTCAGGTCGGATACGAACGCGGTTATCGCGAAGATGATGACCGAGCATCAGGCCGGGCAGATCATGGGAGACCTGGTCTGGGTCGCAGAACCCTCGACCTACGAAGAGTTCAAGGACCAGGGCCTCCTTCTCAAGATCGCGCCCCCCGAGGCTGCGAATCTCGACCCATCCATGAAGGACCCCGAAGGGTATTATTATGCGGCGCGACTTATCAACATGGTCATCGCGTACAACACCCTAAAAGTTACCGACCCGCCGAAAAGCTGGGAAGACCTCGTGACGAAGAACTACGGCTCCATGGGGTATCCTACTCCTCTCAGGTCCGGAGCCTCCGTCGCAGCCACCGAGACCCTCGTCAGCCGGTTCGGCTGGGATTATTTTGAAAAATTTAAAAGAAACGGTGGAATGCAACTGCAGAGCAACGCCACCGTCAGCGACATGATCCTCAAGGGCGAACACTCCGTCGGCGTTATCCTGGATTTCATGGTAAGGCCACTCATGGCGAAGGGTTCTCCGATCAACTACGTCTGGCCCGCCGAAGGCACCATTTTCATTCCGAGCCCGATTGCCGTCCTCAAGAATACAAAAAACCTGAGAGCTGCGGAACTTTTCGTAAACTACCTCCTTTCCAGAGAGGGTCAGGAAACAGTCGTTAAGGTCGGCGATTTCTACCCCGTCAGGAAGGATGTCGCCGCCCCCGCGGGAGCTCCTCCCATCGCGGGAATCAGGAAGCTTCCGACAGACTGGAAGGCGGTCAAGGATAATACAAAGGCCCACAACGAAAGGTGGACCAAGATTTTCGGAAGATAGTCGAAGATAGTCGCCTTTCCCTGCTGGCCCTGCGCCGGCAGGGAAATTTTGATACGGGATGAAATATGAAAACGAGAAAATCCAGAGCAGGATACGTCGTCGTGGTTTTCGCTGGGATCCTGCTCTTAGGGATAGTCGTATATCCGCTGATCCGGATACTGCTTCAGAGCCTCACCTATGACAGGCAGTTTTCCTTCAGGAACTATGTCGAAGCAGTATCTGACAAGGATTTTCTCATGAGCCTGCAGAACAGCCTATTCATCAGTTTTTTCTCGATGGTTGGCGCGGTCATATCAGGCTCGTTTTTCGCGTGGGTTGTCGGAAGAACGGATGTTCCGTTCAAGAGCTTTTTCCGTACGGCCCTCGTCCTTCCTTTCATCATTCCGCCTTTTGTCGGGGCTATCGCGTGGATGCAGCTCTTGGGCCCTGTCGGGTACATAAACGCTTTCTACAAGAACATAACAGGAAGCAGCACCCCCCTGTGGAATGTCTATGGACCCGACGGGATAATTCTGCTCCTGGTCATTCATCTTTATCCCCTTGTCTATATCAACATGCTCGGGAGTCTGGAGAGAATGAACCCCGAACTCGAGGAAGCCGCACAGATGTCGGGTTCCAGAATATTTTCCGTCATGAGGAGAATAACCCTTCCCCTGATGCTTCCCGCCATGGCTTCCGGAGCCGTTCTTGTTTTTATCATGGCGATCGCGAACTTCGGGATACCGGCGATACTGGGATTCGCTGAAAACTATTATGTCCTTACGACAAAAATCTACGAAGCCATTACCCGGAGCGCGCGGCCGAACAGCCTGTCTCTTGCTGCCGCCATTTCTATCATCCTGGCCATCGTAGCGGCGGGAGGCCTCCTTTTCCAGAGGTTCTATATCGCTAAAAAAGAATACGCCGTTCTCACGGGTAAAAGCATGCAGCCGAACATCATACAACTCGGGAAGCACAAGTACTGGATTTGCGCGGTCTGTTTTCTCTTCGTCATCATCACCTCCGTAGCGCCACTTATAGCCATCATCCTGACATCCATGACCCGGGTCTACGGGCTTCCTCCGACGTTGTCGAACCTGACATTCCAGAATTATTACGATGTTTTCTTCCTGAACCTCACGGTCAAAAGATCGATCAGGAACAGCCTGTTTCTTTCCTTTACCGCAGCGACGGTGATAAGTATCTTCGGCTCCCTCATCGCGTACATCATCGTCAAAACGAGAGTCAGGGGCAGGTACATCATCGAGATTGTTTCCAACGTACCTTACGCCCTGCCTGGTACGGTCATTGCACTCAGCATGATCTTGGCATGGCTGAAGCCCTTGCCCATTGTCGGAATCAGGCTCTACAACACGATCTGGATTCTTCTTATAGCATACATCGCCCATTACCTCGCGTACGGAGTACGGGCCACCTCGGCGTCCCTCTCGCAGATTCACGAGTCCCTGGAAGAAGCGGCGCGGATATCCGGGGCAGGACGGTTCAGATCTTTCCGGGACATCATCATTCCCCTGATACTTCCGGGGCTTTTCGCGGGATGGTTCATGGTTTTCATACCTACTTTACGGGAGCTCACTATTTCGGCCCTCCTCTGGTCCACCCGGAACGAAACCATCGGGGTCATGGTTTTCAACCTTCTGGAATCGGGGAACACCGTCGCGTCTGCTGCCCTGGCGGTTCTCATGATAACTGTCCTGGTTTTCGCCAACATCATAACGAGGAAGCTCACCGGGGGCAGAACCGGGTACTGAAAGTACAGGTAGGAGTTGAATCATGTCGCGTGTTTTTTTCAAGAGATTGTGCAAGAGTTATGGGGACAATGAAGTCGTAAAGGATTTCTCCATTGAAATCGAGGACGGGGAGTTCATCACCTTCCTGGGGCCTTCGGGATGCGGGAAGACAACCAGCCTCCGGATGGTTGCGGGGTTCGTAAGGCCCACCTCGGGGGAGATAATAATCGGAGACAGTATCGTGTCGTCCCCAGCATCAAGGATTTTCATCCAGCCGGAGGACAGGAAACTGGGTATGGTATTCCAGTCCTACGCAGTATGGCCCCACATGAACGTCTTCAACAATATCGCGTACCCCCTGAGGATCAAGAAAGAACAGAAAAGCGTGATCGCGAAAAAGGTCGAGAAGATCCTCGACCTAGTGGATATGAGTGAGCTAGGAAAAAGATTCCCGAGCGAACTATCCGGAGGGCAGCAGCAGAGGGTGGCCCTCGCGAGGGCCCTCGTCATGGAGCCGGAGGTTCTCCTCCTGGATGAACCCCTGTCGAATCTCGACGCGAAACTGCGGGAAGACATGAGGATCGAGATCAAGGAGCTTCAGAAAAAGACCGGCATAACGATCATCTTCGTCACCCACGACCAGATGGAAGCCATGCTGATGTCCGACAGGGTCGTGGTCATGGAGAAGGGGGTCATCCACCAGGTCGGGGACCCTGTCTCGATCTACCAGAACCCGGCAAACTTTTTCGTCGCGGGTTTCATCGGCACCGCGAATTTTATCAAGCCGGGGCACCTGGATGAAATCGGATATCGGTCCGCGAAGACATGCATGGTCAGGCCGGAAGACATTGTCCTGGATAAGGAGAAGGGCAGGTACAGGGGCACGGTGGCCCAAAAAATGTTCATAGGCGAAGGGTTTCTCTATGTCATCGATTTTAGGGGGGACGCGCTCAAGGTTAAGGCATTGCCGACCCAGCAGTACGACCCGGGTTCGGAGGTGGGCATGGATTTCTCGAAGGTTCTTTGCCTGAATATTTAGGTGAACATACAGATGGTGATGATATGCTGTTTGGAATAGGAACCTGGTTTTTCCAAGAATACACTACCACCGAAGCGCTGAAACGGATATGGGATACAGGTTTCCGTGCTGCTGAAATATGGATGGAGCATCCCCTGAGGACCGGTGAAAGTATCACTGACATACGGAAACTGGTACAGGAGCTTTTCGTGAAGGTCACCCTCCATGCCACGTCCTACGACCTGAACCTGACTTCGATCAACAGCGGGATACAGGCTGAATCCCTCAAGCAGGCGCGGCATGCCGTGAAAATGGCGGCGGAAATCGGTGCGGACCTGATGGTTCTCCATCCGGGCAGGCTATCCACCCTATATGAGAACAAGGCGGCGACCAGGCAGCGGCTTTATTCAATTCTCCGGGACCTGGATTCCATGGCGGCTGATGAGAATATCACCATCGCCCTGGAGATCATGGAAAACAAGCCTAAGGAAATCTTCGTGAGCCTGCAGGATGTGATGGAGTTCCTGGAGTTCGACTGGGAAAGAATCCGGCTTACCTTCGACATAGCGCATACAAGGACGATCATGGACCCGGCAGCATTTCTGGAAATGCTGCCGAAGAACAGTATCGCCCATGTCCATCTCAGCGATGGTGACGACAAGTACATCCATATGCCTCTCGGGAAAGGCAGTATCGCTATTGACGATGTACTTTCCTCGCTGTCATCCTTTTATACCGGTTTGGTTATCATCGAAGGCTATATACCTGGAAGAGGTGATGCCACGGCGCGCGAAAATTTCAATTACCTAGAGCGGCGGGGTTGGATAGGAAAGCATCCATAAACCCCATCTCGAAAAACACACCCTGTGGAGACACAATGAACCGTCCTTCCATGACCGGAGCCTGGATGACCGATATCGATGATACCCTAATAGAGTCGGGTGTGATGCCCAACCAGGACTGGATAGACTGGCTGTCGGAAATCATCGAAAAACTTTTAACCCACGGAATACTCTGGGTCCCGATGAGCGGTGTGGCTATTTCGAAACTGGGCCCCCGCATCCTGTACAGGCTACCTGAAAAACTGCTCCCC
>VKGY01000007.1:16212-26388 GCA_008080685.1 Spirochaetota bacterium
TATTATGACGCCTTCTCGCGGAGCTGGGCGGAAGATGGCGGTTTCGGCCGGGTCTTCACCGATTCCCAGGCCCTCGCGGTTATCGGTAAAGAAGAATTCCTTTCTGTCGTTTCACAGGCAGATCGCTCAGGTATACCATGCCTGAACGACATCGTCGGCTCGACGAGTCAGGGTATCGGCGTCATGCCCGATCCCCAGAAAAGGTATGAGAACGCAGCCGTGGAACTTCGGAGCAAAGGCTTCATATACGAGGAAGGCATCCTTGGCGAAATGAAGGAAGTCCTCGCTCGAAGCGGCTATGACCCCGGGTTGTCGGAAACGTATTTCCGGGGCGGATCGGTGAGTTGGATGATGCTGGGGGATGTTTCCGCGGAACCTTATAAGACGGAAAAGGCCCAGATGGTACGAAAAACCCTTTTCGCGTACGCGGAGAAGCGACTGGCAGAACTCGATTACTTGAGAGGTTTCGGTTCGGCTGGAGTTCATACCCCCTTCCACGGAGCCCGGGGAGTCAAGTTCGTGATCATGGGCAACGACAAAGAGCGTGGAACCCTCGATCTGGTTCGCGGGGAAGGACTGAACCCCGAGCGGATACTTTTTACGGGAAACGAACTGTATCATGGCGGCAACGATAACATGATACGGAACATTCCCGGGGTTACCCTTCTGTCGGTGGGCGAGAAGACGGATCCCGGGGAGTATGTCGTCTCCGGGGGCTGCGGAACAGAGGCTACACGGAACTGGATCGAAAAAATATGCCGGTGCCTCGATAGGGGTGAAGACTGGGAAGCTATCCTGCGGGATATAAGAACCGGGAATGCACACAGTCACCGACATTCGTGTGGGTAAAACCATAAGCGCCGATGGCGAACTATGGCTTACTTCTCCCCTTGACGATACGCAACGAGAGCTTTTCAAGGCTTTGAAGCTTAAACACCCACCAAAGGTGTGGGACTATAGGGCGCATAAAAAGCTACTCAAAACCGTGTAGTACAACTTTTTTATCACATTTTTATGCTTTATTTTTTTCTATGTATACGTTTACTAAACATTTTTGCTACTACTAACTGTTCAAAACCAGATGGACTCTGCGCGCAACATTTAGAAGAAAGAAATTTATTTACTGAAAGAATTCTTCACTATTGCCATACAACTTCTGGCTTTTTTTTCTCTTTAGCACATTGTGATAAGAATAGATTGATGAGCGTCTGATAGGGTATACCAGATTCTTGTGAGAGACTTTTAAAGTAATTAACCGTTTCAGGCTCAAGCCGTATGGTAATAGATTTCTTAAGCCTTTTTATATAGGGGTTTTTAGTAGATTTAGAGAAGTCATATTCGTTACGTATATCGTTTTCTTTCATACTGTGTAGCCTCATTTTGGGTGGCTTTGCGAGCTGATATGATTCGTATGACAGCATCATGTTCTCGATAACAATGACATACGACCAGGATTCTAAGCTTTTGGCTTAATCCTAATATTAGGAATCCATCTTCTTCAGAAGAATGACCAGGGTCATAGATAACGCGAGCATATTCATCGTAGAAGACAGTTTTGGCCTCCTCGAAATCAATGCCATCGTGTTTTAAGATGTTAGCATCGTTTTTCCGAGGATCCCAAAGGAAGGATAGTTCCTTCATAAATACATTGTATGTACTTTATAATAGAAAGTCAAGATATTGAAGTATTTTTTTGACTTTAAAGGCCTACCAATAAATATATATAAGAAATAGAGAAAGAGAAGACAACTAACAACTGCTTCAACCGACACCGCTATGGTCACGCTTTTTGCTAGGATAATGGTAAGAACATTATTCCAGCCAAAGGGGCAAAAAGCGCGCCAATGTACGCGGTGCAGGTTAAGCAAATGTTAGCTTTGTCTTGGTTCTCGTGTGCTCGATACCTTCAAGGTCGAGCAAGAGCTCGTAGGGATGGTGGTCGACCATTCCACAGTACTCAGTCCCGCGATCGGTGAGGATCCGTAGCAAGTGTCATCACCGATGTTAAATTTTCGCACTCCCACTCCCAAAGCGGAAAATCTAAATCGGTGTTGACATTGAACTGGCGCAGCATACTGTTGCAAATTCTTATAAGATTATTACATGAAGAATTGTCTAGCCCAAAAAGGAAGACGCGCACAAATCGTTGCAGTCTTGATTAAGTAAAAGTTCGGTCTACACGTTAAGGGCATGTGTTAACGATTGAATCGGGTATGATTGGATATAAAGCTGGTCTAATTGTCACAATTTGATTGTTGATCTCTTAATTATGATCCATAATGGTGACGGATTCTAAATATAATGTAATGAACAAAGGGTATGGATTAGAGATGGAAATAATCAACGAGACTTTCAACAAGTGGATCGAACTATGGGCTATGCTCGGTAATCGTGTTGATAGTCGTTGGATGTTCAAACAAGGCAAAGTGGACGAAGTGGTTCGTTCCAGCGGAACGGTTGATGAAAAATATAGGCCGGGCAATTAACCGTAAGGAGCGACCATGGCCGAACCGATTTACGACAAGATAAAACAATCTCTCCAAGCCGCCGAAGGCTTATACCATCGCTTGGTATTACTAGTGGGTGAGACTGGTTCTGGAAAAACCGGTGTTCTTAGGGATATTGCAAAAGAATTCGGGTCCTCGGTCGTTAATGTCAATCTGATGCTCTCATGCGAACTACTGGAACTAACAGCTAAACAACGATCACTGCGGCTTCCGGGCATCCTCGAGCAAATCGCGGCTCAGGCTCAGTCACCGGTGATGTTGGACAATCTCGAGATCCTCTTCGACAAGGATCTCCAGCAGGATCCTTTACGCCTGCTACAATCCATTTCAAGAAATCGGGTTGTGTTGGCTTCATGGAATGGAATCATAGATTCCGGAAGACTTTTATTCGCTGAAACCGGCCATCCTGAGTATCGAAACTATGACTCGGTTGATGCGCTGATTGTGGGCATGGATGGCACAGCTACGATCGATTCGGTAAAAAATAGAGAGGTAGGACACGTATGAAATACGCAGACCTTATCCAATTTGACCCGATTGAAACAGTCGTTCAGTTGCGTGATGCGGATAGATCGAGTGCCGCGCAAACCCTTGTGAACACCTATGTCATTTCCGAGGAAATGGCCGAACGACTTACCCAGCTTGTTATTCCTCAGATGCAGTTCAGCCAACCGGTTGACAATAAAGGTCTTCTGGTCGTCGGTAACTACGGCACTGGTAAATCGCACTTGCTGTCGGTGGTCTCCAGTATCGCTGAGGACGCCTCTCTGCTTGAAAGGCTGAACCACGTTGGTGTACGCGAAGCAGCTGCTAAGATCGCTGGTCGATTCAAGGTTATCCGCACAGAGATCGGCGCTACCACTATGTCCCTTCGCGAAATTCTGGTGGCCGAAATAGAAGAGCATCTCGAAAAACTCGGTGTGGAGTATGTGTTCCCTGATGTGAGCACCATAACCAGCTATAAAAGGGCTTTCGAGGACATGATGGCTGTGTTCGATGAAATGTTCCCCGAGCACGGCCTATTACTGGTGGTAGACGAGCTGCTCGACTACCTGCGCACCCGCAAAGACCAGGAGTTAATCCTCGACCTCAACTTCCTCCGCGAGGTTGGCGAGGTCTGTAAGGATCTTCGTTTCCGTTTCATGGCTGGAGTCCAGGAAGCCATTTTTGACAACCCGCGTTTCGCCTTTGTCGCCGATAGCATCCGCCGGGTTAAGGACCGCTTCGAGCAGATCCTTATCGCCCGCAGTGACGTGAAATACGTCGTGGCCGAGCGTCTGCTAAAGAAGACCACAGAGCAACAAGCCAAGATTCGCGAGTATCTGATGCCCTTTTCCAAATACTACGGTGGGCTCAATGAGCGCATGGACGAATTCGTCCGGCTCTTCCCGGTGCATCCCGATTACATCGACACCTTCGAAAGGGTTACCGTGGTGGAAAAGCGCGAGGTGCTCAAGATCCTGTCTATGGGCATGAAAGGCATTCTCAGTAAGGATGTGCCGCAGGCCGAGCCCGGCCTGATCGCCTTCGACAGCTACTGGAACATGCTCAAGCAGAACGCCTCGTTCCGCGCCATTCCCGAGATCCGGGCGGTTATCGATTGCAGCCAGGTACTGGAATCTCGCATCGAGAACGCCATCACCCGCAAACAATACAAGCCAATGGCGCTGCGCCTGATCCATGCGCTGTCCGTCCACCGCCTCACCATCGGCGACATCTATGCCCCCATGGGTGCCTCCGCCGAGGAACTGCGCGACCGTCTCTGCCTGTTCGATCCGTTGATCGCCGAGATGGGCAGCGACGAGCCCGACAAGGATCTCCAGACCCATGTGGAAACGGTTCTACGCGAGATCCATAAAACAGTCAGCGGCCAGTTCATCTCCTTCAATACCGATAACCGCCAGTTCTACCTCGATCTGAAGAAGACCGACGACTTCGACGCCCTAATCGACAAACGGGCTGAAAGCCTGGGCCAGGTTCAGCTCGACCGCTTCTATTACGAGGCGCTCAAGCGGGTCATGGAATGCCAGGACGCCACCTATGTGACCGGCTACAAGATCTGGCAGCACGAACTGGTCTGGCAGGAGCACAGGGCAGCCCGCTCCGGCTATCTCTTTTTCGGGGCACCGAACGAGCGCTCCACCGCCGTGCCGCAGCGGGACTTTTACCTCTATTTCATCCAGCCCAACGATCCGCCGCGCTTCAAGGACGATAAGGTCAACGACGAGGTCTTCTTCCGCCTAAAAGGCACCGACGAGGAGTTCCAGACTGCACTGAAGAGCTATGCGGCCGCACTGGATCTTACAGCTACCTCATCTGGCCACGCCAAGGCTACTTATGAATCGAAGGCCAACGGCTTTCTGAAGAAGCTGGTTCAGTGGCTGCAGAAGCACATGAGCGATGCCTTCGAGGTCACCTATCAGGGCCGTGCCAAGTCGATGACTGAATGGGTCAAGGGCAAATCGATCCGCGATCTGTCCGGCCTGTCGCCCCACGAGACCATCAACTTCCGCGACCTGGTCAACACTATCGCAGGTGTCTGCCTGGCCCCGAACTTCGAGAACCAGGCCCCGGACTACCCGTTCTTCTCGGTCCTGATCACCGGCAATAACCGCGCCCAAGCCGCGCAGGATGCCCTGCGGACCATCGCCGGGCAGAACCGAACCAAGCAGGCCACCGCCGTGCTTGACGCCCTGGAGCTTCTCGACGGCGAGAAGATCGACCCCCACAAGTCGAAGTACACCAAGTTCATCCTTGATGTCGTCAAGGCCAAAGGGCACGGCCAGGTGGTCAACCGCAGCGAGATCATCCAGGACAACCACGGCCTTGAGTACATGAACCCGGGCGGTTCGCGTCTGGAGCCGGAATGGGTGAGTGTCCTTGTGGCGGCGTTGGTCTACTCCGGCGACATCGTGCTCGCCATCCCGGGTAAGAAATTCGATGCCACCGGGCTGCAGCAACTGGCCGCGACCGGCATGGACGAACTGGTCCGCTTCAAGCACCTGGAGCATCCCAAGGAATGGAACCTGCCCGCGCTCAAAGCGTTGTTCGAACTGCTCGGTATGCCTCCTGGTAATGCACAACTGGTGACTCAAGGGAGTGATGAACCTGTCCAGCAGCTTCAGCAGAATGTGGGCAAGATCATCAAGCGCATCGTCATGACCCAGCAGACGCTACGCGAAGGGCTCTCCTTCTGGGGGTTAGACCTGCTTGCGGGCACCGAGTTGGCCAGCCAGGCCAGCGGACTGGACGAGGCCAAGGGTTTCTTTGAATCGCTCCAAGCCTACTCATCACCGGGTAAGCTTAAAAACTTCCGCTACAGCACTCCCGAAGTGCTGGTTCACGAAAAGGCTGTGAAGGCGCTCGATGAGCTGGATGCCTTACGCCAGTTTCTCATGGATCACAGCCCGACGGCCTCTTGGCTTTCTACTGCCGAGGCGGTACTCCCCGCTGAGCATGACTGGGTGGATCGTATGAAGACCACCCGGCAGGATGTGCTGGATGCTCTCAAGCAGGCCGATTTAACCGGGCTGGCCAGCCAGTCCCTGAGCATCGGATCCAAGCTGCAGAAGTTGAAGAAGGATTACACCGTCGCCTACATCAGCCTTCACACCAAGGCCCGGCTGGGCGTGAACGACGACAAGCGCAAGGCAGGCCTGCTCAACGACCAGCGCCTGCAAACCTTGCTCAAGCTGGCCGGTATCGACCTGATGCACCGGCAGCAGCTCACTGATTACCAGAATCGACTGGCTGGGCTAAAGAGCTGCTTTGCCCTGACCGAGCAAAACCTCGACGCCTCGCCCATTTGCCCGCATTGCGGGTTCCGGCCTTCTGTAGAAACCGGCGCGGTGGCTGGCGCGCAGATGATCGATCAGATGGACGCCCAACTCGACGCCCTAATGACTGCTTGGACCAGCACCCTCCTCTGTAACCTTGAGGACCCGATCACTCAGTCCAACATGGACCTGCTGAAAATCGACGACCGCGAGCCCCTGGAGGCCTTCATCAAGTCGAAGGAACTGCCAGTGCCGCTGGACAGCAACTTTGTTCACGCCCTGAAGGAAGTGTTCTCCGGCCTGGTCAAGGTCACCGTCAAGGCGCAGGAGTTGCAACAGGCATTGCAGGTCACCGACGGCCCGGCCACCCCGGCAGAGATGAAGAAACGCTTTGAGGAGTACATCGATCAACTCACCAAGGGCAAAGACCCAGCCAAGGTGCGGATAGTAGTGGAAGGCTAAATGGAAACAATAGACACGAATACAACCTTTGATTCGCCTCTTTTTCATGCTTTGGCTCGGGATGCGGTAGGTCGTTGCGATGGAAAAGGTGATTTTGAAGCTATTACTGCTGTCATTATGTCTTGTACTGCCTTTGAGGCTTTCTTGAATGAGCTAGCGCAGTTCGCGATTACGGAAGATACCCAACATAGTGACTCTATGATTCATGAACTTGCGGTTAGCCAGCGAATCGCCATTGAATGCAAGGCTCCTACTCTTGATCGCTATGATTATGCTTGGGAAATAATGCACAAGACTCAACTTGATAAAGGATCTGGCTGTAGACAAAAACTAACAACGCTCTTTGCTCTTCGAAACAGTCTTGTCCATGCGAAGGCAGAAAAGACCAGTATTGTCATAGACCTAACAGCGCAACCACCGGCAGGATTAGATGAAGCTGGTTGGCTTGGTCAGATTCGGGAGTTGTATGATCTTCCAAAGTTTGTGAAGGCCCTTCAATCAGATGGCCATGTGAATCATGAACCTCAAGACGAGCGGTGGGTAACCCGGATTTGTGATAGGCGTGTTGCAGTATGGGCTTTCGACCTGGTTGCGGAAGCGGCCGCAGAACTTATACAACCAAGTAAGGTTGATGCAGCTTTCTACAAGCGCCTAATTGAACTGTCCTTAGCTGGCTATGAAACGAGGAAATCCAAACATGCATGAAAGCGACGAATTTGATGATATGGACTTTTCTGAGCCGCAAAAGCCCTCCAACCCAGTGACTTGTCTCGGTACGACCTTTGAAAACGACGAGGCTCGCCATGCCCATTTTACCGAGGAATTGAGCAAAAAGCTGCAAGACCCGGAGTTCCGTAAGATCGAAGGCTTTCCTATCGGCAGTGACGTGGACATCCTGAACCTGAGCGATCCGCCGTACTACACCGCCTGCCCGAACCCATGGATTGCCGACTTCATTGCCGAGTGGGAGGCGCAGAAGCCGAAACAGCCCGAAGATTATCATTATCACCGTGAACCCTTTGCGGCCGATGTTAGCGAGGGTAAGAACGACCCCATCTACAACGCGCACTCCTACCACACCAAGGTGCCGCACAAGGCCATCATGCGTTACATCCTCCACTACACGCAGCCGGGGGATATTGTGCTTGACGGTTTCTGCGGAACCGGCATGACTGGAGTGGCTGCGCAGATGTGTGGCGACCGTGAAGCGGTCATGTCTCTCGGCTACCAAGTGAAGCCAGACGGAACCATTTTACAGGAAGAGATGGATGAAGATGTCAAAAAGGTTTGGCGGCCGTTTTCAAAACTGGGCGTGCGTAGGACCGTACTGAATGACCTATCTCCGGCGGCCACGTTTATCGCCTACAACTACAACACGCCGGTTGAGTTGAATTCTTTTGAAAGGAAGTACAAAGATGTAATAAAGAAATTCAAAAGACAAACTAGCTGGATGTGGGACACGTTGCATTCAGATGGAAAAACTACTGGAAAGATCAATTATGTAGTTTGGACTGAGGTTTATTCATGCCCGGAGTGCTTAGAAGAATTTGACTATTATTCACATGCTTTTATAGCTACAAAAGATAGCTTGATTGAATACACCCCAGAATTCAATTGCCCTAATTGCAGCTCGCTCTGCGCAAAGAGTCCATCAAAAAACTCGTTAGCTCATAAGCTGGAAAGAGTGTGGCAGACTACTTTTGATAATAAACTTCAAGAGACTATAAAAGTCCAGAAAAGGGTACCTGTCGCAATAAATTACAACATCGGCATCAAACGATTCCAGAAATCCTTGGATGCATTAGACATGGAAACCATTTCAAAAATTGAGCAACTTCCCATTGCAGAAAATATCCCCGCAGACAGAATGCCAGAAGGTGATGAGGCGCGTCGAAACGATGATGAAGGGATCACACATGTGCATCATTTCTACACAAAAAGAGTGTTAGTATCGCTATCTATTCTTCAAGGCATCATTGGCAGTGATTCACAATTAAACTTCTTGACAGGAAGTATGCTTCCAAAACTTACGATCCTTAATCGCTACATGCCACAACACGGCGGTCGGGCTCTTGTCGGTCCAATGGCTAACACACTATACGTTCCACCCGTCGGTGTAGAGAACAACGTAATCGACCAACTGGAATTTCAGGCGAAAAAAATCATCCAAGCTCTCACACCTCTGTCGGGTTCAATTATTAGTACTCAAGCAGCACAGTCGACATCAATACCCCATAATTCTCTGGACTACATTTTTATTGACCCACCATTTGGTGCAAACATTATGTACTCCGAATTAAGTTTCATTAGAGAAGCATGGCTAAAAGTCAAAACCGAAGCGAAGCCCGAAGCCATCGAAAATAAGACACAAAAGAAAAGTATCGATGATTACCGTCAATTAATGACAGAATGCTTTGCTTCTTCTTTCAAATATTTAAAGCCTGGCCGTTGGATGACAGTCGAGTTTTCTAATACTAAAGCTAGCGTTTGGAACAGCATCCAGAATGCACTTTCTGACGCAGGGTTTATTGTTGCATCAGTTGCAGCCTTGGATAAGACTCGTGGTGGATTACACGCAATGCTCGGACCGACAGCCGTTAAACAAGATTTGGTCATCTCATCCTACAAACCCAATGGCGGTTTTGAAGAGCGCTTCCAGAAAGAGGCACAAACCGAAGAAGGCGTGTGGGATTTTGTCCGAACCCACCTAAAGTATCTGCCAGTTACCAAGCGTCAGGGGCCGCTAATGCTTTTCGTCCCCGAGCGCGACCCTCGCATCCTGTTCGACCAGATGATCGCATTCTATGTCCGCAAGGGCTACCCCGTGCCGATCTCCAGCCAGGAGTTCCAGATTGGGTTGTCGCAGCGTTTCATCGAGCGCGACGGCATGTTTTTCCTGCCGGACCAGGTGGCTGAATACGACCGCAAGAAAATGACCACGGGCGAACTCAAGCAGATGGCCATGTTCGTCTCCGACGAAGCATCCGCCATCCAGTGGCTCCGCCAGCTCATCAAGGAAAAACCGCAGACCTTCTCCGACATCAATCCGCAGTTCATGCAGCAGCTTGGCGGCTGGAGCAAGAACGAGGCCCAGCTCGACCTGCGCGAACTGCTAAACCAGAACTTCCTCTGCTACGATGGCAAAGGCCCGGTGCCCGAGCAGATCCACGCCTACCTCTCCACCAACTGGAAAGAGCTGCGCAACCTGCCCAAGGATTACCCGGCGCTGGTGACCAAAGCCCGTGACCGGTGGTATGTGCCCGATCCCAACAAGGCGGGCGACCTAGAGAAACTGCGCGAGAAGGCGCTGCTCAAGGAGTTCGAGGAATACAAAGAGGTCAAAAAGAAACTCAAGGTCTTCCGCCTGGAAGCTGTCCGCGCCGGATTCAAGAAAGCCTGGCAGGAACGCGACTACGCCGTCATCGTCGCCG
>VKGY01000008.1:0-3427 GCA_008080685.1 Spirochaetota bacterium
CGTAATCCCTTTCGAAAAGCTTCCTAACCTCGGGATCGTGGATGGACTTGCCTTCGTAGGCGCCGGTCGCCATGACGGAGAGCACCGCTTTGAGGGGGGGAATGGCTGCCTCGATCGATCCG
This sequence comes from Spirochaetota bacterium, assembly GCA_008080685.1. Lineage (GTDB taxonomy): Bacteria > Spirochaetota > Spirochaetia > Treponematales > Rectinemataceae > VKGY01. Next base: position 123 of record VKGY01000008.1, read on the forward strand.
TCCTCGATGTAGGCCTTGGCGGATTTTTCCATCGCCGAGGCAATATTCTCTATCCCGTCCACGAACTCCGCCAGGGATTGGAGCTCGGGCTTGAGCATGTCGTCGGGAAACACCGCCGCGGGCGTGTCGAATAGCCTTCCGAGGTAGGTGGCAGCGAAGAGAGGGGTGATTCGCCAGCCCAGACGCGAGGCGGGCACCAGTCGTCCTTCGTAGGTAAAGTCCTTAACCTGTTCAAGGTAGCCGTGGGATTTGAGGAACTCTGGATCCCTTTCCTCGGGGCTTAGTCGCGACCACAGCTCCGGGACGAGAAGGGAAACATCATGTTCGACCCGGTAGCCGGAGCCGATATGGCCTGCTGCGGTGGTAAAGCCGGAATATCCGGTAAGGATGAATGAGAGGAGGGCGTTGTTCAGGTCTGTGGTAGGGACAAGTGCGTTGAAGGGACCCTTGGTGAGGGCGCCTTCGCTGCCCGCGCCGGTGGTGGAGGGGCTTTTCCCCGTGAGGGAGCAGACAAAATCCATGAACAATTCTGGCAAATCTTGGAAGTGAATGGGGCCGTATACCGCCAAGGGCCGGATTCCCGCCTTATAGTCAGGGGGATTATTGCGGCGCCCTGGCAAGACGGCGCCGACGGGATGGAGGAGGTATTTGTCCGAGGGAACCCTGCGGTAGAGCCTGGGGCCGAGCTCGGCCAGATACCTGCCCAGGGGATTGGTATAGTTGGGATCGAGCTGGAGGTAGCGCGGATTCTTGGACGGCTGGCCGTGGACTAGGCGAGGCTTGTCCGAGGCGACGAAGTATTCGAAGCCGGGATCGGATTCAGCCGCTTCAATGAAGGATTTCATGGCCTGGCTGTATTCGGAGAAGTGAACGGTGCTCTCGATGAATTTCGAGGCCTCGGACTTGGCCAGAGGTTCGAAATTGGAGATGAAGTTGTCCTGCCTGGACATGTCCCGTTCAGCCTGCTTGTCGTAGCCCCGTATCACTGCGTCGTCCGGGCGCTGGAAGAACCGGGCCTCGGCGTTTTTGCAAAACTTGAGGCTTGGGAAGCGGGAGGCCCACTCAGGAAGGTTTTCCAAGGTCTTTGACGGCACCACCACCGAAGCGGTGATGTCGTCTTCCCATTGGAGCTTGTCCGCAGGCATGAAATCCTGGCGAAGCTTGAAGGTGCGCCTCAATCCCTTGGAATCTCTTCCCACCCTCAAGTAGGAACCCAAGACCGGCCTGTCCTCGAATTTCAAAATGTTGCCCGTGGTGCCGTTGACCACATCCACAGAGAAGTGGGAGAGCCAGTCTTCGCCCCAGTCGATGGAGTAGAATCGCTTAACCAAGAACACAAGGCTCTTGATGCGCTCGGGCTGGGACTTGAGCCAGGCGTTGTATTCTTCGGTGTAAAGCGGCGAAGGGGTAAGAAGCTTGATGACCGAACCCAGGGACCTGCGGGGAGAGAGAATTGGACGGGCGTCCTTGCCGTGGTTTTCATCCGCATCCTTGAAGCGGTTTCCATAGTCTTTTTCTATGATGGCCCGGACCGCGTTCATGTCCTGATAAAAATCGGCGATGGTGATGGGAGAATAGGTGATGGCGTCGTGGATCGATTTAGCGATCTCCGATTTGCCTCCGCCGGACACGGTGCATGGCTTGTGGCACAGAAGGCCTTCCGCGGCGGTGCCGATGAGCCTCCAGGCGCAGGAACCCGGGTGTTGCTCCATGTGGACACGGTAACCTGTGGGGTGGACATAGGTCTCTCCCGGCAGAATCCGTAAGGTTTGTTCCCGCCCTTCCCAGGTCCAGTGCGCTTTTTGGTCTTCCAGGGAAATGTAGGCTTGTTCGGACAGGTAGAGGATGTCGGGATAGGTGAGGTCGATGGCGTAGCCTTCCGGCTTAATGTCGATCCTACCCTTCATCAGTTCAAAAACCTGCTCGATGGTATGACCCTTTGAGTTGAGATTGGTGTCCGGCACAAACCTGGTGCCATGATTGTAGGAAGGAAATACCAGGGCTCCTCCCGCGTGTTCTTCTTCCGCCAAGCCTAGAAGATTGGCAGAGTAGGAAATGTGGGCCTTTATCTCTTTTTTGGAATAGCCGAAATAATTGTCCGCGATGATGGAAATCATGACGCCGGACTCGTCGCGGGCGCAAATCTTGAAAGGTTTGCCGTCGTTGTAGGTTTCCGATGGTACTTTCCAGCACATGCCGTCCCGGCGCTGGCGGGCGGTGGCGACTTCCCACTGGGGGAGGCCGAGCTCTTTTTTTGTGAAGGTGGTCAGGTGGGGTGCCAGGATGATGCAGCCGGTGGTGCCGGTCCAATGCAAGGGATCAAGGCCGGCGTCGTTGTCGGCGATGTAGGGATCGCCGGAATTGCCGAAGATGCTCTCCACGAAATCCAGGTTGGGCGCCAAGGATCCGGGGGCGAAGAATCGGATTTCCATGGATCGTTCTTCGCAATAGCCGGGAACCTCAGGCCTGACCACAGGCCTGAGGAGCATTGAGACCATGGTCTTGGCCTTTTCCGCTTCTCCGGCGGTGAAGGGAAGCTCAAGCATGGGGGCGGGAGGATTGAAGGCCGCTTCGAAGAAGCGGGCGAAGACGATTTTTGGCACCACCTTCTTGTCTGGAGGGATGGGAAGGCCGCCCTCGGCGATGTGGAATACTCCCTCGGTGGTGCGCTTGTCGTTGGCTGGGTTATGGAGGACTCCGTTGCGGACCCTGTAGGATGCCAAGGTTGCGGAGACGTGCTTGTGGCTTTCGGGAGGCAGGGAAAGTTCCCGCGCCATGCCGTAGCGATCCAGGATAAGAATGTTGGAAGGAATTGAGGGAGTCCTGGCCAAGCCTAGGTCTCCAAGGTATGTGTCGACAAAACTCTGGACGCGCTGATCCGCCGGGGAAAGATAGCCAGACAGGAGTTTATCCTTCTGCCTGAAGCTCTCAAGCATATCCGAGGCAAGTTCGATAAAACCAGTGCCTTCCCGGGAGTATATGGGCAATCCCATGCTCGAAAGCTTTATGTTGATGTAGGAAATGAGTTTTCCTCTCTCCTGGGGGGACAGCCTGTTGAGCCTAAGTCCAAAATCGCGTTTTACCGCCATGGGAGAACCTCCGGATGCTGTTGTTAAACTATGATAACAAAAATCAAAATTTTTGACTATCCGCGCAAGGGATACATTCAGCGATACTGCCTTCGGCCACGAGGGATGTGATCGCGTCCAGGTCGGGGTACATGACCCTGTCAGCATCGAGCCTATCCACCACGGATCGTACAACGCGGTAGGCTGCGGCCGTGCTAGGAGAAAGCAGAGGTTCGA
>VKGY01000008.1:3451-42481 GCA_008080685.1 Spirochaetota bacterium
CCCATCTGGATAGCTCGCAGATCCAATGCTTGGCAGGCAGCGGCCAATTCCAGGGCGATGACCCTCTGGGCATTGCCGACGATAGCCCGGGCTTTGCGGGCCGCGATGGTTCCCATTGAAACATGGTCTTCCTGGTTGGCGCTGGAAGGAATGGAATCGACACTTGCCGGATGGGCAAGGGCTTTGTTTTCCGAAACCAAAGCGGCTGCGACATACTGCACTATCATGAATCCTGAGTTTATGCCTCCGGAGATGGTGAGGAAGGCGGGCAGACCTTCCGAGAGGGCGGGATTGACCAGCCGTTCAAGGCGGCGCTCCGATATGTTGGCCAGTTCGGCGCTGGCGATGGAGAGGAAGTCCATGGCCAAGGCGATAGGTTGGCCGTGAAAATTCCCGCCAGAGATGATGTCCCCGGGGTCTCTCCCGTCTTCAGTTGCGATAGAACCCTCGAGCATGAGGGAGGGCTTGGGGAAAATGATGGGGTTGTCCGTGACGGCGTTGAGTTCCCGGGCTAGGACCTGCTGCGCATAGGATAGGGCATCCCGGCTGGCGCCATGAACCTGGGGAATGCATCGCAAGGCATAGGCATCCTGGACCCTCAACTCTCCCTGCCTGGTGACTAGGCGGGAATCCTCCAGCATGCGTCGCATCTCGGAAGCGCAGGCAATCTGGCCCGGCTGCCGGCGCAGTTCGTGTATCCGGGGATCAAAGGCGTCGATAATGCCTCGCAAGGCTTGGGTGGTGAGGGCGGAAGCAAGCTGGGCTGTGGAATAGGCGAGGCAGGCGTCATGGACGGCCAATGCCCCGATGGCGGTCATGGCCTGGGTGCCGTTTATCAGGGCAAGGCCTTCCTTGGCTTCAAGAACAACGGGCTTCAATCCCGCCAGAGAGAGGGCTGTCGAGCCGGCCATCCTCTCGCCCTTGTAGAGAGCCTCTCCCAGGCCGATCATCACAAGGGCAATGTGGGCCAAGGGAGCCAAGTCGCCTGAGGCGCCGAGGGAACCCTTCTCCGGCACGATTGGTATGACCTGGGCATTGAGCATGTCGACGAGAAGTTGCACAGTCTGAGGTCTGATCCCTGAGTTTCCCACCGCCAGGGCGTTTACCCGCAAGGCAATCATGGCCCGAACCACTTCCTGGGCAAGCGGTTCGCCCAGTCCGCAGGCATGGCTCATGATAAGATTCTTTTGGAGGATGGTATTCTCTTCCTTGGAAATCACCACATTGCAGAATTTGCCGAATCCAGTGGTGATGCCGTAACGAACCAGTTCCTGATCCACGCAACGTTCTACCACCGCCCGTGAAGACCTCATCCGGGCGAAGGCCTCTTCATCGATTCCGACCCTCTTGCCGTCTCTCGCGATACGAACAAGATCTTCGATAGTAAGGGAGCACCCATCGAGCCTAATACCGTCCATGCCCATCAGTATAGACAAAAATCCGCCGCCACGGATAGAGTAGGCCGATGCACCTGACCAAAACGCTCGTGCCCCTCTTCGGCATTCTTGTGGCAATAATATGGGGCTTAACCTTCATTTCAATCAAAGTGTCCGTGAGGGAGCTGGGCCCTATGAGCCTGGCGCTTTCGCGCTTCCTGATCGCCAGCCTGATCCTGCCCTTGATCGCCGTGGCGTCGAAAACATCCCTGAAAATCAGGCTCAAAGACCTGCCCCTTCTGGCCTTTTCGGGATTGATGGGCATAACGTTTTATTTCTTTTTCGAGAATAACGGGATCATGAAGCTCTCGGCTTCGGAATCCTCTATAATCATAGGCACCATCCCCGTCCTGACCCTTATCGTGGATTTTTTTATCTACAAGAGAAAGCCTACCACCGCCGTCATGGTTGGGATCTTTTTGTCATTCCTAGGGGTCGGCTTGATGGTGCTCCGCTCCGAGGCAGCGATGGTCTCTCCCGAGGGCTACTTCTTTATGGTTGGGGCGGCGGTGTCCTGGGTTCTGTACAGTTTCCTCACCAAGCCGCTTTCGGGAACCTATCCGCTTCTTGCCATCACCTTTTGGCAGATATTCTTCGGCACTCTGGGATGCCTGCCCTTCGCACTGGGGGAACGGCAGGATTATTCACAACTTTCCTTGCTAGTAATGCTTAATGTGGTGTACTTGGGAGTCCTCGCCTCGGCCTTCGGCTACTGGCTCTACGTGATTGTCCTGGACAACCTGGGCGCGAGCCGCTCCTCGGTGTTCATCAACCTGATTCCTGTGGTGTCCATCGTTGCGTCCTTCGCGCTTCTAGGTGAGCGGCTCGCGCCCCGTGACCATAGCGGGGGTCTACCTGGCAACCACGACGCGGATCGGGCGGAATTAGGATAGCAAAAAATTGGATCGCCTGGCCATTTGGTCCTATTTCTGGCCCATGAGCAGGTGGTACGCCTCGTAGTCGCCTTTGGCCGCAAGGAGTTTTTCACGGATCACCTCGTCCCCCAGCACTGCGCCCAGGCTTGCCAAGACTTGCATGTGCGGCGCGTCATCCTTGGCCGGACTGGCTATGAGGGCGATGATCTTGCCGGGGCTTCCGTCCATGGTTCCAAAATCCACCCCTGTTTTATGCACGCCTATCGCCAGAGCCTGAGATTCCACGCCGGAGGTGCGGGCATGGGGAAGGGCTATCGAGTGTTCCATGCCTGTGCTCATCCTGCTTTCCCTCTCCAACGTGTCCTTCAGTAAGGCGCGGCTATCCGAGGTTTTCTGCGCGTGGGCCAGGAGATCCACCAATTCTCCTATCACTGCTTCCTTGCTGCTTCCCGAGAGATGCACGGTTACGCACCGGGGATCGAGGATTCTCCTAAAGCCTGAGTCCACCCGCCCTAACTCGATGTGGAGTTCCGTCCTGGATCTTTCCACATCGTAGTTTTTCTTCAGTGCCTCGAAGCTCGCGTCAAGCTTGACAAGGACTTCGTGGAGACTCGCGCGGACGAAGGGGATATCCTCCGGGGCGGTCTCTATGCAAAGGCTCTTGCCCTCGGAAACCAAGGAGATGGAGATGTCGCCCTTGCGGATATGGCTGATCTCGTCCCGGATGCTCATCAGTTGGACAAAAAACCCTTCCCGCTCAAAATCGTGCAAAAGCGTGGAAGTAATCAGTTCGGCGATTTCGCCGCTTGGAAAATCGATCCTGATCGACTCAGAGTTGTAACTCTTGACAGGAACCTTGGTTCCCGGGCCCCCTTGAGCCAATACCCTATTGAGCAGGGGCGGGGCGATGATGCTGGTGGCCATGATCATGATGATGACGACGCCGAATACGGAGGGCTCCAAAAATTCTCCCGCAAGCCCTATGCCGGCGATGATGAGGGCTACTTCGCCCCTGGGCACCATGCCTATTCCTATCCGCGTCGCGCCACGGAAATTGAAACCTAGGAAGAGGGCGGGAAGTCCGCATCCGATTATTTTTGAGGCCACCGCGGCGAAGGTGTACAGGAGGCCGAATACCAGAACGTGTAGGTTGATGATCTGTCGCATGTTTACGAGCATTCCCATGATCGCGAAGAAAATGGGCACGAAAAAGTCGTACAGCGGCTTGGTCTTGTCTTGGATGAGATAAGCTATGTCGGTTTTTGAGAGACTTATTCCTACGATGTAGGCGCCAATGATCATGGCAAGGCCTTGAAGTTCGAAGAATCCCGCAAGAAGGAAGGCAAGACCGAGGGCGAGGGTGGGGTAGGTGGTTTCTCCGCCAAGCCGCTTGAGAAAGGCGGAGATTTTTTTTCCAAATATCAAGCCTACGGCGGTGAATCCAAGCCAGATGGCGAAGGCCTTGGCCGCGATGATCGCGATGGCCCCCGAGGAAAGCTCTCCCTTGCCGCCTTTTGAGGCGCCACCTAAGACTGCCGCTAGGCCCATGACGACCGCTAAAAGCACAATGCCGAGGACATCGTCGAATACAGCGGCTGCGAGGATGGTCACGCCTTCGGGAGAATCCATCTTCTTTCGATCCGAGAGGATTCGGGCTGTGATGCCAACAGAGGTGGCAGTGCTCATGATACCTAGGAACATGGCGCTGGGAGAAAAAAAGCCTCCTCCGGTGAGCAAGGCTCCAAGGCCTGCACCGGCGGCAAATGAGATTATGACACCCCCCAGTCCGACGATGGTGCCGGCGACGGAGAAATGGATGAGCATGTCTATGTCTGTCTCAAGGCCAGAAGAAAAGAGGAGGATTATCGAGGCTATGGTGGAGAAGGCGTAGAGTACGGGGCTTATGGCGAAACCGTCGCCCAGAGGGAAAATGCCCTGGGGAAAACCCGGAAGGGCTATGGCTCCAGCGGCAAAGGGGCCTATTAGCACGCCGGCTAGGAGTTCTCCTATCACCGAGGGAAGGCCAATTTTTTGAGCCGCTCCTCCGCCGAGCCGTACGGCGAAGATTATGAATGCCAATTGGAAAACGATCAGGGTCATCTGCTCGCCCAGGCTTGACTCCTTGGCTGCTAAGGCGCTATCGGCTGCTGAGGCGCCATCGGCTGCTACTGCGCCGGTCAGGCAGAGGGCTGAGAAGAGGAGAATGGAGATAAGCCGCGTGACTTTCATACGTGCCTCTAGCAATAAATGTAGCGTATTGGTAATAGATGCGCAATACGGCTTCGTATGCAAGTCTTTGAAATTGAATATCGCTCTTGCAAATAATCGGTCGCTTCTATACCCTAAATCCTGCATGGTAGATCTATTATACGAAGACAAAGAAATCCTCGTTATCGATAAACCTGCCGGCCTTCCTTCCCAGCCTGGAGAGAGGGTTAAAAGCTCCGTCGTTTCCGTCTGCGAAGCTCAGTTTGGATTTCATCCCTTTCCCGTCCATCGCCTCGACAAAGAAACCGCCGGTTGCATGATCGTGGCCAAGGACAGCGCCTCCGCCACGCGCTGGGCCTTGAGGATAGGAATGAGGGACATACGGAAGAGGTACCGCGCCATCTGCTTGGGGGCTCCAGGCAAGGAAAAGGGTTCCTACTCCGATGATCTTCTGGTGGACGGCAAGGTGCACGCCGCGTGTACCGAGTTTTTCGTCCTATCCCATTTTGGGAGCTTGGACGGGATACAAGGCTATTTTTCCCTTATGGAATTCGAGCTTGGCACGGGACGGATCCATCAGATCCGACGCCATGCGGCGATGCACGGCCACCCGATTCTCTGGGACGATAAGTACGGCAATTTTCCCCTCAATCGCAGGCTGAAACGTGAACTTGGCATCGGAAGACTTCTGCTCTGGGCGTTCGCCCTGGATATTCCTGGATTCCCAACCCTCAGATCCGCCATGCCTGCTCATTTTTCGGCTTTCATGAAGGCATGGGAATCCCCTCAGGAGACACAATAATGACTACGGCGAAACTTTTTATCCTTTCCCACGGTGCCGCCTGGGTCCTGCCGGACGGACGGGTGATCAAGATCCCCGGCTTCCATTCCTCGTGGCTCGCCTCCCACGGGGCGATCGCCGGAGGGGCGACCAATACAGGGGAGTTTGTTAAAAAAACCGGGTGGGTTTCCGCTGTCCTGCATGAGGAAGGATATCTCGAGCTCATCCTCCGAAGCTCAGCCGATCCTAGGCAGCGCGATTGCTTGTGGGGTATTCTCTCGGCCAACGCCGATTCCCTTCAGCGGGTAGTGGTCATGGTCTTGGACAAGGACGAGCACAAGACTTTCCTGAAACCCATGCCTGGATCGAGACAGGAATTCGAGGCCGTCATGGCCGGTCCTTCAGGGGTTTAGGGACAAATCTTTTATATCCAAGGCGAGCAATCTGGCGTTGCGGGGAGCGTTCGCCTTGGCATGGTTGTTGAACGCTACATACACCCGCTCGACTTTTTTGGAAAGGGAAATGAGCTTGCGCGCCCTTTCCTTGAGTTCCTTGGGGGAGTAGTCGTAGTCGTAGCGGGAGCTTGCGTTTCCTCCCCACCAGGTGGCTTCGTTCCTGCCGTGGAGTCGGTAATAAACCATGGAGCTGGTGAGCCTGTCGGTCTCGGGCGGCAAGCCCTGCAGTTCCGGCCTATCGAGCATGGCAAGGCAAATTTTCCTTTTCTGCAGCTCTTCGAAGACGCTTTCCTTGTACCAGGCGGAGTTTCGGAATTCCACCACCAAGGGAAAGGGCGAAAGGGCGTCGCAAAGCTGACCCAGGTAGCTCCTGTTTTCCGCAGTATAGGCGTAGCTATAGGGCAGCTGGATAAGAACTGCGGCTAGTTTCCCCCGGCTGCGCAAGGCTTCCGCGGCGAAGGAAAACCGCTGGGCGTCCTTGGTCCAATCCGGTCCTCTCTCGTGGGTGAGACCGCGGTAGGCTTTAAGGGAAAATAGGAATTCCGCGGGCGTTTGGGAAGCCATGGCTGTGAGGAGCTCTGGCTTAGGCATGGCATACCAGGAGTAGTCAATCTCCACGAAGGGGAAAATGAGGGAATAAAAGCGCAGGTATTCGGTCTGCCTAAGATCCTTGGGATAGAACAGCTCCCGCCATTCCGCATAGGAGTATCCGCAGGTTCCGACATAGAAGGTTGATTCCATCTGGCCTCTGGGGCCAGTATATCATGTTGCATAGATTCCATGATATGGATATCTTTTTACAATCCGGAGGTGTAGGACGATGATAATTAGCTTTATTGCCAAGGTTCTTGGCGCCGCCACGTCTTTTTACATGATCATCTGCGCACTTCGGGTCTTCATGACCTGGATGCCGGGCATGAATGTGGGGCGAGCGGGGGTTTTCGCAAAATCCATAGTCGATCCCTATCTGTCCTACTTTTCCAAATTCAAGCTTTTCAAGACTGAACGGGTGGATTTCAGCCCCATCGTAGCGCTCTCAGTCCTGTCCGTGGCAAACAACTTCTTCTCCTCCGTCGCAATATCCGGAAGGATTAGCCTTGGCTTTCTGGCCAGCCTTGTCCTCGGTGCATCCTGGTCAGCCGTTTCTTTTATACTTTCCTTCCTTGCCTTATGTACCCTGGCAAGGGTTCTTGTCCTGGTCTTCAAGTGGAACAGCTTCCATCCCCTCTGGAACGTGATCGACGCCATCGTCAATCCTGTCCTCCACGCAATCAACATGAGGATTTATCGAGGCCGAGCGGTGGATTATCTCCAGGGCCTCATCACGGGATTTATTTTCCTGGCGGTTCTCAGGGCAGCGGGCGGCGCCCTGGTGGGCCTTTTGTCACGGCTTTTGGCCTCCCTGCCCTTTTAAGGAGGTAAAGAGCATGCTCGATTCCAAGTCGCGGAGTTTCTTGACCGGCCTTGCTTCCACAATACCGGCGGGTATCCATCTCGGGAAACAGGGACCGACCGAAGCCCTTGCAGTACAGCTGGCGACCCTGCTGGAACGGCACGAATTGGTGAAGCTTAAATTTGTCGACTTCAAGGACGACAAGAAAACCATCGCCGCCGATCTGTCCGTTGCCACCGCATCGGAGTTGGTACGGGTCATCGGCAACATGGCCATCTTCTATAAGAAAAATCCCGATCCTGACAAGAGAACCATCAGGCTTCCGTAACACCTCGCTTGACGAAGAGAGGATAGGCCGCGGCCAAGAACTTAAGTCCCTTATAATGGAGATCCGGATCCAACAGGGCTTGGCTCAAGACCAATTCGGTCTGGGGATCCGTTCCTGTCCGGACTATGAATCCCGCCATTCCCTTACCTGATTCTCCCTCTTCCCCGAAGAGGGTTTCCACGTCTTTCTGCCACTGCTCCAGGGTCCTGTTGTCCACGATTATGTCCGAAGCAGTGGATCTGAGCTGGGAAACCCCATCGTTCTCATCTTCCATGAATGCTGAATACAAGGGATAGAATTCCTTGGAAATTTCCATGATCGAAGCCATGGCGATGACGATTTCATCCGAGACGAAGGCGGGAGGATCGTCGTTCTTGAGGCTTGAGACCAGGGCGGGGAGGGAGTTTTTCGATTTCAGGACTTCCAGGGCGTAGGCGGCGGAGATCTTCACCCGGGGATTCTTGCTTTTCATGAGTATCGATTCGATGAGGGGTATAGACTCCTCGTCTCCGAGTTGCGCGAGGGAGATCATGACGCTGCCTTGCAGCATGTAGTCTTCGACTTCCAAGGACCTTCTCAAGGTGGGAATAGCCTCTGCCGTCCCATGCTTGCCCAGTATGCGGGCGGCCACGTAGGAGGTGGTGAAACTGTGGGTCTCCACTTCCTTAAGGAGAAAGCGTATTACTTTTTGGGATAGATGGGACATGGATTCGAAGGCTCGCAGAGCTTCCATCCTCACCTGGAACCGCGGTGACCTCAGGTAGTCCAGAAGTTCTTCCTGGGAAAGCAGGCTGGCCTTTCTTCCTAGTTCCTGGATGAGCTTCACTTCCTGCTTGGGGTTGGCGCTCCTGTCCAGGCGCATGAGGAGGTCGAAGGCACGGAGATCCCTTAAGGAGAACATGACGCCCAGGGACTGGGTGACGCTGGCCGAGCCCAATCTCCGCAAGGCTTGCATGAAGTAGATCGAAATGCCAAGGAGGATGCATAGGAAGCCATAGAAGAGGCGGTAGGAGGCGGTGTGGCTGTATCCAAGAGCGCCAAAGCCGTCCAGCAAAAGCCCGCCGAATCCCGACCCTAGGGATCCTCCCAATCCAAAGGCGAAATAATAGATCACCGATAGGTCTAAAGTCTTTTCTTTTGGAACCAGGGAAAAATAGTAGGTTTGCCCGGCATTTTCTTCTCCTGCGAATCCGAAGGCGGAGATGAAATGGACACCGGCGAGAAAAAGAGCGGTTGCGGCGCTGGAAGAGAAGAACGCTGAGGTGCCGGGGATGAGGGCCATAGGCAGGAAGCTTACCAGCCCAATTGAGCTGAAGATGATGAAGAGGGGCTTCGAGCCCAGGCGGTCAACCACAAGCCTGGATAGGAGTCCCATGACCACCGAGCCCATGCTGGACAGGAGGGCGTAGACCATGACAGCGTCGTCGCCTTGGGAGAAAACATCCTTCGCGTAAACCGGGAGGAAGGATCTTCCCATGCCCGACACGAAGGACAAGGCCATGAAAAGAAAGATGAAGCGCCGAAAGGTTGGATCCTTGACGGCTTCCCTGGTGGTTTCCAGAAGAGAACTGCCCGAGTCGGGGTTGTAGTTTGTGGGTTCGGGGGTTTTGAGAAGGTAGTAGCATCCTAAATACCCTGACCCTAGGCCGATGCACACACCCAGGGAATAGGACCAAGGCGTGGCGTTCTCGCCAAGGAAAAGGGCTACCAAGAGGCCGCTGGTCATGGAGGCCAGGGAATTGATTATGGAAGTATTGGTCATGAATTCGCCGCGGTCCGAGCGGGGTTTTTCCCCGCCTCCGGTGGCGAGGAATCCCACCACGGGATTGTTGCCGATCAAGGCAATGCCCCTGAAAAAGGCGAATCCCGCCACGCCCGTGATGAGGAGGCCGATAGCGACACCGTTCATGCCCCGGGCGGCGAAGAGGGGGGCCATCAGGGTTGGGATGAAGGCGGTATATCTTCCAACCCACGCCCACCCGAAGGTCCAGACGATAGGTTTCTTCCTCACGACTTTCTTGCCGATGGGCATCATGAAGAAGGTGGCGTAGGCAATGGCGTTTAACACCCCAACCAGGGCGTTGGAAGCGCCCATGCGGATTGCGAAGAGGGTTACGAAGGATCCTGAAAGAAACACGAAGGAAAAGGAATTTAGAAAATTGAAGGTATAGTAAGCTTTTCTCGCTTGTCCGAGCCTCTTTGGGGAAAGCGGGGAAGGTTTGGCCGCGCCGCCCCTTCTCTGTTCCTGACTAGCCATTGTGTCGAACTCCGCCAATAAGATTCTTTTTCTTCCACCGTCCGGCCAGATAATACCATGTAGAGGCTCCGCCTCCAATCATCCATGCCGCGGGAATCGACCACCAGACACCCTTGGATCCCATGCCGAGGACCCTGGTGAAGATGAAGGCCGCGGGTACTCTCACCAGCCAGAGGGCGACAAGGGTGATGAACATGGGAACCAGGACATCCCCTGCGCCGCGCAGGACTCCGTTGTTGACCATCATGAAGCTGAAGGCGAAATAGAAGAACCCAACGATCCGGAAGTATTCGTTGCCTATGCGTATCACTTCCGCGTCGGCGGTGAAAATGCCGATAAGGGGGGCCCCCGCGAGGATCACCACAAGGCCGATCGCTACAGATATGGCGCTGGAGAGTCCTAGGGCGGAGAGATGGCCGCGTTTGACCCTTTCGATTTTACCTGCTCCGATATTCTGTCCCGTGAAGGTGGTGATCGCTTGGCTCAGGTTCATTGCTGGAAGGGCGGCGATTGCGTCTATCCTGGATGCGGCGGTAAAGGCCGCCATTGTGGTGGCGCCGAATTCGTTCACTATGCGGGAGAGCACCATCATGCCCAGGGAGACAAAGGTTTGTTGGATTCCGGAGGGCAGGCCGATTTTGAGCATGAGGGAGAAAGAGGGCCTGTCCCACTTAAGCCTTTTGAACCGGAAGCGCAGGATTTGATTCCTCCTGTCAAGCACATAGAGGCCGCCGAGGAAGGAAATCGCCTGGGCTATCACTGTGGCCCAGGCTGCGCCCTTTACGCCCCATCCGAAGGAGATCACAAAGAGCAGGTCGAGCACGATATTGGTGAGGGTTGATGCGACCAGGAGCAAGAGTGGGGTCTTTGAATCGCCTAAGCCGCGCAGCATGGCCGAGACGCCGTTGTAGCCGAAGGTGGTGATCATGCCGGCGAAAATTATCCGCAGGTAGGCGGCGGCGGGCTCGAAGATTCCCTGAGGGACGGCGAGGGCGCGAAGAATGAAGGGAGTGGCGAGGATTCCTCCTGCTGTCACAAGGATGCCGGCGCTGAAAATGAACACATAGCTTGTGTCCACCACCTTGGAGAGGCTGGCCAGATCCTTCTTGCCGAAATATTGGGATATGAGGACCGTGGAGCCCATGGCTATCCCCATGATGAGGGAGAGCATGAGAAATAGGATAGGGAAGGAGGTTCCCACAGCCGCCAGGGCCTCGGTGCCGATGAATCTGCCCACCACAAAGCTGTCCACCATGTTGTAGAACTGCTGGAATACGTTTCCGAGGAGCATGGGCAGGGCGAACCAGATGAGTTGCCTGGTCTCGTCTCCGGAGGTGAGGTCTTTCATTGGCTTTTCGCCTCGTTCCAAAGGCTGTCCATGCGGGAGAAATATTCAGCCGCCGGTTTCAGGCCTTCTTCCTTGAGGCGCTTTTCAATGAAGCGGAACCGCTTGGAGAATTTTTCATTGGTTCTTTGCAGGGCTACCGAGGGGTCGATGCCGGAAAACCGCGCAAGATTGACTACGGAGAAGAGGAGATCCCCCATCTCTTCCTCAAGGTGGTCCGTGTTGCCTGAGGTCTTTTCCTCCTCCGCTTCCCTCAATTCCTCCCTGACCTTCCCCCAGACCTCTTCTTTCGTCGTCCAGTCGAAGCCGACCTTGGCGGTTCTTTTCTGAAGCTTGTACGCCCTTTCCATAGGCGGGAGGTATCGCGGAACCTCGTCCAGCAGGGAATCTTTTTTCCTTCGCCCTTCCTTGGTTTCCTTTATACTGTTCCACAATTCCACAACCCCCGAGGCGGTGGCGGCCTCCTCGGCTCCAAAGACATGGGGGTGTCGGCGAACGAGCTTTTCCGCCACGCCCGCCAGGGCGTCGGCGACGGTAAAGGCGGATTCCTGTTCGTACATGTAGGCAGTCATGGTCGCCAAGAGGAAGAGGTCCCCGATTTCTTCGTTAGCGTGGATCTGGTCACCCTCGCTGATCGCTTCCACCAATTCGTAGGCTTCTTCCAGGATGTTTCCACGAATTGATGCGGGGCTTTGTTCCCTGTCCCAGGGACATCCGTCCGGCGCCCTGAGGCGGGCGATTATGGTGTATAAAAGTGAAAACGCCTCGGCGGCTTCTTTCGATCGAGGCAGGACCGTCGGGGCGGTCTGTCCGGCGAGTGATTCCCGGGAGGGGAGGACGGTGGTTTGCATGATGACCTCTCGCTAAACCACCATAAAGAATACCTTTAAAAGTTACAATAGGACCGAGGCGGCTAGGCGGTAAGCTTGAATTGTCCGCACTTTGCGATGAGCCCTGCCTTATCGATGACATCAAATTTTTTATATACCCGCGAGAGTGTGTTCCGCACCGTGGATTCCTTCACGCCGGACTCGATCGCTATGGATTTGATAGTCTTGCCATCCAGGAGACTCCGGAGGTAGACGACCTCCATCTTGGTGAGATTGAGGGTGCTCAAGGATAGGCGCGGTTTTGGATCCTTGAGATAGATTACCCAGGTATTGCCAAAGGCGAGGATAAGGAATATCAGGAAAATCGTGCTGAACAAGAGGGATACGATTATAAGGGCGTAGTGAAGGCCGGAGGTTACTCCGATGAGGATTTGGCAAAGGTAATAATAGGAGACATTAATGATTATCTTGAACTTCCTTTGCGTTTCAAAATAACCCAGGCGATGGAGGAGGATTTCAGCGCAGATGAAGAACCCAAGGCTGAGAAAGGAAATGCTGGGATCAGTCATGGCAAGGGGAGTAAGCACGAGGAGGACTATGGGCTGAACCCCGTTGAGCCGTGGATAGAGGCTTGAGAAAAGGAATGCAGCAGTGGCGAAGAACAAGATGACCGAATTGATGAACATGAAGGGAAAATCGGGACTTCTATTGTCTCGGAGGAGGCTGATAGAGAGGGAGAGGACGAAAATCACGGCGAAGAAGCAGGTAAAGACAAGGCCAGTCTTTCTAAAGAGGGTCGCGGCCCGATATTCCGCATCTTCGTGTCCGACCATATAGGTTCCTTTTTCCGATAATACCATTTCTATATATCGAATCCTCGGTTCCTGTCAAATTAAAACAGTGGTTCAAGCGATTTTTAAAATTTTATGCCATGAAGTTCCACAAAGTGGAATAAAATTGGCGTCGTAGACAAACGTCTACAAGCAAGTTGAAGATTGTCTCTTGCGTTTATTTTATATAAAAGCAATCATGAACATGAAACAATAAAATAAGTTGTTTTAATAATTGAATATTTTAAAAAGTGCTAAGTAATAATAATCTAAGATTGAGAGCAGTGTAGGGCGCGCGAGGGGCACGGATTTATTATCAGCGCCCCTGGCGCGCTTTCGTTATGCTCAGCGATTTTTTTCCTTTAAGGACAATAATTTAAATATCGCAAGCACCGTGGCCGACCCTAGGATGCCCGCAGCAACATCCAAAAGTTCGAATCTCCTGGAGCGGGAGAAGAGCTGGAGTAATTCCGAAGCGATGACAAAGCCGAAGGCAATTAACGCTCCGTGCTGAAAGCCGGGAAATTTATGTTTCTCTTTCTTAAATTCAACTATATAGACTAGGGTGAATATAAAAAACAAACCAAAGTGCACGATCTTATCCATCCCGGTTGGGGAAGAGATCTTGGAGAAGGCGTAGGAAGGGATTAGGAGGGCTGCCACGATGGCTAGGGCAATGAGGATGGAAAACTTGTAGGCTTTTATTTGTTCTATCAAAATATGGATAAAATATCCCCGGAACCTGGGAGGGTCAATCCCTTGAAAAAAGCCCGAGCTCCTTGGGGAGCCCGGGCTAGGCGCATGACGTTGCGAGGCGAGGTCCGCGGCCCTTAGAAGGGGCGGTCCGCCAGGTACTTATACTCGTTGTACCGGCGCTCAATGAGGCCGCGCTGCTTTTCAAGGAGCATCTTCGCCCTCTCGGCGTTGGCGTCCCGCAAGGACTTGAAGCGCACTTCGGCGTACATGTAGGCGTCCAGCTTGGAGAAGTCGGGAGCCTTGGAATCAAGCTGGAAGGGGTTCTTGCCCTGGGCCTTGAGTCTGGGATCGTAGCGGTAGAGGGGCCATACGCCAGAATCCACCGCCGCCTTCTGCTGGTTAATGCCCTTCATCATGTCGATGCCCTGGTTGATGCAGTGGGAGTAAGCGATGATGACAGAGGGGCCGTCATAGCTTTCCGCCTCGCGGAAGGCCTTGATGGTCTGGTTCATGTTGGCGCCCATGGCAATCTGGGCCACGTAGACGTAGCCGTAGCTCATGGCCATCATGCCCAGATCCTTCTTCATGGTCTCCTTGCCGGAGGTGGCGAACTTGGCTATAGCTCCGATTGGAGTGGACTTGGACGCCTGGCCCCCGGTGTTGGAGTAGACTTCGGTATCCAGAACCAGGAGGTTGACGTTCTTGCCCGAGGCGATGACATGATCGAGGCCCCCGTAGCCGATGTCGTAGGCCCAGCCGTCGCCGCCAATTATCCAGACCGATTTCTTTACCAGCCTGTCCGCCACGTTGACGAGTTCCTTAGCCCAGGAGGCGTCCACCTTGGCGAGGATGCCCTTGAGTTTCTCAACCGAGACCCGCTGGGCGTCCACCTCTTCATCCGAGGCCATGGGATTTGAAAGGAGCGTGTCGGCGAGTTCCGCCGGCACGTCCTTGCCCTTGGCCTCGAGGAGGAGTTCCTTGGCGTATTCGGCCTGCTTATCCGCCGTGAGCCTCATGCCCATGCCGAACTCGGCTGCGTCTTCGAAGAGGCTGTTGGACCAGGCCGGGCCTTTGCCGTCCGCCCGGGTGCAATAGGGGGTGGTGGGCAGGTTGCCGCCGTAGATGGAGGAACAGCCTGTGGCGTTGGCCAGGACGGCGCGGTCGCCATAGAGTTGGCTCATGAGCTTGAGATAGGGGGTTTCGCCACAACCTGCGCAGGCGCCGGAGAACTCGAACAGGGGGAGCTTCATGGCGATGCCCTTGGGCAGGTTGAGGTTGAGGTACTTGGCGGGCGTGTCGGGGATGGAGAGGAAGAAGTCCCAGTTGGCCGCCTCGACCTCCCTAAGGGGTGCCTGGGTTTCCAGGTTGATGGCCTTCCAACCGGCGACGGCTTTGTCATTTATAGGGCAGATGTTCACACAGGCGCCGCAGCCGGTGCAATCCTCGGGAGCGACCTGGAGGGTGGCCTTGAGTCCCGCCAGTTCTTTGCCCTTGGCCTCGGCGCTCTTGAAGGTGGCGGGGGCTCCTGCCAAATACTTGGGGGCTCCTGCCAAATACTTGGGCTCGTAGGCTTTGAGGCGGATTACCGCGTGGGGGCAGACCATGGAGCACTGTCCGCACTGGATGCAGATCTCGGAATTCCAGACGGGAATCTTCTCCGCGATGTTGCGCTTCTCAAACCTGGTGGTCCCGGTGGGGAAGGTGCCATCCTCGGGGAGCCTGGAGACCGGGAGCTTGGCGCCGCGCATGCCGATGATCTCGCCCAGGGTTTCCTTGACGAAGGCCGGGGAGTTCGCGGGAACAGGGGCCAAAATCTTCGTTGTGGAGTTCGCAGCCTTGACCTCGACCTTCCGGGTTGCGTTCAGGGCCATGTCGATGGCCACAAGGTTCTTTTCCACCACATCCGCGCCCTTTCTGTGGTAGGTCTTCTCGGTGTACTTCTTGATGAGGCTGATGGCTTCGTCCTCAGGGAGGACACCTGAGATCTTGAAGAAGGCGGTCTGCATGATGGTGTTGATACGAGTGCCCATGCCGGATTTCTCGGCGATGTCCATGGCATCGATTACATAGAACTTGAGTTTCTTGTCTGCAATGTGCTTCTGGACTTCGACGGGGAGGTGGTCCCAGACTTGGTCGGCGGAGTAGGGACTGTTGAGGAGGAAGGTGCCGCCGGGCTTGGCGTTGACCAGCATGTCGAGCTTCTCAAGGAAGGAGAACTTGTGGCAGGCGACGAAGTCCGCCTTGGAGACAAGGTAGGGCTTCTTAATCTTCTTGGATCCGAAGCGAAGATGGCTGATTGTGTAGGTTCCGGCCTTCTTGGAGTCGTACTCGAAATAACCCTGGGCTGAGTAGTCGGTTTCATCGCCGATTATCTTGATGGAGTTCTTGTTGGCTCCCACGGTGCCGTCCGAGCCTAGGCCGTAGAAGAGGCACTCCACGGTGCCCTCGGCATTGAGCTCGAAGTGCTCGTCGTAGGTGATGTTGGTGAAGGAGACGTCGTCCACTATGCCCACGGTGAAGTGGTTCTTGGGCTCGGCCTTGGTGATGTTGTCGAACACGCCCTTGGCCATGGCGGGGGTGAACTCGAAGGATCCCAAGCCGTAGCGGCCGCCCACGACCTTGGGCCAGGTCTTGAAGGAGGCTTTGCCCGCGGCCATGGCTTCGCCGATGGCGGTGCGGACATCCTCGTAGAGGGGCTCGCCAATGGCGCCGGGTTCCTTGGTCCTGTCCAGGACTGCTATCGACTTGATGCTGGCCGGGAGGGCGGCGACAAAGTGTTCCACCGAGAAGGGCCTGAAAAGGTGGACCTTCACCACGCCTACTTTTTCTCCCCGGGCGACCAGGGAATTGACAGTCTCTTCCACCGTGTCGGCACCGGATCCCATGACGATGACCACGCGCTCGGCATCCGGGGCGCCTGAGTACTCGAAGAGCTTATAGGCGCGGCCTGTGAGGGCGGCGAACTCGTCCATGGTCTTTTGAACCAAGGCGGGGGTGGCGGCATGGAATTTGCTGGTTGCCTCGCGGCCGGCGAAGTAGACGTCGGGGTTTTGGCTGGTTCCGCGGATGGAGGGATGCTCGGGAGAGAGCCCTCTGTCCCGGTGGGCGCGCACCAGGTCTTCAGGAATGAGTTTCCTCATGGTGTCGTAGGAGAGTTCCTCGACTTTCTGCACTTCATGGGAGGTGCGGAAGCCGTCGAAGAAATGAAGGAAGGGTACTCTGGTCTTGAGGGTGGCGGCGTGAGCGACAAGGGCGAGGTCCATGACTTCCTGGACATTGTCCGAGGCGAGCATGGCCCAGCCGGCCTGGCGGGCGGCCATGACGTCCTGATGGTCTCCGAAGATGGAGAGGGCGTGGGCGGCTACGGCCCGGGCGGCGATGTGGAACACCGTGGGGGTGGCTTCGCCGGCGATCTTGAACATGTTCGGGATCATGAGAAGGAGACCTTGGGAGGCGGTATAGGTGGTACACAGGGCTCCCGTGGTGAGCGCTCCGTGCACGGCACCGGCTGCGCCGGCCTCGGACTGCATCTCTACGACCTGAGGAACAGTTCCCCAAAGGTTTTTCCTGCCCATCGAAGAGAACTCGTCAGCGAGTTCTCCCATGTTGGAGGAGGGGGTGATGGGGTAGATCGCGATGACTTCCGAACAGGCGTGGGATACATAGGCCGCCGCCGTGTTTCCGTCGATCATCACCATTGACTTGGAATCAGCCATTGTAGTTCCTTTTCTTGGAGATGGGGATGTTGGAGCTTTCGGCAGAGAGACTGTCCGATTTCCTACACCGAGGGCATGAAGAAAAGTGTAGGGCTGTGGTGCTTCAAATGGACGATCGTTCTCGAAAGCTAGGTAATTCTAACCCCTAATCGGGATTATTTCAATATCCGGGGCGGGCGCATCGTATATATATGGAGTAATCCTGAGAGGTTCGTATCGAATAGCGGACCGCGGCGATTGACCAATGAAACGGTAGAGGTATAGTAGAAATATGAAATTACTGATTCTGGCCGCGGGCATCGGTTCGCGGTTCGGGGGCATCAAGCAGATTGCCGGCGTCGGCCCCTGCGGAGAGACTTTGCTGGAGTACAATCTCTTCGATGCCCTCAGGGCTGGTTTTAACGAGGCGGTATTTCTTATCCGTCGGGATATCGAACGGGATTTTCGCGAGACTGTCCTATCCCGGATCGAGGGTAAGATCCCTGTGCGGCTGGCCTACCAATCGATGGATTCAAGGCAGGGGAGATCCAAGCCGTGGGGGACGGGGCATGCCCTCCTTTGCGCCCGCGAAGCCATGGGACGGGAGCCCTTCGCGGTGATCAATGCTGATGATTTCTATGGGCTTTCCGGCTTCTCTGCCGTGGCGCGGCATCTTAAAGGCGGCTTTCCCGCAAGCGCAGAGCTATGCCTTGCGGGCTACAGGCTTGGCGGTGTGGTGCCCAAGTCCGGTTCCGTGTCCAGGGCTGTGTGCGGCGCCGATGAGGAGGGATTTCTTACGAACATCGTCGAACATGTCCGGGTGGAATGGGAGGGGGATTCCCTCATCTCCCGGCCTAAGGGCGATCCTTCCGTGGCTCTTTCGCCTGAGGCCTTCGCTTCGATGAATCTCTGGGGCTTGGATGAATCGGTTTTTCCGTGGGCGGAGCGGCTTTTTTCGGAGTTTTTAAGGACCGACGGAGCGGCGGGAGGGGCTGAGTTTTATTTGCCTTTTATTGTCGGAGAGATGGTTGCGGCCAAGGCGGCTCGATTCAAGGTTCTTCCCGTGCGGGAGGAGTATTTTGGGCTCACCAATCCCGCGGACATTCAATCCGCCCGGAATTCCATCGCATTGAGGATACGCCGCGGCGACTATCCTTCGCCCCTGTGGATTCCCGGGGGAGGGTGCGCCGGTGAATAAATCGGACAGATCGGACAGATCGGACAGATCGGACAGATCGGACAGGATAACAGGATTTTCAGGATTGACAGGATCACCACGAGCGCGATGGCTAGGGATGCCGGAGCTGTTTGACCTGGGCGATAGCGCCCATGAAGCCTTGTTCGAGGGAGCGACGGGACCCTGGGAGGCCTTGGCCGCCCTTGATGCCTACCTGGAAGGCCTCTTCGAGATGTGCAGGCTGAATGGGCGCATCCTCCAGGCCAGGCCGGCCACAGGGGCCTATCCAGCCACAAGGGCCGCCGGCTCCTCCACCCCCTCGGGCGAGGCCAGGCTCTACCTGGAGGCTGGCGCCGAGGTGGATCCCCGGGCGACCATCCAGGGCGAGGTTTTTGTGGGCGCAGGCAGCAGGATCGAGGCTGGAGCCATGGTAAAGGGACCTGCATGGATAGGCAGGGGCTGCGAAGTGCGTCAGGGCGCCTACCTGCGGGGCTTTGTCCTCGCGGGGGACGGAGCCGTCCTGGGACACGCCTCGGAATTCAAGCACTGCATCCTTCTGGAAGGGTCCCAGGCGCCCCATTTTAACTATGTGGGAGACTCGATATTGGGGATTCGGTCTCACATCGGGGCTGGGGTTATCCTCTCCAACGTCAGGATGGACAAGCGGCAGGTGCGGATACAACTGCTTTCCCCCGACGGCCAGCCCGGCCTTGAATATGCCGCTACAGGCCTGGAAAAGCTGGGAGCTATCCTTGGCGACGGCTGCGAAGTCGGGTGCAATTCGGTGCTCAACCCCGGAACCCTGCTGGGCCGAGGATGCTTCGTGGCGCCGCTTTCTACCGTGAAGGGAAGCCACGGGGCGAGAACGCGGATAGGCTAGGTCGCGGCGGCGAACAGCACTTCCAAGCCCTCCTTCGTGGTTTCGGTATGGAATTCCGGCCGCCATTTGAGTTCCGCCAAGGTGTCGGAGACGGAGAAACACGCAGCGATGGGCACCCCACGGTGGGCGGCGATGGCGAAGAGGGCTGAAGCTTCCATTTCCACCACCAGCGCTCCAAGATCCCGGAACGCCATGACCTCCAGAGGTGTTTCGCGATAGATCGCATCGATGGTCCAGGTTGGGCCTGCTGCGTATGCCAGCCCTCGGTTGGACAAGGCCGTCGCGAGACGCCGGGTCAGCGCAGGGTCAGGCAATGCGGGGTCTGACCCCGCGATGTAGTGCCGCGAGGTTCCCTCGTCGCGGAAGGCTGAAGTGCAGAGCACCAAGGAACCCGGGGGAAGGTCGGCGCGCAGGCTCCCGGCTGTGCCCATGGAGACAAAGGACCCCACGCCCCAGGCGATGAGCTCCTCCACCATGACAGCCGCGGCGGGCGCGCCGACCCCGAAGCCCGAAACCAGGGCAATTTCCCCGTTTCCTGCCCAGGCTTCGTCTATGTAATGCAGGTCCCGCCCAAAATATCCCTCGGATTCGCGGGTTGAAAAATTCTCCATGATGTAGCGCACCAGGCTTCTCTGATAGCCCAAGATCACCCCCTTAGGTGGCGCCTCGTCCTTAAGGGCTCCAAGGGACCTCATGTAGGAAAGGAAATCCGAGGGATTGAAAAAGGGCGAGGAGGAAAATTTTTCCGGAGTGAGAGGAAAGGCCATTGCATCTCCTTTTGCGCGTGGACAAATCTCATGCGGGACATATAGAATAACACGGATCGAAGGTGCCTGTCGCCGCGATTCCATGCTACACTGCTACCCCGCCCCAATCGGGCGTAAAAAAGGAAGCCCATGCACAGCCAGCACAAAGTCATTTCCAAGCGTAGGCTCTCGGACGAAGTCTACAAGATGGTCATCGAAGCCCCCCTGGTCGCCAGGGAACGCAAAGCGGGGCAATTTGTCATAGTCCAGTACGACGAAGATTACGCCGAGCGCATCCCCCTCACTATAGCGGACGCCGACCTAGAGGCGGGAACCGTCACCCTGGTCTTTCAGACCGTGGGTGCCAGCACGCACAAATTGGCCACGAAGGAACCTGGTGATGGAATAGTCCTATTGGGCCCCCTGGGAAATCCGACCCACATAGAAAAATTCGGCTGGGCTGTCTGCGTGGGCGGAGGTATAGGGCTCGCCCCCTTGCACCCCATCGTCAAGGCCCTCAAGGCCGCGGGCAACAGGGTGACGGTGATCTCCGGAGCCAGGACCAAGGACCTCCTTGTCATGCAGGAAGAAATGTCCGCCGCGGCGGACGAGAACATCCTTGTGACCGACGACGGCTCCGCGGGCCGAAAGGCCTTGGTCACCGAACCCTTGAAGGAACTCTGCACCCTCTCGCCTTCCCCTGACATAGTCGTGGCCATTGGCCCTCCCATAATGATGAAATTCTGCGCCGAAACCACAAGGCCCTTCGGCGTAAAGACCCTCGCCTCCCTGAACACCATCATGATCGACGGCACGGGGATGTGCGGGGGCTGCCGGGTCTCCGTGGGGGGCGAGACAAAGTTCGTCTGCGTGGATGGGCCGGAGTTCGACGCCCACCAGGTTGACTGGGCTCAGATGATGACTAGGCTTGGCGCCTACAAGGCCATTGAAAAGGCCCATCACGACAAGTGCCACATGGAAATGGAGATTCAGGAAAAGATCGATGCTGAAAAGGAAGGGGCGAAATGAGCCACATGGAAATGCAGCAGAGCCAGGAAATCGCCCGATTGGAATTGGAACGGATCCGCGCCATGACTCTTACGCCCAAGGCGCGGCTAGGGATCCCCGTCCAGGACATGCCAAACCAGAACCCCGATCTCCGCCGGGCCAACATGGAAGAAGTGGCCACGGGGTATACCAGGGAGCAAGCTATAATCGAGGCGGAGCGCTGTCTGCAGTGCAGGAACGCGCCCTGCGTTGCCGGATGCCCGGTCAAGATCGACATACCCGGCTTCATAGCCAAAATGAAGGAAGGGGATTTCGCCGAAGCCGCCACGGTGATAAAGCGTACCAACCTTCTGCCTTCCATCTGCGGAAGGGTTTGCCCCCAGGAAAAGCAGTGCCAGCTCCCCTGCACGGTGGGCAAGGCCTTGGGCGGGGTGGAAAAGGCGGTGCAGATAGGGAGGTTGGAACGGTGGGAAAAGGATAGCGGTGGTCGGCGCGGGGCCCGCTGGTTTGACCTGCGCGGTGGATGTGCGCCGGGAAGGCCATGAGGTCACCATTTTCGAGGCCTTCCACAAGGCGGGCGGCGTCATGGTGTATGGAATTCCTGAATTCCGGCTGCCCAAGGCCCTGGTTGCCGATGAAGCCGGGGTTCTTGAGTCCATGGGTGTCCGTTTTGAGATGAATTACCTGGTGGGCCGCACGCGCAAGCTTTTAGCCCTGCTCAAGGACGACGGCTACGATGCGGTCTTCATCGGCACTGGGGCGGGCCTGCCCAAGTTCATGGACATTCCGGGGGAAAACCTGGTGGGGGTCTTTTCCGCCAACGAATACCTCACCAGGGCGAACCTCATGAAGGCCTACGACAGAGTGCGGGCCGCGACGCCCATTTATCCGTCCGAGCGGGTCGCGGTCCTGGGGGGCGGCAACGTGGCCATGGACGCGGCCCGCATGGCCTTGCGCCTAGGGGCGGAGGAGGTTCGCGTGTTGTACCGCCGGACCAGGGAGGAGATGCCCGCCCGGGCTGAAGAGGTGGTCCATGCTATGGAAGAGGGGATTATCTTCGACTTTCTAAGAAGCCCCACGAAGGTCCTGGGCGACGACTCAGGGCGGGTGGCGGCCTTGGAGGTCCAGTCCTTCGAACTAGGCCTTCCCGATGCTTCGGGACGGCGCCGGCCCATGGCCGTCAGGGGGAGCGAGGAGATCATTCCCTTCGACACGGTCATCGTGGCGGTGGGAAACGAGTCCAATCCTTTGATTTCCCGGACTACGCCGGAATTGAATGTTGACAAGTGGGGTCATATTCTCGTAGATGAGAAGCAGAAGACGAGCATGGATCTGGTCTATGCCGGCGGCGACATTGTCCTCGGCGCGGCTACGGTGATCCTCGCCATGGGCGAGGGCCGCAGGGCTGCCCAGGCGATCAACGAGGTGGTGCAGTGACAAAAGGGCGAGGAATCCTTCGGTATTGGCTAAGGACGAGGTCCGGCGCTGTAGTTCAAGCGGCCTGTCTTGTCCTGTTGATCATGTCCGCTTCCTTTTCCTTCGCCCAAACCGGAGTTCCCAACGCCGCGGAAGAATTTTCCCGGGCTTCGCAGCTCTATGCCCGCGGCCGCCAGCTTGAGGTGGCGGGCAAGGAGGCTGAGGGGGACAAGTCCTTCGCCGCCTCCCTGGCCATCGTTGAGAAGCTCGTCGCCGCGAATCCCAAGAACGCCGAGTATGTCCATCTTCGCGCCTGGAATCTTTTAAGGCTCGGCCGGCATGCCGAGGTTGTCTCGACGGTACAGAAGGCCCTTCATTCCATAAAGGACTATCGCCTGGAAGAGGTGATGGCCGAGTCTCTTTATTTCCTGAATCGCAACGAGGAGGCGCTCCGTTCCTTCGCTTCCTATTTCGCCGCCGCTCCCGCCACGGACGAGCGGATGTCCAGCGCCTACTATTATGTGGGAGAATGCTATATCCGGCTGAAGAAGTTCGAGCATGCGGACATCGCCTTATCCACTGCCACGATGATGGAAAAATCCATGTTCTATTGGTGGTACAGGCTGGGCTATGTAAAGGAGATGCTCGGCCAGTACAAGCAGGCCTACGAGATGTACGGCAAGGCTTTGGAATTCAACAAGGGATACAAGTTTGCCCAGGAAGGCCGCGCCCGGGTCAAGGCCAAGGCAGGCCTCTAGGCGATGTGCCTAAGGAAGTAGCATGTCAGACACACTGGTCTCCGAAATTCTTGGATTTGCCCAGGGCTCCGCCGATGCCTTTGACTGCATCGCCCAGGATATTTGGGAGCATCCCGAGGTAGCCTTTAATGAGGAAAGGTCCTCCCGGCTCTATATGGAGAGGCTGGCTTCCCAAGGCTTCGAGGTGACTGAGTTCTCCGAGCTTCCCCATTCCTTCATGGCCGAGAAGGGGAGGGGTTCTGGACCTCTCATCGCGTTCATGGGGGAGTACGACGCCTTGCCGGGTATGTCCCAAGCCTGCGTGCCTGAGCGCCGCCCCACGGCGGAAGGGGCTCCGGGCCATGCCTGCGGGCATAATCTGTTGGGGGCGGGAAGTCTCGCCGCGGCGGAAATCCTGGCTGCGGCCATGGAGAGCATGGGGGTTGCGGGGCGGGTGCGTTCGGCCATCCTTACCTGGCATCCCGCGGATGTGAACACGCCCCATCGGTATCTCACCAGCGCGAACTTGGCGGTGGTTTTTTCCTTCCGTGGCCGCGCCAGCCACGCGGGCATGGCCCCCTATGCGGGGCGCTCAGCCTTGGACGCTGCCCAGCTCTTCAATATTTCCTTGGAGTTCATGCGCGAGCACCTTGAGCCTGGGGTTATGCTCCACTATGTGGTGTCCGATGGAGGGCAGCGTCCCAACATCGTGCCGGAGCGGGCGGCCACCTTCCTCTACATCCGCGCTCCCTCCGCCGCCATGGTCAGGGCGGTGATGAAGCGGGTTTCGAAGGCGGCCCGGGGGGCCTGCCTCATGACGGAGACTTCTCTTTCCGTCGAGATTAAGCACGGAAAGTGCGACTACCGGCCCAACGATGTCATCCAGGACGCCCTTCTTGAGGCGATGCGGGTCCTCCCCCTCCCCAAGCCCAGTCCCGAGGAAAGGGAATTCGCCAAGAAGCTTCAGGCCACAGTGGCCAAGGAGGACAGGCCGGCGACCCTCCTGCCCATCGGGGTCTCTGCGAGCCTTCTTAAGTCTGCGATCCACGGCGAGGTGGGGGATTTCGGCCGGGGCAGGCGCATCGGAGGCTCCCTGGACACGGGGGATGTCTCCTATGTCGTTCCTGTGGGGCAGATGAACGCCGCAACCTGGCCTCTCGGGGTGGGCGCCCACACCTGGCAGTCCTGCGCCGCCTCGGGCTCCTCCTGGGCCTTCAAGGCTATGCGCTGGGCCGGAACCGCGATGGCCTTGGCGGGCTTCCGCCTTGCCTCCGAGCCCGCTCTCCTTGCCGCCGCCCAGGCCGAATTCCGCGCCTCTGCAGTCCCCTACCGCTCCACCATGGATCAATAGTCAACACGGGGTCAGACCCCATAAATTGACTTTTCTACACGTTCAGGTACTCTCAAAATAAGACAGGGTAACAAGATAATCAGGATTTGCATGATTTTTTAGCCACGGTCTTACTCTATTCCCTTCGATGCTTTTGACAAGCGCGGCGTCGCATGAGATAATCATCCTCAATAATGCCTCAATCAGAAAATGAAAGGAAAGTTTAAATGGCTCGGGGTTGGATAGTCCTCTCCGTCCAGAATCCCTGGAGTGACTTGATCTGTCGTGGAATAAAGGACGTTGAGAACCGTAGTTGGCCAACCGACTACCGTGGGAAGCTCTATATCCATTCGAGCGGGCGTCCGATGGAATCTGCCGAAGCCAGGCTGCTCGATGCGGCTATCCCTGAGCAGCTCCAGGCAGTCACCGAGCTCCAAAGACGGCGCGCCCAGGAAGAAGCTCGGCGGCGGCTCTCGGAAGTACTATGCAATTCTTGCTGACGTGTGAGGTGCAGTACCGGATGACACTCCCATCATCCAATTCGCGAGGAATAATTCATGGCTGATATAGACCTCCTTACATCCTTCAGTGAAGTTGTCGCACTAATAGAGCAATCTCGCCAGCGTGCTCTCCAAGCAGTTAACACCGGCTTGATCGACCTCTATTGGCAGGTCGGAGCGTACATCAGCAAGAAACTCGCAAACGCTACGTGGGGCGAGGGTGTCGTCGACCAGCTGGCGGAATACCTTACTCGAACCCAGCCCGGTTTGCGGGGTTTTACGCGATCCAATCTTTTCCGAATGCGTCAATTCTTTGAGACGTATAGGAATGAGGAGAAAGTCGCGCCACTGGTGCGACAATTGCCGTGGACACACAACCTGATCATTTTAGGACAGAGCAAAGGACCGGAGGAACGCGAGTTCTATGTCAGGATGACTATCCGCGAGCATTGGTCCAAGCGTGAACTTGAGCGTCAATACAATGCATCCCTTTACGAACGTAGCGTGCTCAATCCACCGCAGGCCACAGCCGTGCTTGCACAATCCCGGGCTGAGGCGCTTGGCGCATTCAAGGATGCCTACATGGTCGAGTTCCTTGATTTAGCGCCGGCACACAGCGAAAGCGATCTCCATAAGGGCTTGGTAACCCGCCTCAAGGACTTCCTCATCGAGCTTGGGAGGGATTTCTGCTATATAGGCTCAGAGTACCCCCTGCAAGTCGGCAGACGAGACTTTGCCCTCGACCTCCTCTTCTTCCATCGTGGATTGAACTGCCTCGTCGCAATCGAGCTCAAGGTCGGACGTTTCGAGCCGGAGGATCTGGGCAAACTCGGCTTTTATTTGGAATGTCTCGATCGTGACCATAAGAAACTGCACGAAAACGCGGCGATCGGACTTCTCCTCTGCGCAAGCAAGGATCAGGAAGTAGTCGAATACAGCCTGAGCCGGAGTCTTTCACCCGCATTGGTGGCCGAGTATCAGACGAAGCTGCCGGAAAAACGATTGCTCGAGGCCAAGTTGTTGGAGTTCTATACGTTGGAGGCAGCGGATGACTAAACCTAAACTCGAACTAACCTGGATCGGCAAAGAAACCCGCCCTCGTCTCGAGCCCCGCATCCTCATCGAGGTACCAGCGAAAAGTCATCACGCCGCTTATCGCGTTGGCGACACCGACCTATTCGATAACAAGCTAATCTTTGGCGACAACCTTCTCGCCCTGAAGGCTCTCGAGGATGAGTACACCGGTAAGGTGAAGTGTGTTTTCATCGATCCGCCTTACAACACCGGGTCAGCATTTGAGCATTATGACGATGGCGTTGAGCATTCTCTGTGGCTTGGTTTGATTAGGGACCGTCTTGAGATAATCAAGCGATTGTTATCCTGGGATGGAAGTTTATGGATTACCATAGATGATAACGAGTGTCATTATTTAAAAATAGTCTGTGATGAAATATTTGGCAGGATTAACTTTGTCGCCAATTGCATCTGGCAGAAAAAGTACGCACCTGCCAATGATGCGATTTGGATAAGTGACAGCCACGATCACGTACTGGTATATGCAAAACAAAAGGAACAATGGCGACCGAACGCGCTTGAACGGTCATCGGACTCGGATGCAGCATATAAAAATCCTGATAATGACCCAAGAGGCAATTGGAAGGCGGGTGACTACACATGCAATAAGTCCGCCGATGCTCGTCCGAATCTCTATTACCCAATAATACACCCCTTGACGGGCTCGGAAGTATGGCCCAAAAGAACGGCTGTTTGGAGATATTCGCAAGAAACACATCTTCGCTACGTCCAAGAAGGACGGATTTGGTGGGGCAAAGATGGGCAGAACCGAGTACCTGCCTTCAAGCGATACCTTTCGGATATTGATGAAGGCGTGGTTCCTCAGACGATTTGGGAGTGGACTGAAGTCGGGCATACCCAAGATGGTAAGAAAGAGCAAATAGCGTTAAATCCCCATGACCCATTTGGCACGCCAAAACCAGAGCGCTTGCTTCAACGAGTGGTAGAGTTGGGTACCAATCCCGGCGACCTAGTCCTTGACTCCTTCGCCGGTTCTGGCACTACTGGCGCTGTCGCGCACAAGATGGGGCGGCGCTGGATTATGGTTGAGCTTGGCGAGCACTGTCACACTCACATTATCCCACGGCTTAAGAAGGTCATAGATGGACAGGATCCGGGTGGTATCACTGAGGCTGTTGGTTGGAAGGGTGGCGGTGGTTTTAGGTATTATAAGCTCGCGCCTTCTCTCCTTGAAAAAGATAAGTGGGGCAATTGGATAATAAATAAGGATTACAACGCCGCTATGCTCGCCGAGGCTCTCTGCAAGCTCGAGGGCTTCACCTACGCTCCCTCGGAGACAGAGTATTTTATCCACGGGCATTCAACGGAGTCTGACTTCATCTGGGTGACCACGCAGAATCTCGGGCACGAGCAACTCGCCGCCCTTTCGGAGGACGTTGGCTCCAACCGAACTCTCCTCGTCCTCTGCTCGGCATACCGGGCTGACACCAAACAGTTTCCCAACCTCACTATCAAGAAGATCCCGAACGCTGTCCTCTCGAAATGCGAGTGGGGACATGACGACTACAGCCTCCAGGTGGAGAACCTCCCTGCGGCGCCGAAACCGAAGGTAGATCAGCCGGATCTCTTTGGGGGTGAATCATGAGCGAAACCGGGCAGGCATTGACGGAGCAGGAACAGCTGTTCGCATCCTTGCTTGAACGGTTGCGGAACGGAGACGAGTGCCACGATCTCGAGGTGAAACGCGGTTCCTCCATCGATATAAGCATCATGGAAACAATCTGCGCCTTTAGCAATGAACCAGGGATGGGAGGTGGTTACCTGATTTTGGGCGTTGCGCGCAGCGACGATCAGTTGTTTCCGGACTACGAAGTGGTCGGAGTTGACGATCCCGACAAGCTTCAGAGTGATTTGGCCAGCCAATGTGCCGATCGGTTCAACGTGGCGATTCGTCCTCGGATTTGGCGACTCGCCTTCGGCGGAAAGAATGTGCTCTTGGTTTCTGTCTCCGAGGCCCAGTCGGCTGAGAAACCCGTCTATCTCAAAAGCCGTGGCTTGCCTAGAGGAGCATTCCGGAGGATCGGTTCGAGCGATCAGACCTGCACTGAGGATGATGTCTCACTCCTGTTCCAAGGTCGCGGTCACAAAGCTTACGAAGACTCGATCCTCGAGGATATGTCTCTCGAGCTTGATATCTCCGCTGAGGCGATCCAGAGCTATCGACAGCGGCGTGAGCATGTAAACCCGACCGCGCCGGAGCTTGCGTGGTCGGATAACGAGTTGCTCTTCGCCTTAGGCTCGACCCAGCGAATGAAGGATGGCAGCTTTTCTCCAACGATATGCGGACTCTTATGCTTTGGAAAGGATACCGCGCTTCGAAGGCTCGCTCCCATGGCTCGAGTCGACTACATCCGCGTCCCGGGAAGAACATGGATCGAGAACCCCGACACGCGCTTTGAAACAGTGGAGATGCGGGGCCCCTTGCTGACACTCATCCCTCGGGTCATCGCCGCTATTCTCGACGACCTGCCCCGCGGGTTCTCCCTGGAAGATGGGGTATTTCGCAAGGAAGTGCCACTTGTTCCCGACGTCGTCATCCGAGAGGCGGTTGTGAATGCGCTCATGCACCGGAATTACCGGACAAAACAGCCCGTTCAGATCATCCGCTACAGCAACCGTTTGGAGTTCCGCAATCCTGGGTGCTCGCTTAAGCCCGACGATCAGCTGGGCGAGGCCGGGTCGGTGAATCGCAATGAGAAGATAGCCGCCATTCTCCACGAATGCAGTCTCGCCGAGACTAAGGGTTCCGGTATCCGGGTCATGCAGGAACTGATGGAAAGAGCTAATCTTTCAAGCCCTTATTTCGAGTCCAGCAGGGAATCAGACAGCTTCGTCCTTACCCTGCTCACCCACCACTTCATGGATGCCAGCGACATACGCTGGCTTTCAAGGTTCAAGGATCATCAACTGAGTCCGGAGGAAGCCAAGGCCCTTGTGTTCCTGAAGGAGTTTGGCGCCATCAGCAACGCCGCATATAGGGATATCAACAAAGTCGATACATTCCACGCATCGTCCGCTCTTCGGCGTCTTAGGAATAGCGGCATCTTGGTACAGAAGGGCAAGGGAATGGCGACCTACTACCAAGGCGGCCCTGAGTTCATGGCATCATTGAATCTCCAGGACTCCGAGGGCTTATCCCCCAACCTCGAGGGCTTATCCCCCAACCTCGAGGGCTTATCCCCCAACCTCGAGGATCTTCCTCCGGAGCTTCAGGCTTTGGTAGCAGACCTCGGCGCGAGAGCAAAACCCGAAGCAAGCCATAGGGCGATACTCGCATTATGCGAATACCAAGTCTTGTCCAGGAAACAATTAGCGCACATCCTTGGGCGAAGGGAGGATACTGTCGGAGATCTCCTTAAGGAGTTGCTCGATCGTGGCGAATTGGAACTGAGCTTCCCCGAAGTCCCTAACCACCCTCAACAGAAGTACAGGAAGGTAAGCAAGGGGGCAAGACCATGAGCGATGACTCCAGTCCTCAGAACAAGATAATTCTTTACCAGGCCGAGAATGGAAAGGTTCGAGTCGATGTGGAGTTCGACGGGGATACAGTATGGCTCTCTCAGGCCCTAATGGCCGAACTCTACCAGACAAGCCCGCAGAACATCACGCAGCATGTAAGAGAGATATATCGCGACGGAGAATGTTCCGAGGAGTCAACCTGTAAGGAATCCTTACAAGTTCGCCTTGAGGGGCAACGGCGGGTCCGGAGATCCATAAAGCTCTACAATTTGACCATGATCATGGCGGTTGGATTTAGGGTCAGGTCTGAGCGTGGTGTCCTGTTCCGCCAGTGGGCCGTGGAGCGCCTGCGTGAGTACGCGCTAAAGGGGTTTGCCCTGGACGACGAGCGATTGAAGGCTGGCGGCGGTGGGCTCTATTTCGATGAGCTCCTCGCTCGCATCCGCGATATTCGCTCTTCGGAGAAGATTTTCTGGAGAAAGGTGCTCGACATCTACGCAACGAGCATCGACTACGATCCGCGTGCCGAAGCTTCGCAGGCCTTTTTCGCCACCGTGCAGAACAAGATGCATTGGGCCATCCACGGCCATACTGCCGCCGAGTTGGTCGTGTCGCGATTAGATCCCGAATCGCCGAATCTGGGCATCACGAATTGGCCCGGAACCGCCCTTCGCAAGTCCGATGCCTCGATTGCCAAGAATTACCTGACCGAAAAAGAGCTGGATGAGCTGAATCGGATAGTCACGGCCTACCTTGAGTTCGCAGAGCTACAGGCAATGAGTCGGAAACCCATGACCATGGAGGCTTGGATCACTAAATTGGATGATTTTCTTAAGTTGTCCGACAGGGAAATCCTGACCCACGCGGGTGCGATCTCCCACGAAGTGATGCTCGGTAAGGTGGACCAGGCATATCAGCGTTATCAAGCGCTAATGCGCGATGAACCGACCAGTATGGAAAAAGACATGCAGGAACTGGCAAAGCGGGTAAAAATACCTCGGAGGGTAAATGATTGAACGCATAGTCAATACCATCGCAGGACGACTCTCCCTGCGCGAACCGCAGCGAAAGTCGCTTGAAATCCTCTCCCGGATCACCGAGCTAGTGAAGCCCTCAAAGGAGACTGATCCGGATGTGGCTCTCAAGATCATCCAGTCGGAGTTTCCGCATGTTACTGGATTTGATCGGGATTTCGTATCCCTCTGTTTCGCCCTGGCCACAGGAGTCGGGAAAACGCGACTCATGGGTGCTTTCATTAGTTATCTCCACCTCGCGCACAAAGTGAACCATTTCTTTGTTCTTGCACCTAACTTGACGATCTACAACAAGCTCATCGCGGATTTCACCGCCGGAACGGCTAAGTACGTCTTCAAGGGCATCGCCGAGTTCGCGCAAGACCCACCCCAGATCATCACGGGGGACAACTATGAGCGCGCCGACGTGGCGCGGAGCGGGATCCTTATCGAGGGCGGAATCCAGATCAATATCTTCAACATATCGAAGATCAACAGCGAAGTGCGCGGGGGCAAGTCTCCAAGGATCAAGCGTCTTTCGGAGTACATCGGAGAAAGTTACTTCGAGTACCTGGCAGCCCTGCCCGACCTTGTGCTCCTCATGGATGAGTCCCATCGCTATCGTGCCAGCGCTGGCGTGAAGGCGATCAACGAACTCAAGCCCATTCTCGGGCTCGAGCTTACAGCGACTCCCTTTGTGGAATCCGGGACTAAGAGAATCACCTTCCAGAATGTCCTCTACCACTATCCCCTCGCGCAAGCGATGGCGGATGGCTTTGTCAAGGAACCGGCGGTCGTCACGCAGAAGAACTTCCATCCCGACCAGGTCAGTCCCGAGGCACTGGAAAAGATCAAGCTCGAGGACGGGATCCGTGTGCATGAAAACACCAAGGTCCACCTCGAGACCTGGGCACGGCAAAACGATAAGCCAATCGTGAAACCATTCATGCTTGTCGTGTCAAAAGACACTACCCACGCGGACCAGCTCCAGAAGTTCTTGGAATCCGCAGACTTCTTTTCAGGACGATACACCGGGAAGGTGATCCAGGTCCATTCAAACCAATCGGGAGAGGAGAAGGAAGAGGTCATTCAACGGCTCCTCGCCGTCGAAAGCCCCGACGAGCCTACGGAGATCGTTGTCCATGTGAACATGCTGAAAGAAGGATGGGACGTCACCAATCTGTACACCATCGTGCCCCTCCGCGCGGCAAACGCGCGGACCCTTGTCGAGCAATCCCTCGGACGCGGATTACGGCTTCCATACGGCAAACGAACAGGCGACCAGGCGGTCGATACCCTCCACATCATAGCCCACGATTCATTCCAGGCCATCGTGGACGAGGCCAACCGAGGGGATTCGGTCCTCAAGTTCCGAGCCATCGAGCTTGAACCTCACAAGCCTGGCGAACAACTGAAGACCGTTGTGACTAATTCCAAGGTTGAGGAGTCCCTAAAGCAAGGCTCCCCCGCTGAACAGAAAATGAAGGAACTGATCTATACGGTAATCACAGAGAAAAAAGAACTGAAATCCTCCCAGGATTTATACAAGACTGAGGTGAAAGCTGCCATCGTGGCGGAAGCGAAAGCCCGGTTTGGAACCCCCCAAGCCGAGCTCGAAGGCATGGAGACCATCCCCGAAACGAGCGCACTCGTCGATAGCGTGATCACGAATCTCGTCGAAGGGACTATCGATATTCCTCGCATCATCGTCCTGCCGAGAGAGGGGAGCACTGTTAGCTTCCGGCCCTTTACCCTTGACCTCCGGAGCCTGCGGTATCAGCCCGTCTCCCGCGATCTTCTCATGCAGTTCCTGCGGACGAATGAACAACGGACTTTTAGCTTTTCTAAGGTTGGGGTCAAGGAAGCCAGGCTTGAGGATTACCTGGTCCGTGGTCTCATCGACGAGCCTGATATCAGTTACGATGACCATGCAGAGCTCCTCTATGAGCTAGCCGGGCAAGTCGTCACCCACCTCCGATCCTACCTTTCAGTTGAGGAGGAGGTTCGCAACGTCCTCCAATACCACCAGACCGACCTGGTCGCCTTTATCGCGGCGCAGATGCGAACGCACCGTTCAGTCTCCGATACCGGCTTTGAGGTCAAGGTGAGTCGAGGCTTTACCCCACTCAAAAAGAGCGCGGTCATAGTCGAGATGGGCTTTGAGTCGGTGGACTATCGACGTAGCGACTTCGACAAGTCCAAGATCGGACGTATTCTATTCACAGGCTATCAGCGTTGCCTATATCCGGCAGTTAAGTTCAATTCCGATACCGAACGGCGCTTCTCCGCCATCCTCGAACGCGACGCGGAGAAGTGGTTCAAGCCTGCGAAAGGCCAGTTCCAGATCGTATACCAGGATGGACATCAGCATAGCGAATACATCCCGGACTTCGTTGCGGAAACCCGTCATGTCATCTATATGGCGGAGACGAAGGCAAGGAACGAAATTGCCGATCCTGTTATCATCGCAAAGAAGCAAGCGGCTGAGGAGTGGTGCGGCCATGCCTCCGAGTACAATAAAAGTCTTGGGAAGAAGCCTTGGAGGTACCTCCTCGTTCCTCATGACCAGGTGCAAGACAATATGAGCTTGGCTGCTTTCGAACAGGCATAGGGGGAGAGGGTGTAATCATTCCTGTCCATCCCGCCTATCTTGTGAATCCTGTCAAAATTCCTTCTTCCCTAAGAAATCCTCGCGATGTAGTCGGCGCAGTTGCCGGAGATACGGAGCATCTGGGCGGCGGCCTCGTCCTGGTCGAAGCCTGTCATGCGGCGGTCCTTCACCACGGGGCGGCCGTCCACGTAGACGGAGAGAACGTTGTGCGGCCTCATGGCGTAAACGATCGTGGAGTGCCAGTCGTAGACGGGCTGGATGTTGAAATCGTCCAAGTCCACAAGGATGAAATCCGCCTTCTTGCCGGGCTCCAGGGAGCCAGTCTCGGCGCCCAGGCCAAGGGCCTCGGCGCCGCCCAAGGTGGCGGCCCGGACAGCATCCCGCGCCGCCACTATGCCGCGGTTCCGCTCCCGCACCTTCTGCATCTTGGGATAGACATTCAAGACCCCTTCCATGTCCATGCCGTTGCCGGAGAGGGGACCGTCCGTGCCGAGGCCCAGGGGCACGCCGGCCCCGGCGAACCTCCAGGCAGGGCAGATAAGCCTTCCCGATTTTGCGTTGGAGGCGGGGCAGTGGGCCACCCTAAGGCCCCGGGCCTTGGCGAGGCCTATGTCCTCATCGTCCACGAAAAGCATGTGGACAGCCAGAAGCCTGGGTGAAAGAAAACCGGGGATGGAGTCCAGGTAGCGCAGGACGGATCCGCCCAGGGGGGCGAACGTTTCCTGCTCCGCGTCCATCTCCGCCACATGCATCATCACATCGACGTCCAGGGATTCCGCTTCCCGAGCGATGATGCCCAGGTGCTCGGCGTCCACCGTGTAGGGCGCGTGGGGGGCGAAACAAGGCTGGATGCGGGGATGGCCCTTCCAATCCTTGATGAAGCGGCGGGCGTACTCGATGCCGCCGTAGCCTTCCGGGGCGTCGGGAGCGGCGTGGCCGAGGATAGTCTCGCCGAGGATGGCCTTAAGGCCCGACAGGTCCGTCGCCCTGGCCACCTCGTCCTCGAAGTAATACATGTCCGCGAAGGTGGTGGTGCCCGACCTCGCCATCTCGACGAGGCTGTGGAGGGCGGACCAATAGGTGAGGTCCCTATCCACCAAGTCCCGCTCCATGGGGAAGATGAAACGGGTCAGGCGGTCGGGCATATCCTCGCAGGCGCCCCGGAAGGCCGCCATGGAGATATGGGTGTGGGCGTTCACAAAGCCCGGCATGGCAAATGCCCGGGGCGCTCGAACGCGCTGGACAGCCTCGCGCCTTTCTCCCTCGGCCGCGGGCCCCAGGGCGGAAATCCTTCCATCCTTGACCGCCACGAAACCCGGGGCGAAGACCTTCCACTCGGGATCCACCGTCACCACCGCCGCGGCTTCGACGATCAAATCATCGCGCATCCTGTCCATCCTGCTCTCCTGTCGAAATTCTAGGCCGGCGCCTGAGGCTTCAGGCTTCCCTTGGGCAATTTGCCCTCCAGAAGCTGGCGCTTGCGGATAGCTTCCCGTCTGTCCCTGATCAAGGTGACCACGATGAAACCCAGGATCGTCACAAGGTAGGGCAGAGCCTGGATGAGCTCCGGCGGAAGACCGACATTCTGCAGGTAGGTGGCCATGGCGTCCGTGAGTCCGAAGATAAGGGAAGCGAAAATGGCGCCGATGGCCGTGCCCCCCGCCACCACCTGGGCCGCGTTCGCCACATAGCCTC
The DNA here is from genome assembly GCA_008080685.1 of Spirochaetota bacterium. Taxonomy (GTDB): domain Bacteria; phylum Spirochaetota; class Spirochaetia; order Treponematales; family Rectinemataceae; genus VKGY01. The sequence goes on from VKGY01000008.1 coordinate 38,248, forward strand.
GCCCCGCGGCGATTCCCGAAGTGAAGTTGGACGTATATCCCATGCTCAAGAAGCAGCCTGCTATGCCCGCCAGAACCCCGGAAATGATCAGAGTAAAGAACTTGATGCGCACAGGATCGATGCCCGCAGCCTTCGCTGCCTCGAGATTTTCACCCGTCGCCCTGATCCTGCGCCCTATAGTCGCCTTGTTAAGAATGAAATGGATGACCACCACCGCGGCGACGGCGAGCCAGACTATCAGGTTCTGCCCCGAAATCACCTTCCCTATCCATGGAATATTCTCGACAAAGGGAATATTTATGAAGGGAATAATCTTCGAAGGCAGGGAGGAGGAAATCCCCTTGTCCCCTGTGAGGGAATAGAGGACGAACACCGTACCCCCGGTGGAAAAAAGGTTGAGAGCCACGCCGCAAAGTACCGCGTTGGCATCAAGCTTGAGGGCGAACAGCCCCAGGATGAGGGCTATGGCCACGGAAGCCAGGATGCCCGCCCCCATGCCCAGCCAAGGACTTCCCGTCCAGGCGCTGACGATGACCCCCGTCAAAGCGGCCCAGAGCATGGAACCCTCGAGGGCCATGTTCTTAATGCCCGCCTGCTCGGTGATCACCGCCCCTAAGGTGACAAGGAGTATGGGCGCCGTGGATCGTAGCACGATGAACCAGTAGTTGGAGGAGGAAAGGACTCCCGCGATGAACTCGATCATGCCTTCCCTCCTTGGGCTCCGGCGCCAGTGGCGACGTCCCCGCCGGCGGCGACGTCCGCGCGAGCGGCCAAGGCTGTTTCCGCCGCCAGAGCGTTGCGCCTTAGGCGCCTCGCCTTGAAGTAGTTCGCGATCTTGTCCGACGCCAGGATGAGGATGATTATGCCTTGGAGGAGGGTTATGAACTCGAAGGCCACATCGCCCCTCCGGGACATGAAGTCGGCCCCCACCCGCAGATAGGCCAGGAAAAAGGCCGAGATGGGCACGAACTTGGGATTCTTCCGGGCAAGCATGGCCACGATGACCCCGTCCCATGCGTAGGAGGGATTCATCTGCCAGATGAAGGCACGGTACAGGCCCGACATCTCCACAGCCCCGCCAAGGCCGCCAATGAAGCCCGACACGAAATGGGCGTAGATGGCCACCGAAGCCACAGGGATGCCCGCGTAAGCGGCAAACTTGGGATTGGCGCCGGTGATCCTGATCTCATAGCCCCAGCGGGTTCGGAAAAGGAAGATGGACACGAGGACGACGAAAACCGCGGCGATGATGAAGCCCGCGTGGAGCTGGGTGTTTTCCACCAGCTTAGGCAGGGCGAAGGTCTTCTGGAAGGGCATGGAGGCCAGGATGGTTTGGTTGCGGTCCCTGAGGAAGTAAAGGATCACGAAGCTGCCGAAGAAGTAGAAGACGTAGTTGAACATCAAGGAGGAAACAAGCTCGTTGGCCCTCCACTTGATCTTCAGGATCGCGGGCAGCACGCCGATGAGTCCGCCCGTCAGCCCGGCGGCAACCATCGCGACGGCGGGGTGCCAGCCAGCGGGCAGGGCGAGCTTGACGCCGATGGCCGTGGCGACGATGGCTCCTGTGTAGAAGCTGGAGTCTACGATGAGGCTCGTGTACTTGAGCTGGTAGATGATACAGAGGGCCAGGCCTGTGAACGTGATGGGCACTATGGTGATGAGAAGGTAGTAGAAGTTGTAGGTTCGAAGCAGGGGCCCGAGGAGGAAGTTCCTGGTGGATGTGAACGGATCCTTGGATACTATGAAGATGAGGCCAACGCCCATGAGAATCGAGAAGAGGGCCGCCATAAGCGTAATGACCGCAGGCTCCAGCTTGTCCCGGTCGGTGAAGAAGAGCCTTGCTGAAGCCAGAGGTCCGGGGTGTTTTTTCTTTGCTTCATTCATGGAGCACCTTCCCGATTTCTTCCGGACTCTGTCGTTTGAGCCCGAGCATGTAGAGTCCCAAATCCTTGTCCGAAGTCGCCGCCGCATCCTCGAAATAGGCGACGATCTTCCCGGAGTTCATGACCACCAGGCTGTCCGACATGCTCATGACTTCCTGGAGGTCCGAAGACACAAGAAGCACCGCCTTGCCCTGGTCCCGCATCTCTATGATGCGCCGGTGGATGAATTCGATGGCTCCCACGTCAACGCCCCGGGTGGGTTGGGCAATGATGAGGATGTCCGCGTCGGCGGTGAATTCCCTGCCAATCACCACCTTCTGCATGTTGCCTCCTGAAAGGCTCGAGACCAACTGCTTGGCGGAGCGGCAGCGGATGTCGAAGGTGGCGACGATATCGGAGGCCGACTGGGCCATGGCCCCCCTCTTGAGGAAGCCCCCCTTGCCGGTGAATTCCGGCTTGAGGTAGCGATCCGCCAACAGATTGTCCTCGATGCTGGCGGGAAGGGCAGTCCCAACGGTCATCCGGTCTTCCGCGCTTCCCGTTGGTCACATCCTTGCCCTGCACGCTCACCGAGCCCGACAAGGTCCGCGCCGAGCCGGTGAGGATGCGCACCAACTCGGACTGACCGTTCCCGTCCACCCCCACCACCCCAAGGATCTCGCCCTTGCGCAGGGAGAGGGACACGTGATCCAGTGCGGCGATGCCAAAGTCGTCGATGTAGGAAAGATCCCTGGCGACCAAGACTTTTTCACCCGGAGCGGCCTTCCTTTTCTGTACCGACAGGAGAACCTCCCGTCCCACCATCTCATTGGAGATAGTCTGGCTGTCCACGTCCGCCACCTGGTGGGTGCCGATCATGCGGCCGTCCCGCATCACCGAGACCCGGTCGCAGAACTTGAAGATTTCATTCAGCTTGTGGCTGATGAAAATGATAGTGTGGCCGTGGGACCTGAGCTGCTGGAGTTCCACGAAGAGCTCGTCGGTTTCCTGGGGGGTGAGGACGGCAGTGGGCTCGTCCAAAATAAGAATCTTGGCTCCGCGGTAGAGGGCCTTGAGTATCTCAAGCTTCTGGCGCATGGAAACCGAGACGTCCACCACCCGCGCGCGGGCGAACACCTTCAGGTTGTACTTGTCCGCCAACTCCTCGGTTATGGCCACCGCGTTTTCCAAGTCGAAGACCCCGCTTCTGCCCTTGCGTGGCTCCTGTCCCAATACCAGGTTTTCGCAAGGCTCAAGGAAGGAACCAGCATGAAGTGCTGGTGCACCATCCCTATCCCCGCGGCGATAGCGTCCTGGGAGGACGAAAAGGTGACGGCTTTGCCGTTTAGGTAGATCGCCCCCGAACTGGGAGCTTCCTCGCCGTACAGTAGCTTCATCAGGGTGGATTTTCCGGCGCCGTTCTCGCCTACCAAGCCCAGGATCTCGCCCTGGGCTACGGAAAAGTCCACCTGTCGATTCGCAAGGGTTCCATTGGGGTAGACCTTGCTGAGGCGTTCGGTTCGAAGCAGGTACTCCACTTCATCCTCCCCGGAATATGGATGGTGCCCACGCCCCCTCGCGGGGACCGTGGGCACCGTAGATGCGGCCTAGCCCTAAAGGCTTAGTTCTTGGCGGCGTTCACCGAATCGCGGAGCTTGTTGATCTCGTCGGCGCTCATGGTGAAGGCCGAGGGGATCTTGACCGAGCCGGCCTTGATCTCGTTCTGGACCTTTTCCAGCTCCTTCTGAAGGGTAGCGGGAACGGCCTTGTTGAAGGGGGCGTAGGCGATGGCGCCTTCGGCCGCTCCCACGTAGACCTTCTGTCCGCCGAGCTTCTTGCCTTCCATGAAGGCGTTGACAGCCTGGAAGAGGGTGAGGTCCACGCGCTTCATGGTGGAGGTGAGGATGAGGTTGGCCTTGGCGGGTTCGGTGGCGAAAAGCCCAGCCTGGTTGGTGTCCACGCCGATGGCGTACCTGTCCGTCTCCACCGCGGCGTCGAAGAGCCCGAGGCCCGCGCGGCCGGCGGCGTGGTAGACCACGTCGGCCTTGTAGGTCTTGATCTGGATCAAGGCCTGATCCTTGGCCTTGGCGGTGTCGGTGAAAGAGTTGACGTAGTTGTAGATGATGCGGATCGCGGGGTTGACCTTCTGGGCTCCGGCGATGTAGCCGACGAAGAAGTCGTTGATGCCCGTGATGTCCCGGCCGCCGATGAAGCCGATGACATTGTCGCCGTTGAGGCGGGCATCGCCTGTGGACTTGGTTATGAGACCGGCGAGGGCTCCGGCCAGGTAGCCGGCTTCGGAGTTCTTGTACTGGATGGAGTGGACGTTGGCTATGTCCGCGGCGATCCAGCCGTCGTACATGACGTAGAGG
>VKGY01000009.1 GCA_008080685.1 Spirochaetota bacterium
TATTGTTGTCCCTCATTCCCCGTAGGATGTCAGCCACGAGGAAAGTGGCGTCCACTTCCTCACGAGTCTTTTCCCAGGTGAGAAGGAAGTCTCTCCCAGCCATGTCGATTTTCTTGCCTGCAAGGGTTTCGATGGCCGCGAGAACGGCTTTTTTATCCATGGTAATCCTCCGAAGCCAGATTTAAGCAAAGCGCGGGGCTTTGCGCAAGGCCGGGGCGGGAAGACCTTCCCCGGCCCCGGCGGATGAATCTTACGCGAACCCGAGGAGCCTCGGGATGAGAAGGGAAATCTCAGGAATGTAGGCGACAATGAACAGGGCCAAAACTTCCATGATGATAAAGGGGAAGATCGCCTTTGAAAGGCGGGCCAGGCTGATTTTCGAGATTGAACAGGCGACGAAAAGGCATGCTCCCACCGGTGGCGTCATGAGGGCTATGTTAAGCGATAAAACCATGACGATGCCGAAGTGGATGGGGGCGAATCCTATGCTCACGGCGATGGGATGGAGTATCGGTCCAAGGATGATCAGGGCGGCAGCGATGTCCATGAACATGCCCACGATGAGCATCAGTATGAGGATCAAGAGGAGGACTAACTTGGGATTCCCCGTGGTCTGTATGAGAAAGGCGGCTATGGCCTGGGGGACCTGGTTTATGGCAAGAACCCAGGAGAGTATGGACGCTGTGCCTATGATGAGGAAGACCGAGCCGGTAATTTTGGCGGTCTTGAGAAGCATGGGAAGCAGATCCTTGAAAGTGATGGACTTCAACACCAGGAAGCCAATCAGCAGGGCATATAAAACCGCTATAGCCGCGGCTTCAGTCGGAGTGAAGAGGCCCGAGAGGATGCCACCCAGGATTATGATGGGCACAAGTTTTTGTCTGAACGTAGACTTGGGACCTTTGGGGTATCCGCGCTTCCAGGAAAGATAGGCGGACATGATCATGAGGAGGATGGCCAGCACGATACCAGGAAGAAATCCCGCGGCGAAGAGGCCGGCGATGGACACGTTCATGAGGGATCCGTAGATGACCATCATGTTTGACGGCGGTATAGTAGGGCCGATGATGGAGGATGCGGCAGTGACGGCGGCGGAAAAATCCACATCGTAGCCATCCTCCACCATGGCGGGGATAAGCATGGTTCCTATGGCCGCTGTGTCCGAGACGGCTGCCCCGGTCATGCCTGCGAAGAATACGGAAGCCATGATGTTGGCGTGGGCAAGGCCGCCTCGCCAATGTCCGACTAGGATATTGGCGAAATTCACAAGGCGTTTGGTTATCCCCGCCTTATTCATGAGTTCCCCGGCAAGGATAAAAAAGGGCATGGCCATGAGAGTGAACATGTCCAGCCCCGTGAAGTACTGCAGGGGGGCCATAGACAGAAGGCCTACTCCGGAACCCATCAGCAGGAGGCCAGCCACCCCGGCGATTCCAAGGGTGAAGCCGATGGGGATTCCCAGCATGAGAAGGGCGAAAAAGACAACGACTACCGATAGAAACATACTTGCTTCCCCCTTCTTAGATGTCGAGGTAGCCCGCGCCCTGGAACCTGCGTCCATCCGGGCTGGCCATGATCAGTATGGTGGATAGGACGACTTGGGCCGCTGCCACGAGCATAGCGGTTGGCACCGCGAGCTTTGGCAGGAACATGGAAATGCCGAGGGCCTGAGTATACTGAAACCGCGATTCCGCTGTTGCGGCGACGGAATACACGAACATGAAGGCCAGGAATGAGAACACCACGCCGTTTACAAAAAGGGAGAGGGCCTTCCGATGGCTCGGCTTCTTAAGGGCGTCGAGGATGACAGTGAGGCCCACATGTTCTCCCGCGCTCACCCCTAAACTGATCGCCAGGGACGCACCCCAGATCATGAGATAACGGGAAGTTTCCTCGACCCAGTTCAGGGGCGCTTCAAGGACGTATCTGAAAAAAACACCGAGGATGACGATGGCCGACATAACTCCGAACAACAAGGCGCAGGTAAGGCCAACTATCCGGTCTATCGCCGCGGACAGCGACAGCGCTTTCGATTCACCATTCGATGCAGAGCTCATCGTTTTCTCCCTTATGCTGGATCATACGACAAAGAAAGGGCGGGGCGATCCTTGATAGACTTCGCCCCGCCCCCATAAGCGGAAGAATGGCTCAGTAGCCGAGATCCTTTTCCGCCTTGTCGATGGCGGCGAAGAACTTCTCAACCCAGAGCTCCCCGTCCTTCTTGTACTGGGTGCTCATGAATTCCTTGGCCGCAGGGATGGCGGCGTCGCGGAACTGCTTCATCTCCGCCTTGGTGGGAACGTAGACCTGCATCTTCTCCGCTAGGGCGGGTAGGCCCTTGTCCGTGGAGTCGATGATCCTGGAGAGGCCGCGTCCGGCGAGGATTGCGGTGCGGGCTGCGTCGTCCACCACCTTCTGGAGTTCCGCAGAGAGGCCGGAATAGAAGCGGGGATTCATGACCCACACATAGGGGGCGTAGAGGTGATTGGTAAGGGTGATGTACTTCTGGACTTCCTGGAACTTGGCCATGGTGATGATGGAGATGGGGTTCATCTGGCCATCGACCACGCCGGTCTGGAGGCTGGTGTAGACTTCGGCCCAGGCTACGGTGGTGGGAGAAGCGCCGAGGGCTTTGACAATGGCCTGGTGGAGGGGAAGGGCCATGGTGCGGAGCTTGATACCCTTCATGTCCGCGGGGGACTTGAGGGGTTTCTTGGCGTTGGTGATGGCGAAGAATCCGCCGGATTCGCCGAAGCCAAGGACCTTGAAGCCCGCTTTCTTTTCGATATCGGAAGCTAATTCCTGGCCGAATTCACCGTCGTAGACCTTGTAGCCCACGTTGTAGCTGGAGAAGGCGAAGGGCATGTTGGTCACGTCGATGAGGGGATAGAACTGGGCCATGCCGCCGGAGGAGGAGATGAAAGACTGTACTACGCCGGACTTGACCTGGACCATGGTTTCCGCTTCCTTGCCCAAGACGCCGTTGGGAAAGAGATCTACCTTGATTTGTCCGTTGGAATTGGCCTCGACTTCGCTCTTGAACACGGCGGCCATGGCTGCGGAGGCCACATCGAAGGGCTGCTGGGGGTTGAGGTGGGCGAGTTTGAGCACCGTCTGTGCGAAAACAAGGCCTGGTACCAGTGCCACAAGGACAAAGGCCAGAGCGATCGATCTTCTAAGCATGAGTTCCTCCTTGGAAAGGTCGTGGAACTCAGGATAGCCGATGAACTAAGGATCCGTCAAGATTGAATATATATGCGAAAAAACATTATATAGTCACATTTCTCAAAGCTTTCCCAGGGCTTTGAGCACCCGTTCCGGCGTGAATGGCCATTCCCGAACCCAGGCGCCCACCGCGTCGTGGATGGCGATGGCGATGGCCGGGGCGGCGCCGTTCACCGAGATTTCCGAGATGCTCTTCGCCCCATAGGGACCGACCTCGTCTTCCACGGGCATGAGTTCCACGTGAAGATCCTCAGGCAACTCTGCCATGGTGGGGACCTTGTAGTCCAGGAACCGCGGGTTCAGGCAACGGCCGTTTTCATCGAATAGCATCTCCTCATAAAGGGAGTGTCCGATGGACTTGAGGATGGCGCCGTAGACCTGGCCCTTGGCCAATGCGGGATTGATGGGCGTGCCGCAATCCTGGTAGGCGTGATAGCGCTGGACCTTGACCTCTCCCGTCCTTGGGTTGACCGCAGCTTGGACAAAGTGGGCCCCGTAGGGGAAGGCGGCGTGGTCGGTCTTGAAGGAGCCGAAACCCACAAGATCGCCATGGCCTTCTCCCTGGACGGCCATGTGGCCGAGCTTGGCAAAGCTTATCCGGCCCTTTTTCCCTTCCACCACGCCCCGGGGAACCAGGCGGAGTTCCTCCTCCGGCTCTCCAAGGATCTTGGACGAGACGGTCAGGATTTTGGATTTCAGATCCTCGGCGGCAAGGAGGGCGGCCTTTCCGGAAAAATAAGTCCCCGAGGAGGCGTAGGCTCCCTTGTCGAAGGGCGTTGCGTCCGTGTCGCCCGAGACCACCGACACGTCTTCCATCTCCAAGCCGAGCGTTTCGGCCGCCGCCTTTGCGGCCACGGTGTCAAGGCCGGTGCCCAGGTCTGCGCCGCCTGAGAGCACAAGGACAGTGCCGTCGGGCAAAAGGCGGATCTCCGCATTCGCCGCATCCAAACCGGGCAAGCCCGATCCCTGCTGGATGATGACGGCGCCACGGCCTATCTTCCAGTCAGAGTCGCTTGGTATGGGTTTTGGCCCGTCCCAGCCGAAGGCTTCTTTTCCCCGGGCTATCATGTCGCCCAAGCTGCAGGTTCCCAGGGTGACAGCGCTTCCCTCGCGGCCTTCCCCCAGGCTCTTGAGGATTTCAATCCTTGAACCCGAACGGACGCGGTTTTTCTCAAGGATGTCCAGTTGGTCCATACCCAGGGCTTCAGCAAGTTCCGCCATAGCGGTCTGGAGGGCGAAAGAACCCTTGGGGGCTCCATAGCCTTGGTAGGCGCCTGCGGGAGACAGGTTGGTATAGTAGGAGTTTACCTCGAACCGGGCATTGTCGCAGAGAAGGAGGGGCAGGCTCTTGGAGATGGCGTTCATGGGCACGGTGAGGCAGTGCTGGCCGTAGGGGCCCGTGTCCGCGTTCAGTTTCATGAGGATGGCGGTCAAGCGGCCATCTTTCTTAGCCCCTAGCCGAACGGTGATCTCCATGGCATGCCTAGTGCGGGAGGCGGTGAATTCCTGTTCTCGGGTATAGCGGAAATATACGGGCCTCCGGGTAGTCCATGCGAGGTAGCCTGCGATGTCCTCCACCACAATGTCCTGCTTGGCGCCGAAGCCGCCGCCGACTCTTTCCTTTATCACCCTTACTTTGTGCTCAGGTATTCCGATCGCCCTGGACACAATGCGCCGCACATGCCAGGGGACTTGGGTGGAAGCCCTTAGGACAAGGCGTCCGCCGTCCATATAGGCATACACGGTATGGGGTTCCATGGGCGTGCTCTGGACTCGGTTGGCCTTGTAGCTTCTCTCAATCAGCAGGTCGGCATCGGCGAATCCCCATTCCATGTCTCCTATGCCCGCATGGGCACTTGCTGCGAGGTTGCGGTGGGGATCGGCGTGCAAGGGGAATTGGTAGATAATAGGATCGTCCCTTCCGTCTCCTTCTACGCTGGTTCCCGGGGGAGGCGAGCCCACCATGTACGAGATCTGGCCGGAGTGAATGGCAGGCGCCGAGGGAGACTTGGCTTCGGCGATGGAAAGGACGGGCTTCAAGACTTCATAGCGCACTAGTATGGCCGCAGCGGCCGCCCTGGCCTCTTCCTTGGTTTCGGCCATGACCGCCGCCACCCGGTCTCCCACGTGGCGGACCTTTTTGGTGAACATGCGTTGGTCGTAGGGCGAAGGTTCGGGGAAACCTTGTCCGGCGGTAGTGTAGGGAAGAGAGGGACAATTCTTATGGGTGAGGATTGCCACTACCCCGGGCATGGCTTCGGCCGCGGCGGTGTCGATCTCGGCTATCCAGGCATGGGCGACGGGACTTCCGAGCAGTTCTATCCAGCATGCGTCCTCGCCCACCCGGTCTTCCACAAAGGCCCTTTCGCCCCGGGCGAGCATGTCGGCGTCCACCTTTTCCCTGTCCTTGCCTATGTGGCGAAGCTCGGGCTTGAACTCAATATCAGGAGGGAGGACGTAATCGGGATCCTTTGCGCGGATTGCGGCGAGGCGCACCGCATCCTTGAACTGAAGGTAGCCGGTGCAACGGCAGATGATGCCCGAGAGGGCATCGGTTATTTCCTCATCCTTGGGATCGGGAGAGCGGCCCAACAAGTCTCGGATGGCCAAGGCGACTGCGGGAGTGCAATATCCGCACTGAACGCAGGCCGTATCCACAAGGGCGCGTTGGATGGTTCTTATAAGGGGATCCTGACGGTAGTGCTCAACGGTCACCACCTCCCGGCCTTGGACCTGGGCGGCCAATATGAGGCAGGAGTTGACAGTCTTGCCGTCCAAGAGGACGGCGCAGAGGCCGCAGGAGCCTTCGTCGTCGCAGCCGTCCCTGACCGAGACCATGCCTTGCCGGCGTAAAAGGGTTTTTAGGCTTTCCCCAGGCGATGCATCGAAGGATTTTGCCTTTCCATTGAGGATGAATTCCACGTTCATGCAAGGGCCTCCAGACTGTGTAGGGCGTCGGCAAGGAGAATCCCCGCCCTTAGCCTCTTGAACTCCGCGCTGCCTCGGGTATCGGAAATGGGAGAGAAATGGCTCCGGGCCAAGGCCTCGATGGTTCCCTTGTCCGGGATCGCCCCGTCGACGAGGCTGGCGGCCAGGTCCCTCTCCAGGCTTGTATAACGCTCAGCTTTGGGACCCAGGCCTCCAAGGCAGAGTGCAAGGCTTTCCGGATCTATCAGCCCTTCTTTCTTCTTTGCAGAAACGGCGCAGGTGAGGACGGAAAGGTCACAGCCTGTGCGGGAATAACGGGCGAAGGCGCAAAAAATGTTTCTACCGAGGGGAACCAGGACCTGAAGGACAAGACGTTGGGCCGCCTTGGCAGACAAAGCGGAGGGGTTTGCCACGCGCTCTTTCTTGTGCCAGGCCGCAGCTTCGACATCCATACCTTCGGCGCAGCGGTATATGGAGCCGAGGGCGATAAAGAGGGGAACCAGGCTTGCGCAGGATTTGTCGGCTCCGATGTTGCCGCCTACGGTGGCGCGGTTGCGGATATTCCTATCCACCATGGAGCTGCAAGCCTTCTTAATCTGTTTGGGGACGATAGGCGAATCCAAGAGGTCCTGGAAGGTCGCGCCTGCGCCTATGGATAGGAATGGGCCTTCCTTGGTTGCTTCGCGGGAGATCGACCTGGGCGTTACAAGGTCGAGGGAAATGAGGTTCATTTTTTCACGGGAAAATTGGCTGGTCAGAAGATAGGTGCCTCCGGCCAGGAAGGCGGCTGCGGGATCGGTCCTGACCATGCTCAAAGCCTGGCCTAGGTCCTGGGGAGTCAATAGGGTTTCTACCATAGAATCCATCCTTTCTCAGCCTATGCCGGCCTTGGAGTACAGTCTCTCGGCGGCCTTGAGCGCCTTAAGGCGAATAGTCTCCTCATCCTGGAAAACCAACCTGCCGTGGCGGATAATCGGCCTTCCATTCACGATCAAATGGTCCACGCCATGATTGTAGCCCGAGAAGAGCAAGGCCGAGGCGGGGTCTGAAAGGGCTCCAGCGTATTCGAGCTTCATGACATCGAAGAGGGCAATGTCGGCAAGTGCTCCAGGCTCTATGCGGCCCGCCTGGTCGTAGCCCAGGATCTTAGCCCCGCCTGAGGTTGCGACGCTAAGGACTTCCCGGGCTGTGATGCCTCCTGAGCCGTAGCGCACCCGCTGCAGGAGGAGGGCCTGACGCGCCTCGCCCAGCATGTCCGAGGCATCGTTGGAGGCCGAGCCGTCCACCGCAAGTCCCACAGGGATGCCAAGATCGAGCATTTCCCTCACCCTGCAGATTCCCGAGCCCAGGCGCATGTTGGAGGAGGGACAGTGGGCTACGCCGGTTTTGGTCTTGGCAAGGATGGCGAGCTCTTGGTCGTTGAAGAAGATGCCGTGGGCGTACCAGACATCGGGGCCTAGGAAGCCGCAATCTTCCATGAGCCTAAGGGGTCGGCGTCCGTACATCCTGACACAGTAGTCGTCCTCGTCTCCTGTCTCGGCCAGGTGGGTGTGAAGGCGCACCTTGTGCCTGCGGGCAAGCTCGGCGGACTGCCGCATAAGATTCTCGGAGACCGAGAAGGGCGAGCAGGGCGCCAAGGCCACCTTGCGCATGGCATCCGGGGCGGGATCGTGGAAGCGCTGGATGGTTTCCTCGCAGCGGCGCAAGATCTCGTCCTCGTCCTGGACGGTTGAGTCCGGAGGCAGGCCTCCGTCTTTCTTGGAGCGGCTCATGGAGCCCCGGGTAGGGGCGAACCTGATTCCCAGGTCGGCTGCGGCCTTGAACTGGAGGGACGGCAGGTCCTCGCCGAAGCCTCTGGGGTAGAGGTAGTGATGGTCTGTGGTAAGGGTGCATCCCGTCTTTGCCAGTTCAGCCATGGCCAGCATGGATGACCAATAGACCGCCTCGGGATCGAGATGCTTCCAGATTTCGTAGAGATAGAGAAGCCATTCGAAGAGCTTTGCGTTCTGGACCGCCGGGATATTGCGGGTGAGTGTTTGGAAGAAGTGGTGGTGGGTGTTCACAAGGCCGGGCATGACCACATGCCGGGAGGCGTCGACGACGGCCGCGCCTGCCGTCGCGGCCAAGCCTCGTCCTACCGCGGCTATCCTGTTGCCTTCAAGGAGAATATCCACCCCGGAAAGATCCGGGCCTATGCCAGTCACTACCCTGTAACAGTCCCGGAGGAGCATCACCCCAAAACCTCCGCGTTGAAGGACTCGATGAGGCGGTCGAGATCTTCTGCCTGGGCGTGGAGGCCGCCCCAATAGTTCCTGTGGTCATCCCACTGGGCTCTCAGTTCATCCAGGGGCTTGCCCAACTGCTCGATCCAGGTGAAGTACTTGAGGTTGTGCGCCCTTCTCTTGTCCACGTGGCTCATCTCGAAGACGTAATCCACGGAAAGGCCCTGGAGCCTGTCGTAGTCCCGGTCCGCCTGGCGGAGGTCATAGGCGCCGCGCTCCTGGTCGAGTTCCTCGATCCTGGAGCCGTACATCTGCATGGAGTCGGTGAGCATGACGAAGACAACGTCCTTCTCCGTCATTTCGTAATATTTGGCGAGCTTGATGGCCCCAAGGAGGTTGCCCACGCCGGAGATGCCCAACAGGTCGAGGCGGGCCACTGCCTCAGGGTCGGCGCCTTCGGCGAGGAGGAGTTCCCGGCCCGCTTTCTCGTTGAAAAGGCGGATGAAGCGCATGGGAAGCTCGTCGTCCACGCCGATGGCGGCGTCCGTGTCCCGGAAGTTGTGGATCCAGGGGATGTGCTTGTCGCCGATGCCCTCGATCCTATGGTCGCCGAAGCCGTTCTCAAGGATGGTCGGACACTGGAGGGCCTCTCCTACCGCAAGCTTGGCGCCGGGGAATTTTTCCTTTAGATAACTGCCTGAGCCCAGGGTGCCGGCGGAGCCGGAGGCGAGGACCACGCCGCCCACATGGTCGCCGGGCTTGGAAACGGCCTTGAAGACTTCCTCCATGGCCGGGCCGGTGACCTGGTAATGCCACAGGTGGTTAGGGAGCTGGTCGAACTGGTTGAAGATGACAGCGTCGGGCCTGGTGGCTTCGAGCTCTATGCACTTGTCGAAGATTTCCTTGACGTTGGATTCGCAACCCGGGGTGGCGATGACTTCCTCGGCCATGGTTTTGAGCCAGTCGAAGCGTTCCCGGCTCATGCCCGCGGGCAGGATGGCGATGCTGGGGCAGGTGAGGAGGCGGGAAATGTAGGCGCCGCCCCGGCAATAGTTGCCAGTGGAGGGCCACACGGCTTTCTTTGTGGCTGGATCGAAGCGGCCGGTGACAAGCTCCGGCGCGAGGCAGGCGTAGGCCGCTCCTACCTTGTGGGCTCCCGTGGGGAACCACTTCCCCACCAGGCCCACAACCCTGGCCTTCGTCCCTGTGATCTGCCTGGGGATTTCAAGGTAATTCACGCCGCCGAAAAGGCCGCCTTTTTCCACAGGCTGGTTGTGCCAGTTGACCCTGAAGAGGTTGCGGGGATGGACGTCCCAGAGCCCTATGGACGAAAGTTCCTTCTTTATGGAATCGGGGATGATGGCCGGATCGCGCATCTGGGCGAAGGTGGGCAGCAATATTCCCTTTTCCTTGCAACGCTGGATATTCTTCTTCCTGCCCGTCTGGTTAACATTAAGGTCGATCATCCTGGACTCCTTGATTCCTTATGCTATGCGCCTTCGCGCGGCCTCCCCCTTCCATGGGGCGCACTCGCGGGAAAACAGCCAAGCAATTATAGCCTGGATTCCAAGATTTTTGTAGTCCGAAAGAACCGCCCCGCCGCGCGGATCTTGGTCCTGTCGATCCTGCCATCCTGCACTCCTGTCCAATTGAAAAGCATTAGTCCCGCAGAAACCCACGCATGCGACGGCATGCTGCGGCAACCCACGCGGTAGGTTCCGGCAAGCGCGGGCTACTCGCGGGCGCCGGGCAGGCTTTAGCCCGCCCGGCAGGCAGGAACCACAGGGAGGCTGGACTTTACAGGCGGCAGCCGATTCCCCGGGCGGCAAAGGCTATGTCCTTGAGGCCTGAGCCTGTGAGCATTACCACCACGTCCTCCTCCCTCGGGATGGACTTCCTAACCTTGAGCCAGCAGGCGAAGGCGCAGGCGCTGGAAGGCTCGGCGAAGAGGCCGGAGAGGGAAGCCAGGGTCTTCTGGGCCTCCAGGATCTCCTGATCCGAGACCTGGACGCCCCGGCCACGGTGCTTTTTCAGCTTCTCCAGGGCGAAGCTTCCGTTGCGCGGCACATCCACCGAAATGGAATCAGCCAAGGTGCTAGAGGGGCGGATCTCGAAGACGCCGGAATCCAAGGCCCTTGCTATGGCGCTGGAGCCTTGAGCCTGGGCGGCCCAGAAGACAGGCATCCGGTCGATCCTGCCCAGCTTCAATAGGTCCTCAAAACCCTTTACCACCCCGGCCATGATGACCCCGTCCCCGGTTGGGACGAAGACATGCCCGGGGGCCGCCCAGGGCTTGCCCTTCCAAGCCCCCAGGTCCCGCGCGATCTCGAAGCTCGCCGTCTTCTTCCCCTCTATGGTGAGGGGATTGTAGGCCGTGTTTCTGGAAAGAACCCCTGTGGCCCGGGAATACGCCAAGGATTGGTCGAAGGCAAGGTCATAGGTGCCCTCCACCTCCCTAAGCTCGGCGCCATATTGGAGCACCTGAACCCGCTTGGCTGCCGGGGCAGCCTTCGGGAGGTACACCGTGATCTTCAATCCCGCCGCCGCGCCGACGCAGGCCATGGAGGAAGCCGCGTTGCCCGTGGAGGCCAAGGCGATCTCCTTGATCCCGTGCTTTCTGGCGAAGGCCGCAACGAGCCAGCTAGCCCTGTCCTTGTAGGAGCCCGAAGGATTGCAGGTGTCGTCCTTGAGCCAGAGTCCGGGGGCGTCCAGGGCATCCCTGAGCCTGGACGGTGACCACAAGGGAGTGTTTCCCACCGGCAGGGGCGGGAAGAACCCGCTTTCCACCGGCAGGGGAATGTCCTTTAGGGCGGCGGCGGGGCTTGCGGACACGGCAAGCCCCGGGCTGGAAGCCTCCGGCACGAAATTACCCTCCCACACGCACTCCAGCACCCCCTGCAAGGGGATGCCCGGAGCGTTTTTCTTTCCGCAGGCTTCGCAGAGGTACCTGCCCGGTTCTATTGCGTAGGAGGAACCACAGGAAGGACAGCGGTACAGCCACTTCATACCCGCTTCTCCAGGCTGTAGGGCAGGGAGGCGTAGAAGGCGGCGCAGATTTCCAAGTCGTCCACCCTGTTGACCTCGTTGGGAGCGTGGGCCTGGTTTTCATCCCCTGGGCCGAAGCCGATGCAGGGAATCTTGTGGCGACCGCAGATGGAGACGCAGTTCGTGGAGAAGGTCCACTTGTCCACCACCGGAGCCTTGCCGTAGAGCCCCCGGTAGGCATCCACGCCGGATTCGACTAGGACGTGGTCGGCGGGGATTTTCCAGGTGGGGAAATACAACTCCTGGGTGTAGAGCGTGCCCGTGTACGCCGGCTGGGCGTATTCCGGCATCTTGACTGTGAAATCCTTCACACCCGCGTCGGCAAGGGCCTTTTCGACCTGGGCGATGGCAAGGACATCGTCTTCTCCCCAGGTGAGGCGGCGGTCGCAGTAGAGCATTGCCTGGTCGGGGACCGCGCACTGGGAGGGTCCGTGAACCCTGATCTGGGAGACCGTGATGGTGCCTTTGCCGAGGAAATTGTCGTCGTCGGGCTTAAGGGCTTCGTTGAGCTTTTCGATAGACAGGGCAGCGCGGGCTGCCTTGTAGGCAGCGCTGTCTCCACGCTCCGGAGCCGAGCCGTGGCAGGAGATTCCCTTGATGTCAATCTGGATCTCCATCCTCCCGCGGTGGCCGCGGTACAGCCGGCAAGAGGTGGGTTCTGTGGACACGGCGAAGTCGGGGACGAACTTCTCTTCCTCGATGAGATATTTCCAGCAAAGGCCGTCGCAATCCTCCTCCAGGACCGTGAAGGCGAACCAGACGGAGAACCGGCCTGCGTAGTTGGATTCCTTGAGGATCCGGGCGGCGGTTATCATGGAGGCGGCTCCGCCCAGTTGGTCCGTGGCGCCTCTGCCGTGTACCAGCCCGTCCTTGACGATGCCGGAGTGGGGAGGAGTCTTCCACTGGCTGGGATCCCCCACCCCTACCGTGTCGATGTGGGCGTCGAAGATGAGCTTCTTGGGTCCGTTGCCCACCCTGCCCAGGAGGGACCCCAGTCCGTCTATGTGGACATCCTCCATTCCCGCCTCCTCGCAGAGCTTCTTGAGAAGCAGGACTCTTTCCTTCTCCGTGGTGCTGTAGCCGGGCACCTGGATCATCGCGCCCAAATTGCGCGCCGTGTAGTCCCTGTAGGCCTTCGCCTTGCCGAGAACGACAGTCTTGTCCATTCCTTACCTTCCTTCCATGTTGTTCCAGAGCCTTCGCGCCTGGACGCGGGCCTGGGCTTGGATTTCTTCCAAGTCGAAGAGGGGCGAACGATCCTTGATCCTCATCTTCCCCGCCACGGCCACGCTTTTCACCACACGGGAGGATACCCCGAAGGCCAAGTGGCCCGCAAGGTTTGAGCCTTCCAGGGGTGTAGGGGGATCGTAGTCCCAGTGAACCAGGTCGACGGGGTTCCCGGGCTCAAGGACTCCGAAGGCGCCGCCTTGCGCCATATCCTTGGCGAAGTACCGTTCCAGGAGGCGATTGCCCCGGTCGAGGCAGGCCAGGAAGTCCCCTGGCCACCAAGGCCCCTGGGCTTCCCTATGCCGGAATACGGCGAACTTGAACTCCTCTAGCATATCCGCCCCCATGCCGTCCGTGCCGAGCACCACGTTTCTATGGGAGGGAAGGGCGGCGTTGTAACCCACTGCGTTGTTCATGTTGGACCGGGCGTTGTGGGCCAGGAAGGCATCCCGGGCGTTCATGGTTTCGATTTCCGAAGGGGTGAGCCAAAGGCCGTGGCCGATGATCCCCTTGTCCGTAAGGGCGCCGAGCCTGTCCAGGCGATCCACCAGGTCCAGGCCGTAGCGGTGGCGGGAGTCCACCGCGTCGTACTTGTCCTCGGCCACGTGGATATGGATGCCCCTGCCTGTGGCCTTGACCGCGTCGGCCAGGGCTTCGAGGGTTTCCTGGCCTACAGTGAAGCCTGCGTGTCCCCCGATGGCCGCCTCGACCAGGGGCTTTCCACCGCTTGCGCGAAGGCTGTCCACTTCCCGGGCGAAGCGAAGGTTTTCCGCCACCCCCGCCTTGGCTCCCGATGGGCCGTTGCGGTCCGTGGTCTCATAGCACAGAAGGCCCCTGATGCCGAGGCATTCGTAAGCCTGGCGTAGCACCGAAAGGCTTCCGTCTATGGCCGAGGGACCCGCATGGTGATCCACAAGGGATGTGACGCCGCAGAAGAGGGCCTCGGCCCCGAGCGCGAGGGCGCTGGCCTCCAGGATAGGCAGGTCTATAGCCCGGTCCAGGCGCCACCACAGGTGGTCCAGGATCTGGG
Organism: Spirochaetota bacterium; assembly: GCA_008080685.1. Taxonomy (GTDB): domain Bacteria; phylum Spirochaetota; class Spirochaetia; order Treponematales; family Rectinemataceae; genus VKGY01. The sequence goes on from VKGY01000009.1 coordinate 13,678, forward strand.
CGAAATCCTTCGAAGGCTCTATTGCCACTTGGATGCCCCTTGCCAGGGCGGAATACAGATGAGTGTGGGAACAGACAAGCCCAGGGGAGAGGTATCCCCCAGAGCCAGCACTCTCGGCCTTGGGATACTTGGCCGCAAGGTTCTTGCCGATCTCTAGGATCGTCTCTCCCGCCGCCAGGTCAAGGGGCTCGGAAACCCCCGGAGGGTTGAAGGAAATGAGGCGGACATCCTGGAAAAGTATCATTTCATGTCCTCCACGAGGTAGGGATGGTTCCTGAAGACCTCCCGGGCCAGGGCGACCATGGGTGCCAATTCGGGCTGGCTCGCCGTTCCGTTCCAGGCGGAATAGTCCAGATAAAACGCCTTCCCTCCAAAATCGGCTCTGAGGTAAAGCCCCGGCAAATCCTGGTCGAAGCTGAAGGTGAAGCCCGAGTTCTTGGAATGATCCAGGTCTTCGGGATCGTCGAACAGCGTTGGCTTGCCTGCGAAGGGTTCGCCCTGGTAGGGGCAGAAGAAACCGCAATTGCCGCACTCGTTGCAGAGCCGGTCCACATGGAGGATCTGCGCCGATTGGCTGAAGGGTGAACCCATCTCGATGAACATGTTCGCCCGGTTGGGGCAAACTTCGACGCAACGAAGGCAGGCGGAGTCGCAGGCCAGGCACCTTTGGGCTTCCCGGGCGGCAAATCCAGGGTCTTCAGGGGCGAGGGACGCGAGGATTTCCCCGCGTCGGGCTAGCATACCTTTGTCCATGGGCGGAGGAGCATAGTCCGATCTCGGGTACGATACGCCAG
>VKGY01000193.1 GCA_008080685.1 Spirochaetota bacterium
ATGAGGCTTCTCAACAAGGGAGGAATCCTCGCGACCTGTTCCTGTTCATTCTGGTTCGATGCCTGGAGGTTCGACCGGATGCTCGCCCAGGCGGCGGAGGATTGCGGAAAGCGGTTCAGGGTGCTCTACGAGGGGCTCCAAGACCTGGACCACCCGATAGTCTCGGGCTATGGGGAATCGCGGTATCTCAAGTGCAGAATTCTGGAATTTATCTGAAGACGGCGAATCGTCTATAAGATCTGAACCTTTTCTATTTCCTCAAGGTACACACCGAAAAGCCTCGACAATTGGGCTGCCTCGGTATAGGAAGTCCCCGCCTTGGCATTGAAAAACGCGATGAACTCTGACATTTCCTTTTCGTTCTTGCCGTAAAGGGCAGAGGAAAATGCGGCGCGGAAAAGGCCTTTGTTCGCCAATTCCATGGTCGCAAGCTTGCCGAATTCCTTTTTCGCCTTGCCGTCCACAACGGCTGCCGGCCCTTCGAACCCTATGGCGAAAATAAAATCTTCCCTGGAAATCATGGAGCTCTCCTCTCCCTATGGAATGAAAACGGGGGCGCGCAAACGCCCCCAGGACTATACAACGGATCGAATTTTCAGTCAGCGGGAGTGAAAGAATCCTTGCCGGCGCCGCACATGGGGCAAACCCAGTCTTCCGGCAACTTTTCAAAGGCGGTGCCCGCGGGGATCTTGGCGTCGGGATCGCCCTCGGCGGGGTCATAGATATAGCCACACACTTCACACACATACTTCTGCATAGGTTTCTCCTTTATGTTCCGCGGTTGCCCCGCGATTATTCCGCGCTGATGCGGTTCATGCCTTCCACAATCCGTGGAGATTGCAGTATTCCCTGGCGCTCACTTTTTCCGCCTTGACAGGGAAGAAAGCCTTGGGGGCATCGCCGGGCTTGAGATTGGCCCGATAGACTATGCCGTCGGCCACGAGCTCGATCCACTGGATATAGTGTTTTTCTTCCATTGGATGGGCTACGGACCCGACGGAGACCCACCATCCGCCTTCAACCTTTTCAAGCACCGGCACATGCTTTTCCTTGGAGGCGTCCACGGTATTTCCCACCACGAGCTTCATGGGCTCTCCGCAGCACACCAGGTCTCCGCCGCCGGCGAATAGGACCTCCACGATGTTCCCGCACTTCTCGCACTTGTATACTTGGTTTTTCTCGATCATATATGCCTCCTTCAGCCGGCAATGATTACCAGTTTTCGGTCAAGAGCTCAAAATAAGCCTGGGGATGGGCGCAGGCTGGACACATCTTGGGCGCCGCTTCTCCTTCGTAGAGATACCCGCAATTGATGCATCGCCAGACTGTCTTTTCGTCTTTCTTGAAGACCTTTCCCGCATCGATGTTGGCAGCCAGGCCTTCGTAGCGCTTGGCATGTTGTTTTTCCGCCACTGCGATCGCTTCGAATACTGCCGCGATGGCGTCAAGGCCCTCCTCGCGGGCAACTTTTGCAAAGGACGGATACATTTCCTTCCACTCATAGTTCTCGCCGTCCGCCGCTTCCTGGAGGTTTTGCCGAGTGGTTCCAATGATGCCCGAGGGAAAGGTGCCGGTAATAGTGGCAGTTCCGCCTTCCATGAACTTGAAAAGGCGCTTGGCATGTTCTTTTTCCTGATTCGCCGTCTCCTCGAAAATCAGGGCCATTTGGACATAGCCTTCCTCTTTTGCCCTGGATGCAAAATAGGTGTATTTATTCCTTGCCTGGGACTCCCCTGCGAAAGCCGCCATCAAATTGACTTCTGTCTTAGTTCCCCGAATACTTTTCATGGAAAACCTCCTTGATCGAACTATTGTTCATCCCAGTATATCTCTATTGTAGCAGCTTTGGAATATCGCCGCGCACGAAAAATCCCCCAAACCTGAAGCGTCGAGGCGCCTCGGCGGCGTTATAAGAGTGGGGAGCGTAACAATGGAAACAAACTATGTGCTTGAGAAGTGCCCAAGTCTGGATGCGGAGGGGAAAAAAAATCCTGATATCCGGGAAAGAATCATCCGGGACGGACCCAGGGCCTTGAGCGATCGGGAATTGATAGCCGCCCTCCTGGGCTCAGGCTGCGCGGGAAAATCAGTCACAAGCCTTGCCCATGATGTTTTGGACATCATAGACAAGGGCAAGGCTGACTTGGAGATAGAATTCCTCAAGAAGCTCGAGGGAATGGGAGACGCAAAGGCCTGCGCCATCGCGGCGTCCATAGAACTGGGAAGGAGATTCTACTCCCTCAAGGATCGTAGGATCAGCGCGCCAAAGGATGTGTTCCCCCTCATATCCCATTTCGCGGACAGAAAACAAGAACATTTCCTATGCATCTCCCTAAACGGCGCCCATGAGGTCATCTTCACGCGACAGATAACTTCAGGCCTTGTCAATAAAACTGTAGTCCATCCAAGAGAAATTTTCGCAGATCCCATCACGGACCGAGCCTGCGCCATCATCGTGGCCCACAACCACCCTTCAGGGAATCTGGAGCCTTCCAAGGAGGATATCGACATCACCAAGCGCCTTAGGGATGCCGGCGATGTCTTGGGCATCCCCCTCCTGGACCACATAGTTTTCAGCGCCTCTGGTTATATCAGTTTTGTGGAGAGAGGCATCATCACCCCCTTCGAGGTTATTTGATGATGCCCAGCCTTTTGCCGCAATCGGCGAAGATGTCCAGGACACGCTGCAACTGGTCCCTGGTGTGGGTAGCCATGTACGAGGTCCTCAACAAGG
>VKGY01000010.1 GCA_008080685.1 Spirochaetota bacterium
GAGGCGCATTCGACGCCGAAAAGGGCTACTATGTCGCCGCAGTGTCCTTCGGAAATGTCTTCCATCGAATTGGCGTGCATGCGGACCAGGCGCCCTACCTTGAATCTCTTGCGCGCCCGGGTGTTAAGAAGTTCGTCGCCCTTCTTAAGTTCGCCCTGGTAGATGCGCACATAGGTGAGTTGGCCGTACTGGCCGTCCTCGAGCTTGAAGCCCAAGGCTACAGTCTTGGCCCTGGGATCTGAGATCAGCTCCACCTCTTTTTCCCCATCGTCCAAGTCCAAGGCGACGTTCCGGACTTCCGTAGGATCGGGGAGGTAGGCGGCGACGCCATCCAGAAGCACCTGGACGCCCTTGTTTTTATAGGCCGATCCAACAAAGATCGGCACCAGCTTTTCCGCGATCGTACCATTGCGGATTGCCGCCACGAGGAGATCCTCCGAGACTTCACCGTCGAGATAGGCTTCCGCCAACGCATCGGAAAACATGGCTGCGGATTCTATCAGCTCATCCCTGTACCTCTTGGCGTCCGCGACCAAATGGGAGGGAATCTCAGCATAGCGGAGTTCCTCGCCCATGTTGCCGTCGAAGTAGACGGCGCGCATCTTTACCAGGTCCACCAGACCCTCAAGCTTGTCTTCCAAACCGATGGGGATGGTGACGAAGGCGGGGTTGAGCCCGAGCTTCTCCTGGAGCTGCGCCCTGACCTTGAAGGGGTTGGCCCCGGTGCGGTCGCATTTGTTGATGAAGGCGAGGCGGGGAACATGGTATCGCTTGAGTTGCCTGTCAACGGTTATCGATTGGGACTGGACGCCTGCCACGGAACAAAGAACAAGGATGGCTCCATCCAGGACGCGAAGGGACCGCTCCACCTCGATGGTGAAGTCCACGTGTCCCGGCGTATCGATGAGATTGACGGTGTAGTCCTTCCAGTTCACGTTGGTGGCCGCAGACTGGATGGTTATGCCACGCTCCCTCTCCAAGTCCATGGAATCCATCGTGGCTCCGGCTCCATCTTTTCCTCGGACCTCGTGGATGGCGTGGATCTTTTGGCAATAAAAGAGAATACGCTCGGAGAGCGTAGTTTTGCCCGAGTCGATATGGGCAGAAATACCGATGTTCCTCGTCTTTTTAATGTCTATGGACATTTTGAGCCTTCACCTCATCGAAATAGAATGACCGGCACATTATGGCGCCGTTTTTCACAAGTGCGTTCATTGGTAGCGTAGAGTATCATGCGTGGGAGAGTGTAGAAAAAATTGCGGTTTATTCCCGTTTGTTAGAAAATACACCTACCTTATTGCAGTATAGAGAAGGCGCTATGTTTTTTCAATACCTGCACGGCAGTATAGCGCCGTCAGAGATCAGAGATACTCTACGTCCCAGGCTAGCTTCGCGCTGTCCTTGAGCATGGCCGCCACGCCGCAATACTTGTCCTGCGATAGGGCGCAGGCCTTTTTCACGTTTTCCGGGTTCATGTTGTCGCTCTTCCTGAATTGGTAGACGACCTTGATGTCCACGTATTTTTTCGGATGCTCGGGAGCGCTCTCCGCTTCGATCCTCGTCTCGAACCAGGTGCAGGGTTCCCTCATTTTCCTCAAGATGGAGACGATGTCCATGCCGGAGCAGCCGGCGAGCGCGGCGAGTAGTAGCGACTTGGGCCGCACTCCCGTATCCTGGCCTCCGTCTTCCACGGCAGCGTCCATGGGTACCGGGTGTCCTTGTAGGGTGGCTTCGAAGGCCATCTGTCCCTTCCATAGGGTCTTGATCTCGGTTTTCATTCCGACTCTCCTTGTGCAGACACTATATCCAAAAATTCGCCGAAACGCTACACGCCTGGGTAAATTGCGCAATCCAAGGCTTTCCTATATACTTGGCCTATCTGATGAAATCCTGGGAAAAATCTTTCAACGCCCTGTGGATCGCCGAACTTGTGGCCATCGCAGGATTCGCCACGTCAAATCCCATGCTTCCCCTCTACTTGTCGGAATTGGGCGTGAAGGATACGGTCTCCCTCAATTGGTGGAACGGGGCGATAAACGCCTCCTCCAGCGCGGCGTTGGCCATTTTCGCTCCCCTATGGGGGGCAATCGCTGACAATTACGGCAGAAAACTCATGCTCCTCCGGGCCATCGTGGGGGGGGCAATCATCATCAGCCTCCTCGCCCTGGCCACCTCGCCATGGCAGATCCTGGTTTTGAAGATACTCCAGGGCTGCGTGACAGGTACGGTCGCGGCGGCGACAGTGCTTACCGCTTCCATCGTTCCCTCCACCCAAGTTGGCTACAGGCTGGGACTTCTGCAGATGTCCGTATTCATCGGCAACTCCATTGGTCCCCTTTTCGGCGGCTATGTCACGGAATTGGCGGGTTCTAGGGTCAACTTCTTGGCCACGGGCGTCCTTCTTGCTTTGTCAGCCATTCTTGTGGCTCGCAATGTCACGGAGGAATTCATACCAACCCCCAAGACGGCCTCCATCTTCAAGAATGCCATGCCCGACTTTTCCGCCTTGAGGGAGGCCAAGAATATACATGCCCTTTTGCTGGTCATTTTGGTAATCCAATTCGCCCATTCCATCGCCTCTCCCATAATTCCCCTGGTTGTCCTGGATATGACCGAAACCCTGGCAGGGGCGGGATCCTTGTCGGGCCTCATCATCGGCGTAGCCTCCGTGGCCGGAGCCTTGGGCGCTGTTTGCACGGGAAAGATTTCCACAAGAATCGGATTCTCCCAGTCGCTTCTCTACTGCATCGTGGGATCCTTCGTTTTTTACCTTCCCCAGGGCTTCGCAACCGAACCCTGGCATCTTGTGGTGCTACGGTTTTTGGCGGGATTCTTCATGGGCGGAACCATGCCGGCGGTTAACGCCCTCATCGCACAGCGGGCGGACAGATCGAAGCAGGGCGGCATCTATGGCATCTCTTCTTCAGTGTCGAGCATCGGAAACGCCCTAGGGCCGATTTTTGGAGCCTTGGCGGCATCCACCCTTGGCTATCCTTCCGTGTTTTTCACAACCAGTGTGATTCTAGGCGCATTGGGGATAGGGGTGAGCAGGCAGGCGAGAAAACCGATCCTTAGTTAGCGGCGACAGCGAAAAGAAGATTATCGACATAATAGCCTCTAGTCGCATAGGCGGGGATGCGAGATATGGCCAATCCAACTTTTAGGGCTGCGCCTTCCCGGGTCGAGACTCCCGAATGAGAAAAGCTGAAGCTTCCGTTCCTGGCTGGGGATTCTTTGCCTCCCAGGGTGAGGGTATAGGGAATTGCGGCGCCAGAAACCCCGGATGCTTCTTTTAGGCTTCCCCCGTTGGCGGAATAGACAGTGATGGAATAGGAGCCCGGGATGTTCGAGAAAAGCCGGGCGTTGCCCAGTTCAACGTTTGTTCCTTCCCGGATGCCGAAAGCCCCACCCTTGGCCAAAGTGGGATTGTCCCCTTCGTCGAGATATCCTGAAACGAGGGCTGAGGAATTTTGGGTGAAATCAAGGGAGAGGTTCAACATGGGCGGAACCACGGCGACAAGGTGGATGACGGCGGACTTGGAGCTTGGGGTTGCCTGGGCGCGGAGGGAGGGGGGGGGCGAATAAAATTCCGCACGCCAACAGCACCATTGCGCCAAACCGTCGCATCGCTTCCTCCTTGTCTTACGTTGTACTAAGTGTACTTGCAGCGGACGCAGGAGGATGGATTATTGGTAGGCTGTTAAGGTAAATATTTTTAAAATATGGAGATGTAGATAGAAATTCTTCGCTGTGGAATCTCTAGGATCTCCATTTGAAATGGCGGCGGACCTTGAATATTCGATCTCTCAAAAATATCCAATAACTCCAGCCGCCTCGTTTTAGGGACGCAAGGATTTATTTTGTGATCGCCACCAACTCCATTTCGAATACCAGGTAGGCGTCGGAGGGAATCACCCCTTGGATGCCCGCGCTTCCATAGGCCAGCTCCGGGGGTATCACAACGAGTCTCTTTTCTCCCTTCCGCATGGTTGAGACGACCTTATCCCACCCTTCGATGATCTCTCCTGAGCCCACCTTGAATTTCAAGGGGCCGCCTGCGAGGGCGGATTTATCGAAGACCGTCCCGTCGAGCAGCATGCCTTTATAGATGACCGACACGGTGTTCCCTTTTGCGGGAACCTCGCCAAAGCCTTTGCGGATCACTTTTTGAAAGATTCCAAACTCGTCAGCCTTGGCGTCGGGCCACTTGGCCGCGATCAAGGTCCTGTCCTGGGCTTTTTTCTCTTCCGCCTGTGACCGCAGGGCCGCGTAGGCGGCGGAAAGCCTTTCGTCCCAGGCTCTTTGGGAGGCGTCAAAGGATTTGGCTGCCTGGCCACGACGCTCTATGGTCACCTTGGTCATTTTGTCCCCGGCTTGGATGGCTTTAGCCACATCCATGCCCTCCGTCACCTTTCCAAAAACCGAATGCTTGCCGTCTAGCCACGAGGCTTGGTCTAAGGTTATGAAGAATTGGCTGCCGTTGGTGTTCGGGCCGGAATTCGCCATGGAAATAATACCATGACCATCGTGCTTGAGTTCCGGGGAGAACTCATCGGGGAATCGATATCCAGGGCCTCCTGTGCCGTTGCCCAAGGGGTCTCCTCCTTGGATGACAAAGCCTGGCTCCACGCGATGGAAACTGAGACCGTCGAAATAGCGCTTGCCCTTGGCGGCATCGAGTCTTCCTTCCGCCAACCCCACGAAATTGCCCACTGTAAGGGGAGTTTTCTCAAATTCGAGGGAGAGGACGATGGCCCCTTTGGTTGTTTCGATCACCGCGTAAAGACCGTCAGGTCGCTCTTGGGCTTGGCAGGACGCGAATCCGACCAAAGCGAAGCAGAGCATCGCGAGGGGCATCATTTTTTTAGGCGTTTTCATAGTTCCTCCGCTGAAGTACCACAATACCAGAAAAGCTGCGGCGCTGGAAGTCAGCCCTTGACGCGCCTTCCCCTCAAGGAGGAAGATGTCGCTCATCTGGAGGGGACATGTCCGAAGAAGGCTATACGCGACCTACCTGGGATCAATATTTCATGGAAGTATGCCGCGCCATATCCAAGCGGGCTACCTGCGATCGGGGCCGCTCGGGCTGCGTGATCGCCAAGGACAATCAAATTCTCGCCACAGGCTATGTAGGGGCTCCTTCAGGACTGCCCCACTGCGACGAGGCGGGGCATCAGCTGAAAAAGCTCATCCATGAGGACGGCAGCGTCACCCAGCACTGCGTCCGCACCGTGCATGCGGAGCAAAACGCCATGTGCCAAGCCGCCCGAAAGGGCGTGGCCATCCAAGGCGCCACGCTGTATTGCCGGATGACACCCTGCCGCACCTGCGCCATGATGATAATCAACTGCGGCATACAAAGAGTGATATGCGAACGGCGATACCACGACGGGGCGGAGAGCGAGAGGATGTTCTCCGAGGTCGGGATATCCCTTGAGTATGTATTCGACGAGACGCAAAAGTACGAGAACCAGTGATGGGAGCGAGGATTCTATTCCTGGGAGAGATCGTAGGTAAAAGTGGTGTTTTTGCCGTAAAGTCCTGCCTTCCGGAGCTAAGGGAGCGCTACAAGCCTGATTTCATAGCGGCTAACGCGGATTCCACCACTGGCGGCGCTGGGCTTGGCGTGCAGCATGCGGTGTATTTGCGCAAGCTGGGTGTGGATTGCCTTACCCTGGGGGAAAGTTCCTACTACAAGCTGGATCTCATGGACTTTTATCCCAAGGCTCCATGGATACTTCGGCCTGCGAACCTTCCCTACGACAATCCTGGGCGGGGCTGGAGGGTTTATCCAAGCCCTGCGGGGAAGGTGGGGGTTCTAACCCTCCTTGGGCAGGCTGGTTTCAGCCGTATCCATGGAGAAAACCCATTCCACGCCTTGGACTATATCGTGGAAAAGCTGCGGCAGGAGACAAAAACAATCCTCCTCGATTTCCACGCATCCACCACGGCGGAGGAGCTGACCATGGCTGCCTACGTGGATGGGCGGGTAACGGCGGTGGTAGGGAGCCATACCAAGGTATTGAGCGCGGATGAGAGGATCATGCCCAAGGGCACTGCGGCCATTAGCGCCTCGGGCCGCACGGGCAGTATCTTATCCGTAGGGGGCATGGATCCTGAGGGACGCATCAAGGAATTCATAACCGCCACCCGGGTCTGGGAAAGCGATTCCGACCAGGGGCTTGAAGTCCAGGGAATTTTCCTGGAGACAGGAGAGGAGGGAAAGGCTCTGCGCATTGAGCGTTTCCGCTTCCCATGCAAGGAGATGCCACATGAGAGAATTGGGAATAGTCAAGAATATCGAAGATAAGATCGTTGTCGTGGGCATAGAGATGCACGAGGGCTGCGAATCCTGCATGAATGGGACTTGCAAGTCCGGGCGCAGCTCCCTAAAGACCTTGAACATCCAAAACCTAGCCCTCAAGCCGGGCGACGCGGTGGAAATCGAGGTCAAGACTATAGAGCAGGCCAAGGGAGCCTTTTGGATCCTCGGCCTCCCCTTGGCAGCCCTTTTCGCGGGATATGGCCTGGGCGTCCTTCTGTTTCGCGCTCCCACCGAAGGTCCCGCGGTGGCTTCCGCCGGCGCGCTCTTCCTCATCGCCCTGGGAATCGGAACCTTGGTCCAGAAGCGCAGAAAATTCGATTCCTTTCCTGTTCTCCTGAGGAAAGTGGATTCGGTCTAAAAAAACCAATCACTCCTTGTTCTTGTACCTGCGGCGTATTGTCAGCTCCTCCAGGGGGGCTTCGGCTATCTCCGCCATGCGTTTTGCCTTCTTGTACAAGACTTCCTGGGCGTAGACGATTTTTTCTCCTATGCCGGGGAGGACGGATTCGTAGCTTCCTGTGGGCAGAAGCCTGTAAGCGTGGGAATTGTCCTGAAAATAGGTATCGAAAATCCTTATGCATTCTTTTTGGATCTTCTCGTCTAGGATTGGAAACATCAGTTCCACCCTTCGCTCCAGGTTGCGAGGCAGCCAATCGGCGCTGGCCAGGTAGACCTCTTCGTTTCCCCCGTTTCTGAAATGGAAGATTCTCGCATGCTCAAGGTAGCGGCCTAGGTTGCTTCTCACCTCTATGGTGTCCGAAATGCCCGGCAATCCGGGAACCAAGGTGCAGGCGCCGCGGATATTGAGGCGTATCCTTACCCCTGACTTCGAAGCTGCGTAGAGGGCGTGGATGACATCGTTGTCCGCGCAGGCGTTCAATTTGGCCTCGATGAGGCCGGGAGACTCGGGGCTGGATCTCTGTATTTCCCGCTCGATCAGGCTTAGGATGCGCTTTTTCAGTTCGAAGGGAGCGATGGCCATGTGAGTGAAGGTCTGGATGGTCGAATAGCCGGTAAGGATGTTGAAAAGGGCGGAGGCTTCCCTGGCAAGATCCTCGTTCATGGTGAAGAGGGAGAGGTCGGAGTAGGTTCGGGCGGTCTTCTCGTTGTAGTTTCCCGTGGACAGATGAAGGTACTTTCGGATCGAGCCGTCTTTCACTTTGCGCACCACCATGGCCAGTTTGGCATGGACCTTGAGAGTAGCGACCCCGTAGGTGACGATGGCTCCAGCTTGCTCAAGGGTGGATGCCCAGGTGATGTTCCGTTCTTCGTCGAACCGGGCTTTCAATTCCACTACGACGGATACCTGCTTCCTGTTCCTCGCCGCACGGATAAGGGCTTTCACAATTGCGGAATCGCCTGAGGTGCGATAGAGGGTCATTTTTATCGCCAAGACCGAGGGATCGTCCGCTGCTTCGTCCAGGAACCGTTGGATAAAGGAAAAGGAGTCGTAAGGCAGGTGCAGGAGCCTGTCCCCCCGCTCCAGTTCATCCCAGATGCTGGCTCCCTCTATAGCCGGCGCTTGGATTGGCTCCCATGGCTTGTCTCGCAATCGGGAGTTGGCGGATTTTTTGCCTCGGTGCTGATCTTCCAGGGTAGCGAGTTCGTAGAATCCCGCGAGGTCTATGGGACCTGAGACCCGGTAGGTGTCGTATTCTCCCAGTTCGAGCCCTTGTTGGAGGACTGCGAGGAGGGACGCGGCGCGGCCGGACACTTTTAGGCGGACGGGAGTGGAGTTTTGTCTTCCCGCAAGGATTTCTTCCATGGCTGCAAGAAAATCATCCTGTCTTTCCTCGTCCACCCCTGAGTCCGCGTCGCGGGTGATTTTAAAAACCAGACTGTTGCGGATGCTGTGTCCCGGAAACAGGCGGGATGCGAAACTGAGGATGAGGTCTTCGATCAGGGCGAATCGAATGCCCTCGGCCTGGGCTTCCTCCAGGGCGGGAAGGGGTACAAAGCGTCCGGAGTTCTTGGGAACTTGGGCCAGGGCGTATAAGGTTTCGCCTGTTTCCGATTCCATCTCGAAGATGCAATGGATCTGAAGATTGCCTACGGAGGGGAATGCGTCCCGCTCGATCCGTAAGGGTGTGATAAGGGGAAACACAAATTCCGAAAAATAATTATCCAGGTAACGTTTTTCCGCCTGAGTCCATTGCTGCGGAGCGATGATGGCGATTCCTTCTTTCGCCAACCCGGGCAGCACCTCATGGACGAGGCAGTGATACTGTTCATCCACAATCTTCTTAGCCCGGATGGATAGATCCTGGTAAATTTTCACAGGACTCATGCCGCTTTGGTCCATGGTCCTGTCGCCCTTCCGGATCGAGGTCTTTAAGGCAGCCACGCGCACCATGAAGAACTCATCGAAGTTGGATGAGATGATTCCCAGGAATTTTAGGCGCTCTAACAGGGGCATTTCGGGTTTAAGCGCTTCTCGGAGCACGCGGTCGTTGAATTCGAGCCATGAGAGTTCGCGATTGAACATTGGTTGTGCTTGCATGGGTTCCCTTATAAAATGGTGGGCAGGAGGCCGAATACGTCCTCGAACATATCGCCCTTGTCGGCGAGGCTGAGCCTCTCTAGCGAAAAGTCCAAATTCTTGGCCGGCCTGATAATAAACCGATCGCCGGACCGCTCGAACGAGGCGTCGGCTATCCGCGCCGAATGGTTCCTGTCGAGGGCGTCGGCGACGCGGAGTATGGCCGAAAGCTTGAGGACAGTGATTCTGTCCTCCCTTGGCAAGGATATGAAATTGACATGTGTGGGGGCGGGTGGGTTTTTTCTATGGTAGCGCACAACGTTGGATATCACGTTGATGTCGCTTCTGTTGAGCCCGAAGATCTCGGAATTGGCGACTATGTACTCTCCGTGCCGATGGTGCCCTGAGGCGCGGACATAGGTTCCGATATCATGGAGGATGGCGGCGGTCTCAAGGAGGAGCCTTTCCCTGGAACCCATTCCGTGCTCCTTGGCGAGTTCGTCGAAAATGGCGAGGCTCAAGGCGCAGACATTGCGGGCGTGGTCGTCGTCATAGCGGTAGCGTTTGCCAAGGGATTTCGCGGAGGCGACAACCTGGCGGGTAAGTTCATTTTCCACCTTGGGATCCATGCCCCTGGCTTCCGCCAGGAGGAGGCCTTCTCGAATCGAGACATTGGGGATCACAACGATCTCCGCTCCCGTTCTTCCCAGGAAGAGGGATTCGATGGCCAAGCCCGAGGCTATTCCCTGTGCTTCCGACCACGGTAGGCGATAGGTGGCAATGCATTCCTCCACCGAAAGCCTGGATATGGATTCGGCGAAGCCCATGAACTGGTTGCGCTCCAAGATCGAGTAGGCGCCGAAATTCTTTCCGGACATGCAATAGGCGGCAAATCTGGCGTCTGCGCCTATCACGATGAAGGTCTTCACCGATTCCAGGGGCATGTCGTCCGCCATGAGATCGCAGGCCATGCGTATGTTGCTTGCAAGATACTCTTCCAGGTAATCCTTGGAGGCGCCCGCTTCCTTCATTTGTTCTTCCAGGCGCAAGGTGCCTATGTGCAGGCTATGGCTCGAGACCATTCTCCCTCGGCGCAGGAGCATGATCTCCGTCGTCCCGCCACCCACTTCCAGGATCATTGAGTTGGTTTTGCCAAGCAGCTTCCGCTCGTCCATCAGGGCTTGCTGCACCGCAAGGTACATGAGGTGATTTTCTTCAATGTCTTCAACTACCCTGGTCTTGAATCCGGTTTGGAGGGTGATTCGATCCACGAAGGTCTCTTTGTTGGCTGCTTCCCTCAGGGCGCTGGTGCCGATGACCTTCGTATCTTCAGGGTTTATTCCGTAGGTGGCGAGAAGTTCCCGGAAAGTGGCCAAGACAGCGATGCTTTCCCGGATCGCATCGCGGCTGATACTCCCCTGAGTAAATACATCCCGGCCTATTCTCGAGGGTTTTCCTGCACGGTCCAGCACTTTTATCGAGCCGTCCTTGCCTATGGCGGCGATAAGTATGCGGATCCCCGTGGATCCTATCTCTATGGTTGCAAGGGGATTGGCGACGTCGGCAATCATCCGGACAGTATACCACATAAAATCCCATCATTACATGGACGCCGCCCGAGTCTTTATCGTGATTCTTTATCGCGCCTTTACCAATGGGCTTAAGACGAGGTATGCTTTCTCGGCCATGTTTTATCCAGCGGAACCCCAAGCGAATCTCCGCCTCCCGAAAAGGGGGCTTGCCCTGTTGTTCCTCATTCTTTCCCTGGCTGCTCTAGGCGCGGGCTGTTCATCCAGGCGCATCGGGTGGGGACTTGTCCTCTGGACAGTAAAAGGAACCGGCGCTAAAGCTGGAACCCTCGTGCCTGTATACTTAAAATCCAATATCACTAAGAATTATGTGATTGGACTAGAAGAAGATCCGAAGGCCAGGGTGGAAGTTCCCCTATGGCAGGTCGAGTTCTATCCTTCCAAGAGGGCAGCCCTTCGACACGCCGAGGAAATCAAGCCCCTGGCCTCGATTTACCTCATCGCTGGCCGGGACGGGCTTCCTGTGCGGGCCCAGCCTTCCAATAAGGCGGAGAGAGTGTACCGGCTTCGGGACAAGGAAATGGTAAAGGCCTTGGCGGTTGTGGAAGGCGAGGCCCTGTACACGGGCAACGAACGCCTGCCCGGAAACTGGTACTTCGTGCTCGCCATGGACGGTAGCCTGGGCTATGTCTTCAGCTACACCATGCGCCTTTTCGACGAAAGGACGGGAGAGTATCCGACTTTTGAAAAACCTCAGACCGATCCAGGGCTTCTAGAATCTTTTTTTTCCTCCACATGGCGCCCTTCCTGGTATTCCGACATGGTTGCCGAAGATCGAATAGACCTGGATTATTTCGCCTTGGGTTTTGGTCTTTTCGGCGACGCCAAGGAACGGCAGGTAAGGGTTGAAACTCCGGGAATCTCGAAGGTTTTTTCCTATGCGGGTATTAGCCAAGATGGGCAGTGGCTCCGCTTTGAAGGCACGCCCTTGAGGATTCGTCTTGAAGATGCCACAAGTCTTATCGCCGCCTGGGGAGAGGTCCCTGCAGGAGGGCTTCCCGAGGACGCGGGATTCAAAGCCTCGGATACTTCCGCGCGCTTTGTCGTCTTCAAAGAAGACATCAGGGACCTTATTCGCCAGGAAGAGGCGAGAAGGACAGGGGCGCTGCGGAATTTCTTTTCCACCATCCAGGCCCAAAATCCGGAATTCCTAGATTCCGCGGCTGTTTTCCGTTGCCAAACCTTGGAAGGCAGCGCCTTTTCAATGTGGCCGAGTGGTCTCTATGAGTGGCTGGATACTTCGGTGCTTCCTGCAGGCTTCCCTCCCGACGACGCCAAGGAGGAAGAGCAGAGGGGAAGGGTGGTTTTCGGACTCATACTCTCACCGGCCTTGGCGGCGCGGTGGACAGGTGCCTTCTCCTTGTATTCCGAGGCGAGCGGGCGGCGGTCAGACTATGCCTACAGGATAGGAAGCGAGGGATTCGCAATGGCAAGGATTTCCGCTTCCGGGACAGGTTCCCTGGCTGAAAAATTAGAATCCCGGCTGGGAACTATCATCTTTTCGCGCAGGTAGACCGATGGCTTTTGTACAACTCAGCAATATCCACCTGGCTTTTGGAGCCAGGGATCTCATAAAGCAGGCGACTCTCACCCTCCAGGAAGGTTCCAGGGCTGCATTGACGGGACCCAACGGGGCGGGCAAGACAACCCTTATGAAGATAGCCGCTGGAATGCTCAAGCCCGATCTGGGAGACATTGCCATAACCAGAGGCGCCCGGATACGTTATCTTCCACAAACCAATGTTGTCCTAGGGCAGGGAACGATCCTCCAGGAGGCGGAGGGTGCCTTCGCCCATGTCGAGGCCTTGCTCGTCCGTCAGGAAGAAGTTGGCAGGGATCTCCAGGACAAGAGTCTGGAAGAACGGCAGACCGCGCGGCTTGTGGATGAATTCGATGAAATCGGCAAGGCCGTCGAAGCCTCTGGCTACTTCCGTCGCAGGGAACGAATTATGGAAGTCCTGACCGGCCTGGGCTTTTCATCCGGGGATCTGGATCGAAAAACAGGAGAGCTCTCGGGCGGATGGCAGATGCGGCTCGCCTTGGCGAAAATCCTCCTGGAAGATCCGGATATCATGCTCTTGGATGAACCTACCAACTATCTGGATTTGGAAGCCCGAACCTGGCTTGAGGGGTTTTTAGCCGAGTATCAGGGAGGCGTCTTGCTGGTTTCCCACGACCGATACTTTTTGGACGTGACAATCAAGGAAGTCTACGAACTTTTTTCCGGAAAACTGTCCCGGTATCCGGGAAGCTACAGCGCCTATGAATATCGAAGGTCCAAGGAGTTGGAAGCGATTTTCGAAGCATGGGAACGGCAACAGGAAGAAATCCAGAAGATCGAAGAGTTTGTCCGCCGCTTCAGGTATAAGGAATCCAAGGCTGCCCAGGTGCAGAGCCGCATCAAGATGCTGAAAAAGATCGTTCCTATTGAGATTCCCGAGGGGATGAAGAAGATCCACTTTAAGTTTCCTCCCGCTCCTCGCTCAGGGAAGATCACGGTTAAAATCGAGAATCTCGGCAAGTCATATGGAAGCCTTAGGGTTATCGACAATCTCGACTTGGAGATAGAGAGGGGGAAAAAAATTGCCTTCGTGGGTCCCAATGGTGCGGGAAAGTCAACCCTCATGCGCATCATCGCCGGAGTTGACAGTTCCTATGAAGGGACCATGGCCTTAGGTTCCGGAGTCGAGGTCGGGTATTTCGCCCAAGATTCGGCAGAAAAAATGTCTTCCCAGCGCACGGTGGAGGAGGAGGCGGAATCGGTCTGCCCCAATGACCTTGTGCCTAAGATCAGGAACATGCTTGGAGCCTTTCTCTTTCGGGGCGATGATGTGGAAAAGCCCATCTCTATTCTGTCCGGCGGGGAGCGGTCCCGTTTGGCCCTCCTGAAAATGCTCTTGCATCCCGCCAACCTTCTGGTCCTGGATGAGCCCACCAATCACCTGGACCTCACCTCCAAGGATGTCCTTCTGGACGCATTGAGAGCCTTCGAAGGCACGGTTCTCTTTGTTTCCCACGACCGGGGCTTCATCGAAGAGTTGGCTGACCTGGTGCTTGAACTTGAGGCGGGTTCCACCCCGCGCCTCTATTATGGCAATTACCTATACTATTTGGAAAAGAAAAAATCCTTGGACGAATCGTATGGGGAAGGCCTTGGGGTCGAGCAATGGACAAAGGCCGATGCAAAGGCCGAGGATGCACCCAAGTCCTTGAGTTGGGAGGAAGAGAAGGCGCGGAAAGGCTTTGGAAGATCTAATGGCCCTCCCTGCGAATTATTCCGACGGCGCGAAGGTGAAAAAAATACTAGCCTCCTTGGCCGAGGTTGAAGAAGAAGCCGCAGGGCTCAACGAGGAATGGCTGGAGGTAGTCACCGAGCTGGGTGAGGAAGCCTAGGAAGTCCAAGAAGCCTAGGAGGATCAGCGTCCCTTGGCCTTGATTTTTTCAAGTATTTTTACTGAGAGGATTTTCCACCGCGCCGAGAGAGCCGACCCATCCGGGGCCTCGTACATCCTCAAGATTTCCTCAAATCCCTTAGTCGCCTCCGCGTAGTGGCCCTGCTTGTATTCTATAAAGGCCAGTTCGTACTTTGCGGTCACGGTCAGTTCCCTGTCCGCCGGGAATCTCTCAAGAATGGCCATGTAATAGTACTGGGCGCCCTTCCAATCGTAGAGGTCAGAACGATCCTGAGCTCTTTGGATTATTTCCGCCGCCGTAGCGCCTTCCGGGATCGGAGGAGGGAGGCTGGCGCAGGAAACCACAAGCACGGACAGAGCCGCCGCGGCAAGACAAGTATAAAAAAAACGCGTCGATATTTTAGCAGCCACCTGGGCAAATTTCCGCATACTCTCCCCTTAGTCCAACCGATTATGCTATACTTTTGCGATGATCGCAACCATCGTCAACGCCCTGGCAATCCTCATCGGCTCCTTCGTAGGCCTTTTGCTCCGCAAAGGCATCAAGGACAAATACCAAAAGGTCATCTATACGGGCGCAGGCCTCGCATCCCTGGTGATCGGCATCACCATGTCGTTGAAAACCTCCCATATCCTGGCCTTCACCCTCGCGCTCATCCTTGGAGGGCTAGCCGGCACAGCCTTGGATATTGAGGGGGGCATCCTCAGGCTCGGCGATGGACTCAAGCGACGCTTCGCCGGCAAATCAGAAGACTCCAGCTTTGCCTATGGCTTTCTCAACGCCTCGGTCCTCTATTGCGCCGGCGCAATGGCCATCGTAGGTTCCTTCAAAGCGGGTACCGAAGGCGACTATTCGCTTATCCTAACAAAGAGCGTCCTCGATGGTTTCATGTCCATCATTTTCACCAGCACCTTGGGGATAGGCGCTGCTTTTTCTGCCATTTCCGTCCTTGTCTACCAGGGAATCCTAACCCTCGGATCGGTTTGGATGAAACCCTTTGTGAGCGACATCATGCTTTCAGAACTCACCGCCATCGGGGGCGCCTTGATCATCATGATAGGCCTCAATCTATTGGACATCCGCAAATTCAAAACGGCGGACTTTCTGCCCGCGATACTGGTCCTGGTTCTTTTCGTCCTTGCATTTCCCTTTATTCCCTTCCTATAATTCCTCTGTATGTATGATGAAAAGGCTGTGCAGGGCATCAGCGAACAAAACCGCCGGTTCGCCAGCACGAAATACGTCGATGAATCGGGAGCCTGGTATAGCCTGGACAATGCGGGGATCATCATGCCAGCGGTCACGGACAACCGCAATACTGGCTTGTTCCGATTCGAGCTGACCCTCAAGGCAGAGCCGGACAAAGAAGTCTTGTCCCGAGCATTAGCCCAGACCGCCGCCCGTTTCCCCTATTTCAATGTGAGCCTCCGCCGCGGGTTCTTCTGGTATTACCTGGATCAGTGCGCATCCAGTCCTCCTCTCTACTCCGATGAGGACCAACCCTGCCAGGAATGGAATATCAACCGCCCGGGCACAAGGATGTTCCGGGTACGGCTCACCGGTCGGAGACTCGTCGGAGAGTTTTCCCATGCCCTCACGGACGGCTCGGGCGGTATTTCCTTCATGAAAAGCCTCCTTGTGAGATATTTTGCATTGATGGGCGTGGAGCCGGGAGTGGAATTGGGCCAGGGCGAGTGGTCTGACATCGTAGACCCGGACAGTCAGGTAGATCCGGAAGAGTTCGAGGATGGGTACCAGAAGTTCTTCCCCGGAACCTTGCCTTTGCCTGAGCCGAATCCCAGGGCTTGGCATATGAAGGGGCCCATGCTCGCTCCGGGAAGGTACAGGATAATCACCGGCACCCTAGGCCTTTCCTCGGTTTTAGCCGAAGCCAAGCGTCGGGGAATCACCATCACCGAATTTTTAGGCGCCATCTACCTCGACGCCCTCCAAGACCTCTGGTTCAACCTGCCACGGAAACCCAAGGATCATTTCATAAGCCTTGAGATTCCCGTTAACCTCAGGCAGTTCTTCGCCACAAATACAAAGAAGAATTTTTCCCTCTTCATCCTCATTCAGGAAAACCTCCATCTTGGCCGAAGGGATTTTGCCGAGTTGGTTAAGCGGACGCATTACCATATGCGACTGGAATACGATCTGAAATCCATCGCGCGGCAAATTTCCAGGAATGCGGGCGGGACAAGAAACTGGGCGGTTAGGGCTGTCCCTCTTTTCGCCAAGGATTTTTTCGCCAGGATCCTCTTCGCAAAACTGGGCGAGACCATGCTTTCAGGTTTTATTTCCAATCTTGGCGCTGTGAAGCTTCCTGCACCAATAGGAAAAGAAGTGGAGAGCTTCGCCTTCGTTCCCGCGCCCAGCACCACCACCCTGGTCAATGCGTCGGTGGTGTCCTGGAAAGACGCTCTCGTGGTCTCCTTCGGAAGCTTGGCGGTTTCCCGTGACTTGGAGACCTTGTTTTTTAGAAAACTAAAGGACTTGGGCCTCACGGCGAGCGTGTGCTGCCGCGATGACGAGGAGTGAGATGCGGTGTCGAAATAGGAAATGCCCGCGCGTGCCCGCTCTGCGGCATCAAAAATCCCGCCAACAACCCCAAGTCGTTTCCTCCCCTCTTGGAAAGCGAAAAAGCCTGCGTTGAAAACGAAGAAGGGGGAGCGAATTTTCTTGGCGATGTGGCCAAATCTGTTAACATCACTCCTGATGAAGGGAGAAAAATCGCATGGGAAGTGCTGACTGTAGCCTTCGTCATCGCCATCGCCATACTACTCTCAATCAATCTCTTGATCAGCGGCGGCCTATCCTGGTCTCTGTATCCGGTTTCTTCTTTTCTTTTCATTTGGATCTGTGCGACAGCCCTCCTTGCGCTGCCCCATCGGAAAAAGCTGGGTTTTTGCCTAATCGCGATCGCTGTTCCTGCGTATCTGGTCGCTCTTGGGCTTATAACGAGGAATTTTTCCTGGGCGTGGCGATTGGCGTTGCCCATCGCCATCTTCACGGAGTTGAATGCGGCCGCGCTTGCCTTGGCTATCGGTCTCCTCAAGCGAAAAGGGCTCAATGTCTTTGCCTGTGTTTTCGCAGCGATTGCCCTTGAGTGTATAGGCCTGGAAATATTCATTGATCTTTTCCTTTTCGGCGGCATCCGGCTTGGCTGGTCAACCATCACTGCCATCGCCTTGGGGCCTATTTCGGGTTTTTTGTTGTATCTTCATGTTCGGGTTGTCAAGACTACCAACCTGCGACGTCTATTTAAGCTGTAAAGAATGTTGCTCAAACGCAGGCGGAAAGCACCAAGCGATTGTGAGGGGAAAGGTGAATTTCCCAGATGGTCTCTGAAGCGTCACTGGAGAGTTAACGCGTATTCTCCATATGAAGGTCTCCTTTATTCCCCCTTTCTGCCCCAATCCATCTTGCATCCACCATCGCCATGACCGAAGCATCGAATCCTCGTTTCCTTTCTACCGCCATTTCGGTTCCTTTGTTACCGACCGTTTAGGCCGGATCCCTCGGTTTCGTTGCGCCGCTTGCCACAGAACCTTTTCATCCTCCACCTTCCGCCTCGATTACTTCGCCAAGCGATCCCTCGACCTCCCTCAGATTTTCCGCAGCATACCGCTCCCCTGTCGCTCTCAGAAAACCTCGTAGCCGATGGATTTGAATCCTTCAACCGCTCCCAATACTTCCCCTCCCATCTTGACCTCCTGGTCGGCGCTGACTCCCAATACCTCTACGCCATTACCCATGCAACATTGCGTCGTAAAGGCCGCATGACCGAAGCCCAGCGATACCGGCGCGCCTCCCTTGAAACACGCTTTCGCCCATCCTCCCACGCCTTGGTGGACGCATTCGCACTCCTTTCCCGCGAGATACTCCGCCATTGGAACCGCACGCATCTCCCTTCGCTCCGCCTGACAACTGACGAACACCCCGCCTACCCTCGCGCCCTTTCGTCCATTCCCTCCCTTGCCCAGCAGGCCGCCTCAGGGTCCTTCCGCCATGTCCGTTACCCGTCCACACTGCCTCGGACCCTCGCTAATCCTCTATTTGCTGTGAACTATTTCGATCGGGAGTTGCGCAAGGATGTGGCTGCCTTCCACCGCGAATCGACCTGTTTCACTCGAAATGTTGGTGCAGGCTTGCTGCGTTCCTCCTGCTACCTCGCCTGGCACAATTATCTGAAGCCGCACCGAGTCAAAGGGGAGAGAACGGCTCGCCGTAAGCCCTGTCATGGGGAAGCGGCTGGCATTCCGAAGGACAAGATTGACCAGGAGTTGGTGAACCTGTGGAGTGACAGGCCTTTTGCTTCAAGAGATCCTATTCCCGAATGGGCATTGGCTATTTGGGAACGGCGATATCCCACCCCCTTAGCGGCACATCGAGATTATGTGCCTGGCTATGCTCGAATCCTTCCGCAACAATCTTCGATGATCTAATTATTGCATTTCCGTCCCTTGACATTTTCTACCATTTACTGTAAGTTGCTTGCATAGCGACGCAGGGTAGAGCAGTTGGCAGCTCGTCGGGCTCATAACCCGGAGGTCACAGGTTCGAGTCCTGTCCCTGCTAAAATTGTTAAAGGCTTCCATTCGGAAGCCTTTTTTTTGATCTTCTAAAGGTTTTGCAATAATTGCTCTTAATCAGTTCAAGTAAAAGGTGACTTTTTACGTTGCATTCCTTTAAGCAGTTAATTTTTGAATTAAAAAATTTGAATTGGCATTTACTTATTTCGAGCCTAAGTTAACCCGTCAATCATCCTTTTCAACAATTTTCGAAGAACTAAATAAAATTATGCATGCAAAATAAAATATTCATTGACATCTGGATAGGAAGTGTTAAGATAAACCCATAATCCTTTTAAGGAGGAATGCATGAAAAGGATAGTAACGCTTCTGGTTATCCTCACGGTCGCCCTCGGTGCGGTTTCGGCACAGATGAAGTACCCCTTCCGAGATATTACCAATGTCTTGGTTTGGGGAGCTGGAGGTGGAACGGATCTGGCAAATCGCTTGGTCATGGCTGAGATGGCGAAGGAACTCAAGGTCAATATCAACGTCAACAACGTAACTGGCGGGGTTGGCGGATCGGTTGGCTTGTTCGAAGGGTATTCTCGCCCTGCAGACGGCTATACCCTCGTTGGCCTTTCGGAGTCCTGCGTCACCGCGGCGGTCCAGGGCGGATTCAACAAGAAGATGAATGTGTGGGACTTCTTTATCATTGGAGGATCCCCCGACCTCATCTCCGTCACCCCCTCGGCGCCCTTCAAAACAGTCACGGATCTAGTCGAAGCGGTTAAGAAAAACCCCAGGAGCGTGCGTGCCGGCGCTTCCGCTGCAGGCTCCATCCATCATCTCAACCTCCTAGCCTTTGAAAAGGGTTCCGGCACCAAGTTCAATTTCATCCCTTATGATAGTTCCGCCGCTTCTCAGAACGCCGCGATGACAGGGGAGGTTTCCTTGGTGATCACCTCCGTGCAAGAGCAAGCGGAATTGATCAAGGCTGGAAGACTGAGACCCTTGGCTATGCTTATCCCGACGGATTTCGATTTCAAAGGAACCATGATCCCCAGCGCTTTCACCTCCTATCCCGGATTAGCCCAGTACCTTCCCTTGGAACAGCAGATCGGTTTCGCCATCCGCAAGGACGCCCCCGAAGCGGTAAAGGAACAGCTTCAAGCGGCCTTCAAAAAAGCCATGAACGCCGAACCCGTCAAGAAATTCGGCGCTGATAGGTACTTTACCCTCAAGGGATATGTGGGCAAGGAAGCTAACGACATCTTTGACAAGCTCGAATCTGTATTTTCCTGGACCTTGTGGGATCTAGGGGCCGCAAAAATAGATCCGGCAACCTTAGGCATTCCCCGCTGACAAGCCTTCACTCGTCTCGTTAATTATCGACAACAAATTTTCGGGAGCCGCGCATTGCGCGCGGCTCCTATCTCCAGGAGAGGCATATGATGGAGAAAACAAAGCTCCGCGGAGCCGACATCGCAACTAGCAGCATCTTCTTCCTCCTCGGGATCTATATGGTCGCCGAAGCCTTCACCATGCCGCTCAAGGATTCGTATGCCGGCGTCGATAGCGTCTGGTATGTCTCGCCTGCCTTGATGCCATTGATCATCGGGGGAGCGATGATACTCCTTTCGGTATTCATATTCCTCCATGCGAAAAAGGAGGGAGGACTGGCAGCTTTCAAGGCCTTGTTCACCAGGAGAGAAAAAAAGATATTCTGGTCCGACGCGAACATGCGGTATGCTGCGGTTCTTGTGCCGTTGCTCGCCATGGTCTACATCAACATTACTCGGATAGATTTTTTTCTTACGATTGTCCTATACCTGGCTTTCACGATCCCTGTTTTCTATTTCGACGACCCGAGGGTATTTCGTTCCATGACTAAGCTTTATTCGGCGGAAATGGGTTTTTTTTTATTATTAGCCTTGTTTGGCCTGGACAAGCTGCTGAACGGATTATTCGCCTATTCCCTTGATCTCATCGCCTTTGCGATGATCGTTTCGATAATTCTCGCCCTGCTCCGAATGGGGGAAAAATACCCTGAAACCGTCACGAAAAAGAAATTCGCACAAGCCATGTGGATGACCTGGATGACTCCTGTTTTCGTCGTTCCCATATTCCGATTCATGCTCCGTGTCCCGCTTCCTGTCGAAGG
The DNA here is from genome assembly GCA_008080685.1 of Spirochaetota bacterium. Lineage (GTDB taxonomy): Bacteria > Spirochaetota > Spirochaetia > Treponematales > Rectinemataceae > VKGY01. The sequence continues at coordinate 20,486 of VKGY01000010.1, forward strand.
GGCGGTGGTGAACGTAATGTCCTTCGTCTATTACACGGTTAGGCAATAAGGAGGCACCCCATGGATATCGGTCAGCAATTCAGTATTTTCTTTGCCTCACTTGTTTCCATCGTGACTAATCCTGCCCAGATGCTGATCCTTTTTGGCACTGTGCTGTTGGGGATAATATTTGGAGCATTGCCAGGATTGACCGCCACCTTGGGCGTGGCGCTTCTGACTACGCTCACCTATAGCCTTTCTCTTGAATCGGCGATGATAGCCCTGATGGGAATTTATGTCGGCGCGATCTATGGAGGTTCCTACGGTTCTATAATGATCAACATTCCCGGAACCGCCGCCGCAGCTGCCACTGCTCTGGAAGGCTATCCTATGGCTTTGCAGGGGAAGGCGGGCAAGGCCTTGGGGCTTACCACAACCTCATCGGCCATAGGAACCTTCGTGGGGATGCTCTTCGTCGTCGTATTCACTCCCATCATTGCTGCGCTGGCCTTGCAGTTCACCTCCTTCGAGTTTTTCTTCCTCGCCTTTTTCGGCATCTTGATTTCCGGTTCCATTTCCTGCCCCGATACGGTGCAGAAAGGCTGGATCACCGGATTCCTTGGGCTATTCCTTGCAATGGTCGGGCGCGACCCCCTGCAGGTCTACCCGCGCTACACCTTCGGCATAACCAACCTTGAAAGCGGAGTTGAGGTGGTGCCGGTTCTCATCGGCGCCTTTGGCATCCCGCAAATCATCCAAGTGCTCAAGGATAAGCAGGTCACCGCCGAGCCTACGAAGCTTGAGAGAGTCCTTCCCTCCTTCGGCGATATAGGTCGAAATGTCAAGCATATCATTCGGAGCGCATTGATTGGCGTAGGCATCGGCGCTGTTCCCGGAATAGGAGAAGACATCGCCGCCTGGGTATCCTACGGCACGGCGAAACGGACCTCGAAAAATCCAGAGCGCTTCGGACATGGCTGTGAGGAGGGGATTATCGCCGCGGAGACGGCGAACAACGCCTGCATTGGCGGCGCCATGATACCCCTGTTGTCCATGGGTATACCGGGCAGCCCCCCGGCTGCGATGCTGCTGGGAGCCTTGCTGCTCCATGGAGTAGCCCCGGGACCGATGCTGGAAATTGAAAGGCCAGGCTTCACCTTGAGCGTATCGGCGATCCTGCTTTTGGCATCCTTCGCAATGTGGGTAGTTGGCATTTTGTTGGCCAAGCAGGTGGTCAAGCTTTTACGCGTGCCCCCCGCGCTCTTCATGCCCGTGGTGGCCGTGCTTTGCCTTGTGGGTTCCTACGCATTGGGCCTTAAAGTATTCAACCTCTACCTCATGATCCCCATGGGGATCCTTACCTACTATTTGACCAACATGGGCTATCCGATACCCCCCTTGGTGATAGGCGTCATACTAGGCGGCATGGCGGATGCGAACTTGCGGCGTGGACTAATGGTTTCCCAAGGAAGCCTGGCGCCGTTTTTC
>VKGY01000011.1 GCA_008080685.1 Spirochaetota bacterium
CCAGGTATTGACCATCGCCGCCCCGGTGGTGGTGGAACTCATCCTCACTTCCCTCACCCAGATGGTGGACATTATCATGGTGGGAAAACTCGGCGCCTACGCCATATCCGCGGTGGGGCTAACCCACCAGCCCCGGTTCATCATGCTCGCCACCTTCATAGCCTTGAACGTGGGCTCCACCGCCTTGGTGGCGCGGTTCCGCGGCCAAGGCAATCAGAAGGAAGCGGATATAGTCACTGTTCAGTCCTTTTTGATGGCCCTTCTCATGGCCTTCGTCCTTACAGTGCCGGGAATGATTTTCGCGGGCTCCATGGTCAAGTTCATGGGCGCCGGCGCGGACACCCTAGGCCCAGCCACCCAGTACTTTTCCATCCTCATGCTCGGCCTTGTCACCATGGCGGTGCCTATAACCGTCTCCGCCCTCCTCCGCGGCGTGGGAGAGACGAAGATCGCCATGCGGTACAACATTACCGCCAACGTGGTCAACATATTTTTCAACTATCTCCTCATTTACGGAAACTTCGGATTTCCAAGGCTGGAAGTGAGGGGCGCAGCCATAGCCACCGTCTTAGGCCATGGGGTGGCCAGCGTCATGGCCTTGTATGCCATCATCGGTGTGCGGGCTAGGAGAGCGAAGCTCCTCGCGGGCTCCAAGTCCGACCTCAAAGACCGAAGATCCGAGGCGAGGAAAAAAATGCTCTCAGGGCCCTCGGGCTTCATTGAACTCAGGCTCAACAAGGAAACCCTCAAGCCGAATTTCCCCATGATCAAGAGGATCGTGAAGATTGGGCTCCCTTCGGCGGCGGAGCAGCTGATCCTCCGGGTCGGACTCATGATGTTCGTCCTCACCATCACCTCCCTGGGAACGAGGGTTTTCGCCGCCCACCAGATCGTCTTGACGATTCTCAATATGTCCTTTGTCAGTGGACAGGCCTTCGGCATCGCAGCCACAAGCCTTACCGGCCAGGCTTTGGGCCGAGGCGACCCATTGAAAGCGAAGGCGGCCTCGGCAGCCTGCCAAAAAATCGGCGCCCTGATCTCCACCCTGATGGGTGTGGGAATGTTCGTATTCCGCGGACCCCTCATGGGTCTTTTCACCCCCGAGGCGGACATCATCGCCCTCGGCATTGGAGCCCTCATCCTCGCAGCCTTGGTCCAGCCCTTCCAGTCCTCCTTTCAAATCTATACAGGTGCCCTCAGGGGGGCGGGAGACAGCTTCTACCCCGCCCTGTCCCTTACCATCGGGCTCTTGGGAATACGGCCCACCCTTTCCTACGTATTCGTGCACATCTTGGACTATGGCCTGGTGGGAGCATGGAGCGCTCTGTTTTTCGACCAGGTTTTCCGGTTCGCAATGATCGTGATACGCTTCCGAAGAGGGAAATGGGTCCACACCAAGGTCTGACGGAGGCCATGGCGCAAACCAAAACCATCGCTTGCGTCCTCTGGGAGGGACGTATATCATCTTGCCATGATAGGACATACCCTCGCGAAAGTTTGGTTCAATTTCGCGGCTCGAGTTCTCACCGCTGTCCCGCAAAAGACGCCGATTCTCCTCACTGGCCCTGGCAGCGTCAAACTCCTGCCCTCCGAGTTGGATACGCTGAAAGCGAAGCGCCCCTTGATCGTCACGGACACGGGGGTGGCCGGAACCGACATTTTAAAATCCGTGGAAAAAATCCTTAAGGATGCGGGGGTCCAATACGCTGTCCATAAAGACATAAAGGCCGATCCTTCCTTCGAAGTATGCCGCGCCGGTCTTGAGGCTTTGCGCGCCCAGCGCTGCGACGCGGTGATAGCCTTGGGCGGCGGATCGGTGATGGATGCGGGCAAGCTGATCAGGATGGGCGCCACCCACGACAAACCGATGGAAAAGTTCGCCGGGATCATGCGATTATCCAACGGAGGATTGCCCTTCATCTGCATACCCACCACCGCGGGGACAGGCTCCGAAGCCACAGCCGCCGCAGTGATAACCGATACCAAACGGCATAGGAAGGTTACCGTCCTGAACCCAAGGATTCCCCCCGACAGCGCTATCCTCGATCCCTCACTCACCCTAGGACTGCCCTCTGACCTCACCGCCTCGACGGGAGTTAATGCGTTGGCTCACGCCATCGAAGCCTACACCAATACCCTTCATTATTCGGACGTGGATTCCCAGGCAGTAGAGGCGGTGCGTCTCATCTTGGCCTATCTTCCAAAGGTTTACGCCAACCCGGCCGATGCTCGGGGAAGGGAAGCCCTCTTGCGAGCCTCGAACCTCGCGGGCAGGGCCTTCACCCGAGGCTTCCTGGGCTACGTCCATGCCATCGCTCAAAGATTCGGGGAGAAATACCATATCCCCCATGGACTAGCCAACGCCATCGTCCTGCCATATTTCCTAGACCTCTACGCCGAGGCCTGCCCGCAGCGCCTGGCAAGCCTGGCAAGGGCCACCGCCATTTGCGGCGACTTAGGGCAGGGAAAGGACAAGGATTGCGCAAAGGCCTTTGTGGAGGCAGTAAAAACCCTATTAGCCGGCTTGGGAATCCCCTGTAAAGCGGATTTCCTTAAGGCTGATGATATCGAGGCCATAGCCAAGGAGGCGCTGCGGGAAGCCCACGGCACGCCGTATCCCGTGCCCGTGGTCTATATGGCCAAGGAATTGGCGGCGATACTCAGAACCATGCTTCCGTAGCCTGCTGAAGGAGCATCGCGGATGAAGACAACCGTAATCGTTGAAAACCTCGCGTACGCCACGGAGATGAAGGCCGAGCACGGGCTATGCTTTCTGGTGGAAGATGGAAAAGAAAGGATTCTTTTCGACACAGGCCAAAGCGATCTCTTTCTCCACAACGCGTCGCGCTTGGGAGTCGACATCGGTGCCGTCACCGCCCTGGTCTGCAGCCACGGCCACTACGACCACTCCGGCGGGCTCTCGGCCTTCTGCGAGGTTAACCGCGCGGCCCCAATCTATGTCGGCCCTGGGTTCTTCGTTCCCAAGCGGGGCAAAGGGGAAAGGATAATCGGGGCGGTCCTTCCTCCGGGCCAGGAATCGCGGTTTGTGGAAGTGCCGCGGGAAAAGGAAATAGCCCCCGGATTGTTCATTGTGGGTGGGATTCCCATCCGGGACGAGAGGGACACGCACTTTTCGGGACTTTTCGTGGAGAAAAACGGAGCCTTCGTTGAAGACTCCATGGAGGAGGAGCAGTTCCTCTGCAAGATCGAGGACGGAGCCTTGGCCATCGTGAGCGGATGCAACCACAGGGGTATCACCAACGCCGTCGCCGAGGCTAAGGACAGGTTTGGCCTTCCCGTCCGCCTCCTCCTGGGGGGCTTCCATCTCAAGGACAGCGGGGACGCCGAGGCGACGGCCATCCTGGATGCGCTTGCCAGCCAGGGGATCGAAAGGCTCGGTGCCTGCCACTGCACCGGCGTTGAGAAATACCCCCTCGTTCGCTCAGCCTTCGGCGAAAGGGCGCTCTACGCCCACGCAGGCAGCGTATTTTAAAGGGGGCTAAAATGGAAAAAAACACTAGGCGCGACTTCGTCCATCCTTGCGTATTGCGCATCGCCGCCTTCGTCCTCCTCCTCTTCCTAGTCCTAGGGAGGAGCCTGGGCGCCCAAGCTCAACTAGGGGGAATATCCCACCGAAAGCTGCCCAACGGGCTTGAAATTTTTGCGATGCGAAACTCCTCGGTGCCCTTGGCGACAATCTGCGTCGCCTTCCGGGGTGGCGCGATAGCCCATACGCCGGAAACCGCGGGACTCTTCCACCTCTACGAACACATGCTGTTCGCGGGCAACAGGAAGTACCCCACTAAGCAGGCCTTCAATGCGGCGCTCAACTCCATGGGCACGACGACCTGGAACGGCGCCACGGGCACCGAATACATCAACTACCATATAACGATCCCGTCGGAAACCCTTGAAAAGGGCATAGAATTCTGGGCCTCGGCTGTCCGAAGCCCGATTTTCGATCCCCAGACCCTGGAAAACGAGAAATCAGTGGTGCTCAACGAAATCAAGGGCTATCACGCCGATCCGGCGCAAATAGCGGCCAACGCGCTCTCTTCCAGGATGTTCCCCGCCGCCCCATGGAGGAAGAATATCGACGGGCCGGAGGGCAATATAGAATCGGCCAACGTTGAAGCGTTGCGCGATATGCAAAATAAATTCTACATCCCGTCCAACATGGCTCTCCTTGTAGGCGGCGACTGCGACCCCGGGGAGGTTTTCGCCCTGGCGGAAAAGTACTTCGGCGATTGGTCGGGAGGTTCGGCGCCCGAACTCGGCAAACCAGCCCAAGGACCTCTTCCCGAGGGCGTGCGCGTGATTTCCATCGAGGATTCCTTTTACCGAGGCCTCGCCCAAGCCCAGTTCAGGTGGCGCGGCCCGGATGTCCTTGAGAAGCCGGAGGATACCTACGCGGCGGACGTGCTTCTTTTTCTCATGTCCTCTCCGGTGGGGCGGTTCAAGAAGTCCCTCATGGTCAAGGTGCCTGGACTCTTCGATCCCGAATACATCGATTTTAGCTATCCCACGGCCCGGGACGGAGCCAATTTCATATTCAACACCTATTTAGTGGTCCAAAATCCCCAGAGCGAAGGCTCGGTGCTGGATCGGGTGGAATCGCTGCGCCTCGCCGTCATGGAAGAGTTCACCCTCATGGCGGTGGATCCAGTGGAGTATTTCAGCGCCCGGGAGCTGGAAAAGGCCAAGACCAAGCTTATAGACCAGAACATCTACGCCCTCGAATCAGTGGACAGTTTCATCACCGACACCCTCACCTTCTGGTGGTCCACCGCCACGGCGGATTATTTCTTCGGCTACGAGGAGAACTGCGCCGCCGTGGGCTGGGATTCCATTGTATCGCTTCTGCGCCGCTATATCCTTGGCGCAAGACCGGACTCGAGTCCGGCCCAGGCTTCCATGGTCCGCCTAAGAACCAGTACGGCGGGAACGGATTTCAAGATGGCGGGCAAGATCGAAGAACTCGGCTACGCCAAGGCGACCTCGGACACGGCGTTCTGGTGGCAGCGCCAGGGAGGCGGAAAATGAGGAGGAACATAAAAGGCGCGACCTTGTGGGCAGCCTTGCTGTTCGCGGTCCTTGCCATTCCCGGAATCTTCGCCCAGGAAGCTGGGAAAGGCGCAGCCTCCTCCTTCGTCAAGGAAAACCTAGCGACGTTTTCTAGCTTTGTCCTTTCCAATGGAATTCCTGTTTATGTGAAGCGGAACGATGCGAACCGGGTGCGAAACATTAGCCTCATCGTGCAAGAGGGCGGAGCCGCCGATCCAAGTCAGGCGGGCTTGGCCAAGCTGGCCCTGTCCACCATGGCCAGGGCTTCCGCCCACTACGCCTACGAGGAAGTAGTGGAGCAGCTGGACGCAACATCCAGTTCCATAGGAGCCTCGGCCAATTTCGAGTACGGCGCCTTGACCCTCAACGCCCTGGACAAGTATTTCGATTCTCTTTTCCCCGTCTGGGCGGACATGGCGACGAATCCGGGCTTCAGGGACGAAGACTTTAGGCAGGCCAGGCACGAGGCCGAGTTGGCGGTCCAGTCCAAGGACCAGGACCCCTGGGCCTTCGCGGGGAAAATTATGAACGCCGCGTTTTTTGAAAACCACCCTTACTCGGTCGATCCGGACGGAACCGAGGCCAGCCTAGGCGCGGCCCGCGTGGGAGACCTGAAGGAGTGGTACGGGAAGTCCTTTGTGCCGGAGCGGATCTTCCTAGTGGCCGTGGGATCCTTCGACCCCGAGGCCTTGAAGGGGCTCCTTGAGCCTACCATAGGCGCGATGGCCGGAAAAAACTCACCCCCTGCGAAAAGGGCGCCGGATTTCAAGGCGAGTCCCGCCCGGGGCCTCATAGCGGAAGCCCACGAACAATCCCGGGGTGTCTTCTATCTCAGGGGCGACTTCCCCGCCCCTGGGCCTTCGGCCCCCGACTATATGGCGGCCAACCTCGCCATGAAGCTGTTTTCCGACCTTCTGTTCACGGTGGTCCGGGACGGATACGGAGCTGTGTATACTCCCAGCGCCTTGATCCGCGCCTTTGGGGCGAACTACGGCTCGATTTCGATCTACAAGACTTCCGCCCCGGAAAAGATAAAATCCTACATCGATGAGACCGTGGGCATACTTTCCCAAGGCCGCTGCGTTTCCGTGGACCCCAGCCGCTCCGGGGAGGAAGCGAAATTCATGCGCATCGAAGATGCCTTGGAAAGCTACAAGCGAATGTATGTCAACGAATATTTTGCCGCTGTGCGGACCAACGCTGCTGTCTCCCGCCTGACGATCGCCTCGGTACTCAGGGCCGGAGATCCTGCGGATTGGCTCTATGATGTACCGCGCATCGGCTCCCTGACGCCCGCCGATGTGGCCAAGGCCTTCGACGACTATGTGATCAAGGGCAACTTCACCTGGGTGGCCGCGGGAGACCAAAATCTTCTGGACAGGCTTCCCCCAGGCCAGTTCAAGGGCTTCGGCGTGGGTAGTCCATAGAGGAGCGCGGCGGAGCTGCCGCCTGCTCCACGGCTTGCGCCATGGCCGCCTGCGCCGCCCCGGTGGCTATTTCTGGCCGTAGTAGGCGTTCTTGCCGTGCTTTCTCAGGTAGTGCTTGTCCAGGAGGGCCTTGGGCATGGGGCTCTCGAAGCCTAGGGGCAGGACAGCGGTTCTGGAGCGGAGGGCTATCTTGGCCACCTCCTCCAACACCAGGGCGTTGTGTACCGCGTCGGCGGCGTCCTTTCCCCAGGCGAAGGGCCCATGGGACTTGACCAGGGCCGCGGGCGTGGAGTCGGGATCCATCCCCCGGGCGCGGAAGCATTCGGCGATCACCTTCCCCGTCTCAGCCTCGTAGTCCGTTGAGATTTCACGGTCCGTCATAGCCCGGGTGCAGGGGATGGGTCCGTAGAAGTAATCGGCGTGGGTGGTGCCCTCGGCGGGGATGTCCTTTCCCGCCTGGGCCCAGGCGGTGGCGTAGGACGAGTGGGTGTGGACCACGCCGCCAATGCCCGGGAAAGCCCGGTAGAGCTCCAGGTGGGTGGGGAGGTCGGAGGAGGGCTTGAGCCGTCCCTCCACAACCCTCCCCTCAAGGTTCACGACAACGATGTCGGAGGCTTCCATGATGGAGTAGGCGACGCCGGAAGGCTTGATGGCCACAAGGCCCGAGGCCCGGTCGATGGCGCTGGCGTTGCCCCAGGTGAGGATGGCCAGCCTAAGGGTGGCGAGTTCCAGGTTCGCTTCCAGGACCTGGGATTTCAATGCCTCAAGCATGGGCGAATCCTCCTTCCTCCATGCGGCGCAGCATCCACCGCCGCGCCTTTGCGATCTCCTCCAGGGGATTGTGGGCCTTTTCGGTCCACATCTCCACCACGAAGGAGCCCTTGTAGTCCAGCTTCGCCAGGATCGAGAACAAGGCCGTGAAATCGACGCAGCCCAAACCGAAGGGGACATCCCTGAATTTTCCGGGGAAATCCGGTCCCACCGCCAGGGTGTCCTTGAGGTGGAGGGCGACGATGTTGGGGAGGTAGACGGACAGCTCAGCCTCGATGTCGTTCCACCACGCCGAGAGGTTCCCCACGTCCGGATAGACCTGGAACCATGGGGAGCCGATGCGGTCCGCCAGTTTTTTCCATTTTCCTATGGAATTCATGAAGGGGTAGTCCATGATTTCCATCCCCATCATGACCTGACGGGCCGAGGCAAGCCTCGCCGCCCTCTCCATGGCCAGGGCGAAGGCTTCCCGGCTGGCGGGGGTGGAGGGCTCGTAGTAGACGTCGTAGCCGGCGAGCTGGATGGTCCGGATGCCCAGGTCCGCCGCAAGATCCACGGCCTTTTCCATCATGTCCCAGGCCTTCGCCCTCACCGAAGGATCGGCGCTTCCTAGAGGATAGCGCCGATGCCCGGAAAGGCAGAGGGAGGGAACCGGGACTCCCGCGTCCAGCGTCGCGTCCCTGAAGGCTCGTCGCTCCGCCTTGCCCCATTCCAGGCGGGAAAGCCGCTCGTCGCTTTCGTCTATGGACATCTCCACGAAACCGTAGCCGGCAGAGGCCGCGGCTTCGAGCCTATGGGCCCAGGATTCGAACCGGGGCATGGCCTTTTCGTAGATGCCCAGGCGGGGCGATGCCTTGTCCATCATTTCCAATGGGCCGCGCAGGCTTTCTTGAATTCCCGGGCCGCGGCCACCGGATCCTTGGCGTCCCTGATGGACCGTCCGGCGATGAACACCTTGATGGGAAAGGCCTTGAAGAAGGGCAGGTCTTCCACCACAAGTCCGCCGGTGATGGAGAGGTCGAAGCCCATGGAGCAGAGCTTTTCGATTTTTTCCAAATCCTCGGCCCCCCAGCCTTGTCCCGCGGCCTGGGCGTCCCGTCCCCTGTGGTACACCACTTGGCGGATGCCCGCCTCCTTCCACGCTGCGGCTTCCTCCCAGGTCCAGGAGCCGGTGAGTTCCACCTGCACGTCCCGTTCCTTGCCGTCCTTTTCCGTCCTGGCCTTGGCTTCCGCCAGGGCTGTCTTCACCGTGGCTATGGGAGCGCAGCAGATCACAGTCATCCAGTCCGCTCCGTTGTCGTAGACCATGGAAGCCAATATGGAGCCGGCGTCCGCAGCCTTTATGTCGGCCAGGACGATCCGTTCAGGATAGAGGCTCTTGAGGCAGCGCACCGCCTGCATGCCTTCGGCGCAGCAGAGGATGGTGCCAGCTTCGATTACGTCTACTTCCTTGGCCAGGATGCGGGTCGTGGCCAGGGCGTCTTTCAGCGATTTGTTGTCCAGCGCCAGCTGGAGCATGGGTACGCTCATGGTATCTCCTTTTCGCTCGGGGCGAAGGCTAGGTCAAAGGAAGGAAGGATAGGGAAGGTCGGGCTCGTCCACGAAGGCATCCTCGAAGCCCCTGGGATAGTGGTACTCAAGCTTGTCCTTATCCGCGGGATAGACGAACTTTCCGCCCACCTGCCAGATGAAGGGCGAAAAGCCGTAGCCCAGCCTGTCCTTCTTCATCTTCCACAGTTCCAGGATTTCCCTGGGATCGGCTTGAAAATTCGTCCAGATGTCGTGGTGGAAGGGGATGATCACTTTGGCGTTCAAGGCTTCCGCCATCCTCAGGATGTCGCTGGAGGTCATCTTGTCCGTGATCCCCCGGGGATTTTCACCGAAGGATCCCAGGGCCACGTCGACCCTGTGGTCAGAACCGTGCTTGGCGTAGTAGTTGGAATAGTGGGAGTCGCCCGAATGGTAGAGATTCCCGCCCGAGGTCTTGAACAGGTAGTTCACCGCCATGGCGTCCATGTCCATGGGGAGCTTTCCCTTGAGGACAGTTCCCACCGGCGCGGTGATCTGGGCCGTCCTGTCGAAGGACTCGAGGACGACGATCTCCACGTCCTTGATCGACACTCGGTCCCCGGGCTTCACGGCGACGCAGCGTTCCTTGGGAACGCCCCAGGAGGTCCAGAGCTTCACGCAGGATTCCGGCCCTATGAAGGGGACATCGGGGGAGCAGTTCTTCATCACCGCGGCGGCGACGTTCACGTCGATGTGGTCGTTGTGGTCGTGGGTGGCCAGGACGGCGTCGATCTGGCGGATAGCGAAGGGATCAAGGACGAAGACCGAGTTCCTCAGGTTGGGCTGGAGTTTCCTCACCCCCGCCATCCTTTGCATCTGGTGTCCGGGCGTCATGGCTTGGTTCTTGGCGCTGCGCTTTCCCGAGCCGACCCAGAAGTCGACGGATATGTTCGCCCCGCCCTCGGATTTGAGCCAAATGCCCGTGCAGCCCAGCCACCACATGGCGAAGCTCCCCGGCGCCACCTGGGCGGCTTCAATTTCCTCGTTCAGCCAGGTGCCCCATTCGGGAAACGTGGACAATATCCAGGATTCCCGGGTGATCGAATCGATTTTTGCCATACGTTCTGCTCCTTTCTCTGTCAGATGCTCGCCTGCCGTCCTGCCGACCTTCCCAGTCCCAGGCCCCGGATGGACAGGTGGCCTTCGTTGAGCAGGAGCGCAAGAAGGATCACCACGCCGGTGACGATGGGGTGGAATGGAGCGGGGATGTTGAGGAGGTTGAGTCCGTTTATGATGAAGGCCACCATGATTGCGCCCAAGAGCGCTCCTACGATCGACCCCTTGCCGCCTACGGGGCTGGTTCCGCCTATGACCAAGGCGGTCATCACTTCAAGCTCTATGCCCGAGGCCGCGGCGGCGAATACCTGCTGGGTGAGGCTGGCCAGGACCACGCCTCCTATGGCCGAGGTGACGCCCGAGATCGCGTAGGATGCCAGGCGTATCGCGTCGGGATCGACGCCCGAAAGCTTGGCCGCCACTTCGTTGGCCCCTACCGCCATGACCTTCCGCCCGAAGGCTGTCTTTTTGAGGAGGAACTGGCTCGCAACCACGAGGACAAGCATGATGTAGATCGGGTTCGGAAGCCCCAGGAACCTTCCCGTGCCTATGGCTATGAAGGGCTGGGGCTTGAGGATGGCCAGCATGGCCCCCTGGGAGACCACCAGCGCCACGCCGTACAGGTAGGTCTTGGCCGCCATGGTGACAACGAAGGCGGGAACCTTTATCTTGGCCACGATAAAGCCGTTGAACAGCCCGATCGATCCGCCTATGGCCATGGTCAGGAGGATGGAGGGAATCCAATGGACGCCCAGCTTGTTCATGAAGAGATCGGCCACGATCCCCATCAGGGCGGCCATGGAGCCCAGGGATAGGTCGATCCCTCCGGTTATCCGAGGATAGATGGCCCCGGAGGAGAGGATGCCGATGAGACAGACTGACCAGATCACATTGGTCAGGTTGTCCAAGGTGAGAAACCTGGGAGAGAGGATGGACAGCGCGGCCATGAGGAGGGCGAGGACACCGGCCAGCTTCAATTCCGTAGGAATACTCTTACGCTTCATCTGCGGCCTCCTCGATGATGCCCGACGCCGCCCTGAGGATCTTTTCCCCCGTCAGGACGCAATCCTTGAACTCGTGGAAGATCCTGCCCTTCCTCAGCACCAGGACCCGGTCCGCCAGGCGCGTGAGCTCGGGAAGGTCGGAGGAGACGAGAAGGATGGAGACTCCTTCCGCCGAGAGCTTGCGTATGTGCTCGTAGATCTCCTCCTTGGCGCCGATGTCGATGCCCACGGTCGGCTCGTCGATGAAGACCAGCTTCAAGTCCCTCACGAGCCACTTGGCCAGGACAACCTTCTGCTGGTTGCCTCCCGAGAGGTTGCCCACCAGGTGGGAGGGGTCGGGGGGCTTCACGTTCAGAAGGGAAATTCCCTTCTGGGCCCGCTCTAGCTCCTTCCGGATGCTCACGACCCCCTTGGGGGCGAGGACGTCGAGGTTCGCTATCCCTATGTTGCTAGTGATCGTCTGGGTAGCCAGGATCCCCTGGAGTCGCCTTTCCTCGGGAATGAAGCCGATGCCCGCGGCGATGGAAGCCTTGACCGAAGGGACATAGGGGGTGCCGAGGAACTTCACCGAGCCCGAATCGATGGGATCTATGCCGTAGAGGGCCCGCACCACCTCGGTGCGCCCCGATCCCACCAGCCCCCCAAGGCCCAGGATCTCGCCCTTGTGGAGGGAGAAGGAGATGTTCTCAAACTTCCCCACGGTGGTGATGTTCTCCACTTCCAAAACCACGGGGCTGCGCTTGGACTCGAGGCGGTGGTGCACCGCCTTCTCGGAGATGGAATGGCCTATCATAAGCCGGATTATCTCAGCGGGGCTTATCATGTCCTTATTCAGGATCGAGACGAGCTTCCCGTCACGCAGCACTGTGACCCGGTCGGAGAGGGCGTAGACCTCCTCCATCCTATGGGAGATGTACAGGACGCTGATCCCTTCCCCCCTAAGGGTATGGATTATCTCGAAGAGCATCTCCACTTCCGTCTTGGTCAGGGAGCTCGTCGGCTCGTCCATGATCATCAGCTTGGCGTTGTCCGAAAGAGCCTTGAGGATTTCAACGAGCTGGCGCTGGGCTATGCTGATGGAGTCTATGGCCGCCTCGGCCTTGAGGGGAAACTTGTACTTGTCAATGAGAGCCTGGGCCTGGTGGTTCATCTTCTTCTTGTCAATGATCCTTGTGCGGCCGATCGTGGGCTCCTTGGCCAGGAATATGTTCTGCGCTACCGTCATGCCCGGAATGAGGCTGAGTTCCTGGAAGATGCAGGCTATGCCCCTGGCTTGGGCATCCTTGCGCGAAAACTCCAGGGGCATCTGTTCCCCATCGAAGGTAATGGTGCCCGAGTTTCGTCCCGTGGCTCCCGTGACCACCTTGATGAGGGTGGATTTCCCCGCTCCGTTCTCTCCCACCAGGGCATGCACTTCCCCCCGGCGCACCGAGAAGTCCACGTTGTCCAGGACGATGGGTCCGTTGTAGGACTTGGTGACGCCTTTGCAAGTGAGGAGGTTGTCTCCGTTGGCGTGTTTGGTTTCCATGGCTCCTCCTACGCGGCCCGACGGCCCGGGGCGGAGGCTATCTTCCTGAGCTTGGACTTAGTGGCCAGGCGGTCGGAGAGCTTCTTCTGCCACACGTCGATGATCACCGTCAGGACGATGATCCCTCCGATCACGATGGGCTGGATCCAGGGAGAGATGCCTAGCTTCAGGATTCCGTTCTTTATCAAGGCGAGGAATACCGAGCCGATCATGGTTCCCCAGATGTCCCCCATGCCGCCTGCGAAGGTGGTGCCGCCTATGACCACCGAGGCGATGACATCCATCTCCGACCCGATTCCCAGCTCGGGCATAGCGGTCATCATGCGGGAGGAGATGAAGATCGCCGCCAGGGAGGCGCAGAAGCCTGAGAACACGTAGACTCCCATGACCGTGCGTTCCGTGGATATGCCGGTGAGCTTCGCAGCCGAGGCGTTCGCCCCTGTGGCGTAGATGTTGGTTCCGCCCCGGGTGTTCTTGAGGAAGAACTGGGTCCCGACCCCCAGGAGGACGAAGGCGATGGTAGTTCTGTACAGGCCGCCGAAGGTCGATGAGCCGAACCAGAGGTAGGCTTCGTTCTGGATGTATACGTTCTGCACGAAGCCCATGGAATCCTTGACCGCTATGACCAAGGCAAGGCCGCTCAGTATTCCCTTCGTCGCCAAGGTTACGATGAACTCCGGAAGCTTGAAGCGGGTGATGAAAAACCCGTTGAAGAATCCCGCCGCCACGCCCACAAGCAGGGTGAGTGGAACGAAGACGTAGACCGGAAGCTTGGTATAGGAGATGAAGTTGATGGAAACCATGGCGGTGAGGGCGATGATTCCCCCGATGGACATGTCGATGCCGGCGGAAATCATCACCAGGGTGAAGCCTACGGCGACTATTCCGGTTTGGGATGCCTCCTGGAGGAGCTTGAGCAGGTTTCCAGCGGTGAGGAATACGGGATTCATGAGGGTGAGGACAGCGGCGATGAGTACGAGCAGGCTGAGGAGTATCAGTCTTCGCGTGGCGTGACTCGACATGGGGCGGCCTCCGGAATCGTAGGGCAAGGGAGAATTGCTTCCTCCCTTGCCCCTGTGGGCGAAATAATTACCAGCGGTCCTGCGGGGGGATCTGCTTTACCGTCTCGGGCATGGCCGCGAAGGGCGGGATCTGGATG
>VKGY01000194.1 GCA_008080685.1 Spirochaetota bacterium
TCAACGCTCCCCACTATTACCTCAAAAAGGAAATCCTCGCCGAAGCCATGGTCGAAGCCAGGAAAAGGATCAACAAGGGAAGGGAAAAGCCTATATCCCTCAACGCGATCCTCATAAAAATTTCTGCCATGGCCCTGACCCGACACCCGGAAATCAATGTGTTCTGGAGGGAAGATTACCTGGAAGAGCGCAGCTCCATCGACATAGGGCTCGCCGTCGCCTTGCCCGACGGACTCATCACCCCAGTGGTAAGGGATTGCGATCTCAAGGGGATAGAGGCGATCGATCTTGAGCTCGGGGCTCTCATAGAAAAGGCGAAAACCAAGGGGCTCAGCCCGGAGGAATACGAAGGAGCGGGATTCACGATCACCAACCTGGGAAGCTACGGCGTTGACGAATTCACCGCAATCATCAATCCTCCCGGCTCGGCCATCCTCGCCGTAGGAGCGTTGAGGAAAAAACCCTGGGTGGACGATGCGGACCAGATAGTTGTCGCCAGGACACTCTCCCTTACCTTGGGGTGCGATCATCGGAGCATCGACGGAGCGGTAGGCGCCGCCTTCCTCGCCGAATTGGCAGCGATCGCGGAGGATCCTTTCCGCGCCTTGCTTTAGGGGGCTTGCGCCGAGAGGACCTGATCAAAGACCGTATTCGAGGTATAATCGGGTATTAATTCCAAAGGAGTTGAGCATAATGCAGGAGAAGAATTACGATGTCGTCGTCCTGGGCGCAGGACCCGGAGGATATGTCGCCGCCATCCGCGCAGCCCAACTCGGGCTCAGCGCTGCCGTAGTTGAAAAAGACAAGCCAGGCGGGGTCTGCCTTAATATCGGCTGCATTCCTTCCAAGGCTCTCATCCACAGCGCCCAGATCTTTTCCGAAGGGCTCGGATTGCTTAGAGCGGGAGGTGCCGTAGTCGATTTAAGTGGTTTTTCCTACAAGGGCGTGTGGCAGGCTTCCCGGCTTGCCGCGGATCGGCTATCCAAGGGGATTCTTTTCCTCCTGAAGAAAAACAAGGTTGATCTTGTCCAAGGCCGAGGACGCCTGGCAGACGCTCGAACCGTAATGGTCGAAAAGGATGGAGAGACGATTCTCCTCAAGGCCAGGGCGGTCATCCTTGCCACAGGCTCCAGGCCCCGCGCGTTGCCAGGCTTCGCCTTGGATGAAAAAAACATCCTCTCCTCCACCGGAATGCTCCTCTCCGAAACCTTGCCCAAGAGCATGACCATCCTCGGCGCAGGCGCCATAGGCATGGAATTCGCCTATGTGCTCTCATCCTTCGGCGTTAAAGTCACGGTGGTTGAGTTGTTGGATCAGGTCCTTCCCTTGGAGGATCCTGAATCCGCCAAGGTGGTCGAAAAGGCATTTTCCTCCCGCGGCGTCGAAATCCACACCCAGGCAAAGGCGGAAAAGGCGGAGGTCAAATCGGATGGAGTACATCTCTACGCCACGCTTCGGGATGGAAGCTCTGCGGACATAGTCTCCGAGCGATTGCTGGTTTCCATTGGAAGATCGCCAAACACCGAGGATATCGGGCTTGAAAACCTGGGCGTGCGCATGAACAGAGGCTATGTGGAAACCGGAAACTTCTACGAGACTTCCGCGGAAGGCATCTACGCCATCGGCGACATCACCATCCAGCCTCAGCTGGCCCACGTAGCGTCGAAGGCGGGAGAAATCGCCAGCGAACGAATAGCCCAGGTGCTGCTCGGCACCGCAGGTGCCGCAGGTGCCAAGGAATCGCGGATCAACCCCTACACTATTCCCAGCGCCGTCTATTGCCAGCCTGAAGTCGCATCCTTCGGCCTATCGGAAAAAAAGGCCAAGGATCTTGGGGTTCGGCACGTTGTGGCGCGCTTCCCTTACCGCGGCATCGGCAAGGCGGTTGCCACCGAAGCTGCAGAAGGGCAGGTGAAGCTCGTCTACGCTCCCGATACGGGGGCCATACTCGGCGTCTCCATAGCGGGCGCCGCGGCCACCGAGATAGTCCACGAACTGCTGCTAGCCAGCTGCGCCGAACTGACCATAGACGAAGTTTCGGAAATGATCCATGCCCACCCGACCATTTCGGAAGGGGTCATGGAAGCCGCGAAAGCAGGACTGGGGAGGGCGATCCACGCATAAGGGCAATTGATAAAATATTAAAATACATTTCCGGATTTCCCTTCGCATGTCCGATAGGAACCATGATAGTAGTGCCTATCTTGGTTCCTACGGCTTTGACGATTGACAATTTCCGTCTTCGAACCCTTCTGGATACCAGCCTGATCCCCGACGAGGTTGTCACCGTGGGGGCATCCAAGATAGAGCCCGCCACCGGGATCCGAGACCGGAAAAGAGCCCAATATCCTGAGATTCCCCGGTAGCAGCATCAATATCTTCAACACCGCTCATTATCTGCCAATGATCTCAGAGATGCTCCGGAGAGGATTTATCTACAACGATTGGAATGTGATCGCAACCGACACCATGAATGGTGCATAGGCGATCGTACTCATGCACGACAACGGGAATCCCAGTTGAAGGTATAATTAAGCTGCGGTCACCCAGGATATGATCGTCCGCGTGTCCATCGAAGTAAAAGCGAAAGGGCTGCCTTTTTCCAGGCAGCCCATGATGCCCGATACGCTACGCTGCGAGCTTTAGTCCAGCAGACCCAATGGGTTTTCAAAAAGCGCCTTCAGGGTGACCATGAAACGCGCCG
>VKGY01000195.1 GCA_008080685.1 Spirochaetota bacterium
TGGAGCGCTTAGGTATTCCGCGGTTCGGTGTTCCCGTTCGGAAGTCAGGCTCTCCCAAAGGGATCTGATATCCTGGCGGAGCTCCTGCCGGCGTCGGCCGCGGGAGGGGAAAACTTCGTCCAAGATGCCCGGCAGGTACTCCAGGGCTTTGGCGAGGTCTTTGGCTGCGGAGATTCTCTGGAGAATTTGAGGAGGTCTTGTTTGCATCACATCTTCCATTATAGCAAATACGGCTGAGACTTTCGAGTGCGCCAACAGTGCGCCGCCTCACTCCAGGCTTAAGACAACTTTGCCAGCCTCGCCAGAGAGCATGGCATCGAAACCCTTGGAAAAATCCTCGAAAGAGAATCGATGGGTGATGATGGGGCTGATATCGAGACCAGAACGCAGCATGGCCTGCATCTTGTACCATGTCTCGAAGATTTCCCTCCCGTAGATTCCTTTGATGAAGAGTCCCTTGAATATAACCCGGGACCACTCGATTCCCGAACCGTCGGGAAGAAGACCCAACAGAGCAATCCTGCCGCCGTTGTACATGTTTTCGATCATCTGCTCCAAGGCTTGGGGGTTGCCGGACATCTCCATGCCTATGTCGAAGCCCCCCACCATGCCGAGCTCCTTCATGACCGCTTTCAGCGACTCCTTGGACACATCCACCGCGCGGGTGGCACCAAGCTTGAGGGCCAAATCCAGGCGCCAGGGATTCACGTCCGTCACCACCACGTTGCGGGCCCCCACATGCTTAGCAATGCCCGCGGCCATGCAGCCTATGGGACCTGCGCCGGTGATGAGGACGTCTTCTCCGATCATATCGAAGGAGAGGGCGGTGTGGGTTGCATTTCCAAAGGGATCGAATATAGCCGCGATCTCGTCGGAGACGGAATCATGGACATGCCAGGCGTTGGACGCCGGAACGGAAAGGTATTCAGCGAAGCATCCGTCCCGGTTTACGCCGATGCCGACAGTATTGGGGCAGAGGTGCCGCTTGCCCGCCCTGCAGGCCCGGCAGACACCGCAGACGATATGGCCTTCGGCGGAAACCCGCTCACCCACCTTGTAACCCAAAACCGAACGGCCCATCTGGACGATCTCGCCCACGAACTCGTGCCCTACGGTCTGGCCGACGCTGATGGTTTTTCTTGCCCATGCGTCCCATTTCCAGATATGGACATCGGTGCCGCAGATGGCAGTCTTTTTGACCTTGATGAGAAGATCGTTGTCGCCCACTGTGGGGAGGGGGACCTCTTCCATCCAAAGACCGGGTTCACAGCTGCTTTTTACCAGTGCCTTCATGCCAGGATTATAAGTCTTTTCTTCGGATTTACCATCGTTTTGCGGTCTTAAAGAAGGAAAAATAACGCCGCGCCGCTGACCGCCACGATGGCTCCCAGGATTTCCATCGGCCTTACCCTTTGCTTTAGTATCAGGATGGACAGTGGGATTATGAGGATGGGGTTCATGGCCATGAGGGTGCTGGCGGTGCCTGCGGTGGTGTTTTGAAGGGCGAACAGCGAGAGCGTGACGCCCAGGAAAGGTCCGAAAATTGCCCCGAGGACCATGAAGCGCATGACTTTTCGTTCCTTCAAGGCGAGTTCGAATACGTGGTGGCTTTGCCCTGTGAGTAGGGCTTGGGCTGCGAAAAGGAGGATGGCGAAGAAAATCCTGATCTGGGTGCCTGAGATGGCTGAGTAGCTTCCAAGTCCCAGCTTTGAGAAGATGAGGCCTCCCGCTTGGAAAATGGAGGAGAGGAAGGCGAACAAATATCCCTTTTTGGATACCAAAAGGTCTACTGGATTGGTTTGCGCAACCCCCCTCTGGCGGGAGATGACCACGACCAGGATGCCAAGGATGACGATGGCCATGCCAAAAAGGCGCTCGGGCCTCAGACAGGCGTGATGGCCTGGAACACTATGGTGATCCTGGATCCAATCAGGAGGTAGGCATTGAATAAGAAGTAGTCGGCGATGAGGAACCCCACCAGGCTGGAGAGCCCCAGGTACGTCCAGGTACTGCCCGAGGCGTCGAAGGGAAAGGGCATGCCCCGGGTTGCCAAGCCGGCGAAGGAAAGGAGGACAAAGGCGAAGGCTACCTTCCAAAAATTAACCGCCAGGGCGCCTACCCGGCGGGTGGCGTTCTCGAAGAAAATGGCGGAGAAAGACCAACAGAGGGCGGTTCCAAAGGCCGCGAGGGCACCAAGTTTGTCCATCCCGCGGAGTATAGCGATTCCTCGGCCCTTATGCCAGGCACCGATGTGCCAGCACCTATGGGGAGCGCATTTGACTTTACGCGGAATGTGCCATAAAGTTTAGTTCAAAGGAGGTACTACCTATGGCAATAATCTCTATCGCGCGTGAAATCGCTTCCCTTGGCGAGGAAACGGCTCAGGAACTCGCTCGTATCACTGGGTACTCGCTCATCGACAAGGATTACATCGAGCAGAAATTGAACGCCATCGGCATCGATGCGGATAAAAGAGAACGCTACGACGAGAAGAACCCAGGGTTCTGGGCCTCCCTTTCCCAGCACCGGGACGACTATCTCCATTATCTCAAGACCACCATCCTGGATGCCGCCCAGGGAAACAACTGCATCCTCATGGGCCGGGGGGCCTACGCCATACTTCGCGGAACGCCCAACATGCTGGCCATCAAGCTTACCGCCCCCTTGGCGGTGAGGCTCGAGCGGGTCAAGAAAGCCTTTGGCTGCGACAACAAGCAGGCGCTCCAGATCATCGAGCAGAGCGACCACGACAGGGCGGGATTCCACAAGTATTTCTTTTCCACCAACTGGATGGATTCAAGGGAGTACGACCTCACCATCAATACCGGCACCACGGATCCTCACCATGCGGCCGTCGCCATCGCCGCCTTGCTGGATGTCCTCATCGACAAGGAAAAGGAAGAACTGGGGATCCAGAAGATCGCCGACCTTTCCCTCGCCCAGGCGGTAGTGACCGAGATCGTGTACGTACGGAAGGTGCCGGTGCATTTCCTTGAGGCCACGGTGGAAAAGGGATCGGTCATCCTCCACGGGGTCGCCAACTCCCAGGCGGCGATTGACAACGCCATCGCCGCGACCCACGGCGTGTCCGGGGTTCAAAATGTGGAGAGCGCCATCCAACTGGTCCAAGAGTTCACGGTCATGCCATAATCGGCAGCTATGTACATCAGTTCGTTTCACGGCATCATAGAGAACATCAAGGCCAAGCCCCTGCAAGCCAAGCTTTTACTGGCCCAGGGCAAAGGCGCGCCTCGCCAAGGTCCTAGGGTCAGGGACATATTGGGCTTGGCCAAGGAAGGAAGGATCCCAGTCCAGGGCGTTGAAACCGCCCATCTCGATAGGATCGACCCGGATCACAAAGGGATAGTGCTAGAAATTCTTGGCTCCCAAGCCGAGCCCAGGATTTCCCTTGAGGATTTTCTCAAGGCTGAAAAGGAAAAGTCCCTAGTCTTGATCCTCGACCATATAGAAGATCCCCAAAATTTCGGCGCCATCCTGCGTTCCGCCGACGCCTTCGGCGCGGATCTGGTGATAGCGCCCCTGCGAAGGGCTTCCCCCATGAGCGAGTCGGTAGCCAAAGCATCGGCGGGAGCCGCAGCCTGGGTGCCCATCTGTTTTGTCCAGAATCTCGCCGACGCGGTGAGGAAGCTCAAGTCCGCCGGATATTGGATTTATGCAGCCGACATGGAAGGAAAGCCCCTGGGCAAGGTGGATTTCGCTCCCAAGTCCTGCTTTGTCCTAGGAAACGAAGGCTCCGGAGTATCCAGGCTCCTTGCGGAAAACGCGGATGAGACAGTCTCCATTCCCATGCGGGGCCATGTGGGTTCGCTCAACGTCTCTGTAGCCTCGGCGCTTTGCATGTACGAGTACGCCCGGCGCTATTCCTAAGCCCTCAGATATCCCAGATATCCCTGAAATTGTGTTCCTTCTCGCAGTAGCGGCAGATGAAGGTGGATCCCGACTTGCGCCGGAACTCCGTCACGACGCCTTCGTTCTTGCCGGGATTTGAAACGCAATTTTCGTTCTTGCAGGAAATTTCTTCGAAACCATAGATCCTGGGCGGCATGGAAAGCCTGTATTTCTTGGCCACCCTGGAATCGCGGATGAGGTTGAGGGTGCAACCAGGGGCGATGGCCGCCAGCTTTTTCAAGTCTTTTTCCCCAAAGCTGATGATGTCAGGCAATGAGATTATTCCCTTGTAGACCTCAGGCCCCTTGAAGGAATGGTAGACCCCATGGCTGGATCTGACATTGAGCTTGAGGATTTTTCTAACCGCCTCGATGTTGTTCCATATTTTTTCGATCGGCTCCCCCGTGGCGATGTGGTCTATGACGATTCCTTCCTCCACGGGCTTGATGCCTATCTTGTATTCCGGCTTGCGATGCTCGTGGGATGGAGCTTCTGCGATAAAATCTTCTTTTATTTCCGGTTCCATGGCGAAGGATCCCTCGAAATCGTGGCCTAGGAGGCATGATACCATGCCGATCTCGATAATCCTAGTCCAGTAGCCGTTGGATTGGTGGGGTTCTCGCGGTCCCGGGGAAGGGGGTGGTAGAACCTGGCGCCTTCGGGAAGGAGGCCGAGCATGTCTTTGCGGAAGGTGACGCTTCGCCTGAGATAGGGCGCCCGTTCAAGCACCGCTTCTCCCATCCGTTCCATCTGGAGGCGGGTGAAGTACCAGATCGGGGCCACCTTGCCAGAGGCGAGGTATTCGTCCAAGGATTCGAAAATCCGTACCTCATAGCCGTTGGCTTTCATTTTATCGACATAGTAGGGAGGCATGGAGAGGAGTTCCGGAGCAATCAAGTCTACTTCCACGTGCTTGAACACCCTGAGTCCGTCGGCCTTGGAATGCACGGTCCGGCCATGGTAGAGGTCGCCGGTGAGGGCGAGGTGGATATGGTCTTCGTTCCAGGAACGCTGCTCAAGAAAGGAGAATTCATCGAGGAATTCCTGGGTTGGGTGTTCGTGCTTTCCATCCCCGCCGTTGATGAAGCCCGGCACGGGACCGCCTGAGACTTCCGCGTAGCGGCCCAGAGCATCCTGGAGCCATCGGCATACTCCTTCAAGCTTGGTGCGCAGGATGAAGCAGGAGTCGGTTGAATAGCCGTACAGCATCTTGATCGCATCGGTGATGGATTCGTTTTTATTGAAGGAACTGGTGGCGGTGTCGAACATGTTGGTTCTGCACCCCAGGAATTTGGCGGCGTTCCGGAAGGATTCCCTAGTCCGTGTCGAGTCCTCCATGAAAATGAGGTAGACTTGGTAATTCCTGTCATCGATCTTAAAGGGCTTGAGGTCGCCGCCTGTCCTCGCCGCTTCCTTGAGCTGTCGGGTTTTCCTATACAGGTAGCGTTGTTCGTCCAGGGAGAGATCGTTGACTACCGCGATTGTTCTTCCCTTGAATGGGCCGTTCCTTTCCATGCATACGCTCCTTGTCATGCGCGCCTTGGGGGGGGCGTCAGCCGAGACAGGGCTTCCAAGCGCCCGGTCTGCGGATAGAAATCATACAGTTCCAGCGATTCGGCCTTCCATCCCGAGGCGAGGAAGATCCCTATTTCCCTTGCCTGGTGGGAGATTTGCTCTCGCCGATTCAAGGGAAACCGTATCGCTTTCCACCAGGGTGACCTGATCGAAGCTCTGGGCCAGCCTGGCGGAAAAGAGGCCTGCGCCTGCGTAAAGATCCGCCGCATGGGCTCCTGATAGTCCGCGGACCGCTTCGTCGACCAAGAGCGACGCCAGGCCTAGGTTGCTTTGGAAAAAATGGCCCAAGGGAAAGCGGTATTCCAAGGCTCCGACTTTGGCATGGGCGAAGGCGGTCTCGCCTTCCATGTAAAGCTTCTCATCCTGGCTGAAAATAGCGAATCTCCCACGTTTGCCTATTCTTGATTCAATGTCTTTGGCTGGCTTGGATTTTTTGTTTTCTCTGCGAAGCCACGTGGCGATTGGGGAAACGCAGACCGGGCAGCCTTTGGCCCGAACCGTTTCCGTTGATTCGGCTTTCATGAAGCCTATGCCCTGATCAGTGGTGACATGGACCTGCACTCTGTTTCTGTAGCCATAGGGGACTCCGTGCCTAATCGCTAGTTCTCCTGGATCGAATCGCGCGATGCGCACAAGGCTTTCCCTGGCGTAGGTTCTCTTATGCTCCAGTTGCTTTGGGTAGTCCACATGTTGCAGGTTGCAGCCGCCGCAGATCCCGAAAAGTGGGCAGGGGGCAGCAACCCTGAAAGGGCTGGCGGCAAGGGTTTCCACGCTGCGCGCCCGAAGGTAGTCCTTGGATTGGGAGTAAATTTCGCAACGGTGGGTTTCTCCGGGAATGGTGAAGGGAATAAAAACGGCCTTGCCATTGAGGAAAGCGATGCCGTCGCCGCCCGAGGCGAGCTTTTCGACGGTAAGTACCATCCTCTCTTCCATGCTGATGGGATGATACGCTTCTTTCTCCCCTTTCCGCAAGTACGCCCAGACTATATACTTGAAATATGAGTATAACCCTGAGATCTTTAGGCGCGGCGGGCGAGGTCACTGGATCTAAGCACCTGGTGGAAGTGGATGGAACGCGCATCCTTGTGGATTGTGGGGCTTTCCAAGGCCGGAGGGCTGAGAGCGATGCCAAGAACAAGGCTCTTCTGGGGGATGTGCCTGCCCAATCCATCCACGCGGTAGTCCTCACCCATGCCCATTTCGACCACTGCGGCATGCTTCCTCTCTTGGTCAAACGGGGTTTTACTGGAAACATCTACTCAACATCCGCTACGCGGGACCTGGCGAACCTAATTATGATGGACTCTGCGAAGATCCAGGCTCGGGATGCGGACTATCTGTCCCGCCAGGCGGAGAAACGGGGGCAGAAATTCGATTGGAAGCCGCTTTACGATGATTTCGATGTAGTGAAGACTATGGGACAATTTGTCACCATCGACTACCACCGTCCTTTGAGGATCTCTGACGGCCTCGGGATAGAGTTCTACGACGCGGGCCATATCCTTGGATCCTCACTAGTGCGGATGGAGATGAAGGATACACAGGGCAAGCGCCTCGCGGTGGGTTTTTCCGGCGACCTCGGCAGGAAGGACAAGCCCATAATTCGGGATCCGGAGTATCTTCACGCCTTGGATTACTTGATCCTGGAGAGCACCTATGGGCTCAAGCTTCATGAGGAAACAGCGCAAGCCCTGGATCACCTTGCTAAAGTTGTGAACGAGACCGTCTCCAAAGGCGGAAAGATCATCATCCCTGCTTTTGCGGTGGAGCGAACCCAAGAGCTTGTCTTTATCCTCCATCTTTTGCTCGACCAGGGTAAAATTCCCGATGTCCCTATCTGGGTGGATTCACCCATGGCCATTGACGCGACGGCCATTTTCCGCCTCCATCCCGAATGCTACGATCGGGAAACCCACGAGGCTTTCACTCTCCATGCTAAGAATCCCTTTGGTTTCGCGGCTTTGAAATTTTCCCGTTCCGTCGAGGAATCCAAGGCACTCAATGCGGCGAAAAGTCCCATGATAAGGAACACCCTCCTCATTGTCGGGTACATGGCCGAGGGGACCTTGGGGCGAAAGCTCAAGGATGGAGCCGCGGAAGTAAGGATTCATGGGGATTTCTACCCTGTCCGTTTCAATATCGAGGAAATAGACGCTTTTTCTGCCCACGCGGACTGGAAGGAAACCCTCCAGTGGCTGGCCTCCTGTAAAATGCCGAAACTTAGGAAAATATTCCTCGTCCATGGCGAAGCCAAGGCCTTGGAGGGGATGAAGGAAAAGCTTCTCTCTGCCGGTCAACCCGATCCGACCATTGTCAAGTCCGGCGAATCCTATTCATTGTGACACGCCTATGAAGAAACTATATCTTGGCCTCGATATCGGGGGACAATCCATCAAGGGAATCGCCCTGGATGGCGAGGGGCGGGTAGCCGGGGAATACTCCGCCCAGACTCCAGGGCCACAGGGCACTGAAGCGGTGCTTTCCGCCATAGAAGCGGGAATTGAGGGCTTGGGAAGCCATGGGACCGTTGTTTCCGTGGGCGTCGGCACTCCCGGGGGCGTGGACAAGGAAGGCCGGGTGGTGGGGATGTCCGCGAACATTCCCGGATGGTTCGGCACAGCCTTGGGCGAGAGGATCCTGCGGATGGCGAAGGGGGCTCCCACGGTGGTACGCAACGATGGCAACATCGCCGCCTACGCGGAGTGGGCGGTTCGGCGCGACCAATCCAAAATATTGCTCTTTGTTGGGTTGGGCACGGGAATCGGCGGGGGCTATGTCATAGACGGGGAAATCCTTGGCGGCCGCAATGACCGTGCTTTGGAAATAGGTCATTGCATCGTTGAACCAGCGGGCAGGAGATGCGTGTGTGGCGTGGAAGGCTGCGCGTGGACCTCGCCCTAGGCAAGAACGCCCGGATAGGCTCCCTGGCTCCATCCCATGGATCCTGGGCTGAGGGAAAATCCCCCCTTGCCTTGCTTGCCCGCGAGGGCGCGGTCTTGAATGCCCGGGAAGTATATTCAGCCTATTATAAAAAGGATCCCTTGGCGGAGTACGTGGATGGCGTGGCGGCCAACGCCCTCGCGCGGACCGTGGCCGCAGCCTTGGCGATCCTCGCTCCGGATACGGTGGTTTTGGGCGGGGGAGTGCTGGACGGGGCGCGCCATCTTTTGAGCGCCCTAGCCTTGAAGATGCCTTCCTTGGTTTACGGCGACGCCTGGCGAAGCTGCGAATTCGAGGCGGCGGCGTTACAGAGCAAGGCTGGCCTTCTCGGCGCCGCATGGTACGGCGCTTCCCGGATCCTCCCTCAGGAGGAGCTTTTCGATTTGATCGGCGCGGCCACGCTTAGGTGAGCGTATCCAGCTTGGCTACCCTTTGTTCATGCCTACCACCCTCGAAGGTTGCCGAAAGGAAGGTTGCCACGATTTCCTCAGGGGGCTGGGCATAATCCACCCTTCCGCCCAGGGCGAGAAAATTCGCATCGTTGTGCTCTTTGGCCATGAGGGCTGTGAAGGCATTGTGCACCAAGGCGCAGCGTATCCCCTTGTGTCGGTTAGCCGCCATGGAAATGCCTATCCCCGTGCCGCAGAGCAATATGCCCAAGTCGTAGCCGCCCCTTCTGTACTCGTCTATCGCGAGTTCGGCCATGTCGGGGTAGTCGACTCTTTCTTCCGTATCGACGCCGAGGTTGGTGACCAGGTGTCCCTGGGATTTGAGCCATTCTAGAAGGCGCAACTTGAGATCCACCGCGCCATGATCGTTCGCAATCACGATATTCATGGCCAGAGTGTACTTCCTAAGGGCTTTCTTGCACAAGATTGAAGCAGAAGGCCTCGCAAGGCGCGTATTTACCATGGAGGGATCATGGATATTCGCCGCGTC
The DNA here is from genome assembly GCA_008080685.1 of Spirochaetota bacterium. Taxonomy (GTDB): domain Bacteria; phylum Spirochaetota; class Spirochaetia; order Treponematales; family Rectinemataceae; genus VKGY01. Next base: position 9,364 of record VKGY01000195.1, read on the forward strand.
GCCTTTTCATGCTTGGGGATCGTCCTTCCCCTGTGCATATCCTGCACCCCGGATATAAGCCAGCTTCTCATGCCCGCAGGGGACATCAGGCCTCCTTCGGTGTTGTCCGCTGTCCAGGAAAACCCCGCGGAATTCCAGATCCGCTTCGATGAGGCGGTAACCCC
>VKGY01000196.1 GCA_008080685.1 Spirochaetota bacterium
GGCGCCGCCGCCCAAGGCCTGCCCAGAGTGCAAATCCCTGGATGTGGGCTGGCGGGGCTTCGGCACCGAAAGGGTAGAGGAGGAACTGAAGGAGAGATTCCCGGATTGGAACATAGCCCGCCTGGATGCCGATTCGGTGAGCCGCGTTGGTAGCCTCGAAGCCATCCTGGAATCCTTTCGTTCCGGCAGGATAGACCTTCTTGTCGGCACACAGATGGTCGCCAAGGGATTGAACTTCCCCGGGGTAAAGACCATCGGCATCGTGTTGGCCGACGCGGGGCTCAACCTGCCGGATTTCCGCGCCTCGGAACGAGTCTTTTCCCTCATTGTCCAGGTTGCGGGCCGAGCCGGAAGATACGATGCCTCCGGAGCCGTCTACCTTCAGACCTTCAGGCCCGAAAGCCAGGTAATCCGCAAGGCCGCCGCCCTGGACGTGGAGGGCTTCTATGCCCAGGAGCTGGCCATGCGGCAAGCCCAAGGGTTTCCGCCCTTCGCCCGATTGGCGAGAATTGTGCTGAGATCCAAGGAACGCGGACCCTGCGCAGCCGCCGCGGGCAGGCTTGGGCAGCAATTGGAATCCCTGCGCATTCCCGGCCTGGAGATACTAGGTCCCTCGGAATGCGCTCTTAGCATGGTGGCGGGAACCTACAGGTGGCAAATCCTCCTACGCGCGGAAAGCCTATCCCCCCTGCGCCGCGCCCTTGGGGCCTTGGACTGCTCCTTGATTCTCTCCGCGGCCCGGGTCGAACTCGACATAGACCCGGTCCACCTGCTTTGATGAGCTTGCGGCAAAGCCTTCCGCTCTGATACGATAGACAAAACACCTCCAGGAGAGATTATGGTCATTCTAACCCTCAATTGCGGGTCTTCATCCGTCAAATACCAGGTTTACGACTGGGACAACAAGGATGTGCTCGCCACCGGCATCGTGGAACGCGTCACCATCGGCGGCTCCTCCATCACCCACAAGGCCCAGAACAAGCCTGACTACGTCGTCGAACACGAATGCCCCACCCACACCGTGGCCATCGAACTCATCCTCAACACCTTGGTGGACTTGGAATACGGCGTCATCACGGATATGGCCATGATCAAAGCCGTGGGACACCGCATGGTTCACGGAGGCTCAAGGTTCACCCGCTCGTCCATAATCAACGATGAATTCCTGGCCACCTTCAAGGAACTCACCGATCTGGCGCCCCTGCACAACCCCGCCAACCTCATGGGCGTGGAAGCCGCCCGGGAAGTCCTTCCCAACGTGCCCCACTGCGCCATCATGGACACCGCTTGGCACCAGACCATGCCCGCCTCTTCCTATATGTATGCCCTCCCCCACGAATGGTACGAAAAACACATGGTCCGCCGCTACGGTTTCCACGGCACCAGCTTCCTCTACAATGCCAAGCGCGCCTCGGCCCTCCTGGGCAAGGATCCCTTCGAAACCAACCTCATCATCGCCCACATCGGGAACGGCTCATCCATCAACGCCGTCAAGAATGGCTGCTCCTTCGACACCTCCATGGGACTCACCCCCCTGGAAGGCCTTGTCATGGGCACGAGGAGCGGAGACCTTGATCCCGGCATCATCTTCCACATCATGCGCAAGACCGGTATGAGCGCTGCTGAGGTGGAGAAAAAACTCAACAAGGAATCCGGAGTCCTGGGCGTCACCGGGAAATGGGCGGACCGGAGGGATATAGAAAACGCCGTTGAAAAAGGCGATCCCATCGGAATCCTCGCCCAGCAGCTCGAAGGCTACCGGATCAAGAAGTATATCGGCGCATATTACGCGGCCCTAGGCCGCGTGGACGCCATCGTCTTCACTGCCGGCGTGGGAGAAATGGGACCGGATACCCGGCGCATCGCCACTTCAGGCCTTGAGGAGCTGGGCATCGTCCTTGACGAGAAGAAAAACGCCCTGGCCAAGTGCCGCAACGCCGAGTTGGACATCACCGGCCCCGGCTCCAAGGTAAAGATCTACGTCATCCCCACCGACGAGGAACTGGTCATGACCGAGGACGCCTACGCCCTCATGAAAGGCACCTACGATGTCCATACCAACTACCGCTACTATTTCGAGCACAAAGATTATGTGAACAAAACCCGGGCCGCCGGCCTTGAGCGCGACCTGGCCAAGAAGCCCTGGCTGGCGGGCATCGTCGCCAAGCTTCCGTAAGCTTCGGCGCCGGGGATTCTCCCCGGCGCCGCTTTCATTTGAATAGCCATTCACTATTCCATGTTCAATAATTCATTGCCGAGTTTGAAATTGACCTGTATCGGCTAAAAATCTCCATTACTTAAGCAAATTCTTGCAAAAATTCTTGACATAATTTTCAAAATTGTAAATTTGCCGATTTTAAGCCCTATAAGTTGATTAAAATGTGCTTGACATCGAAAAAACTGCCGATATATACTCTGAAAGAACTTAGGAAAGGGGATTACCGAGCCGTCGGCGCGGCCCCCTTCTCATTTTGCAAGGAGGACTTCTAATGAAGAAGCTTATCGTCCTGCTTCTCGCTCTCGCCATGGTCGGCGCCGTTTCCGCCCAGGTCACAACCGCTGTCGGCCTCTATGGTGAAGTCACGCTCGTCGATGAAGCCGGCCAGGGAAAATTTACCCCCTGGGGCAACGGCTACGACACCCTGACCCTCAG
>VKGY01000197.1 GCA_008080685.1 Spirochaetota bacterium
AGATCATCAGGCTTTTTTCAGGCCCATCACCAAGCTCACCACCCGCCTGGCGGAGGAACGGGTCGACCAGATTCTGGACCAGGCTCTCAGGATCGCCACCTCCGGCATTCCAGGCCCTGTCCATGTAGGACTCCCCGAGGATCTGGGGTCCAAGAAGATCCCCTTTCGTGCATCCTCAGCCCTTCCCAATACCAACTTCGGACTAAGATCCGCCAGCGCCGATGCCGCCCATCTCGAAGCCCTGGAAAAAGCCTTTCTCGGGGCAAAAAAGCCTGTGATCGCGGTCGGGCTCACCGCCGTGCGCACCATGGACAGAAGCCTTTTGGCAAAGCTGGCTGAAAAGCACAGGATTCCCGTGGTGCTCACGCCCATGGCCAAGGGAATGCTTCCGGAAAACCATCCCTGGTACGCCGGGGTTCTTTTTCATGCCCTGAGCGACCAGGTAGCCCTCACCCACAAGCAGGCCGATTTGGTTCTTTCTGTTGGATACGACCCGGTGGAATTCAACTTCGAGGACTGGATGCCCCAGGTCCCCTTAGTCCACCTCGATGTTGTCGAGGCCGATATCGACAGGGTCTCCTTCAAATCCGTCCTCGATGTGGTGGGCGACATAACCACCTCTGTGGAACGTCTCATCGCCCTCCCCGCCCTGGCCTCGGCTTGGGATGAAAAGGCCCTCGCCGAAAGACGGGCATCCATGTTCGCCCAGCTTGACCCTCCTCCAGGCTCCTTCGGCCCCAGGGCCGCCCTATCCATCCTCAGGGAAGTCCTTCCCCAAGACGGCATCATGGCCTGCGACGTGGGCGCCCACACTCACCTCATAGGCCAGGCCTGGAAGACCCCCGCGCCTGGTCTCCAGCTTATGACCAACGGCTGCTCCTCCATGGGTTTCGGCGTGCCCGCCGCCATCGCCGCCAAACTGGCCTGCCCGGACAAACAGGTTGCCTGCGTCACAGGCGACGGAGGATTCCTCATGATGGCCGGAGAAATGGCTTTGGCCCGCCGCCGCAACCTTCCTGTGGTTTTTGTCCTCTTGGCGGATCAGAACCTGGAACTCATCCGGCTCAAGCAGAAGAAGAAAAGCTTCGAGAAATATTCGACTGTCCTATACGAAGAGCCCTGCCCCACGCCCAACTATGTTTTCGGCGTCCCGGTGGTGAGAGCTGATACGGCTGAAGAATACCGATCAGCCCTTGAAAAGGCCTTCCAGGCCAACGGCCCTGTGATTGTGGAAGCGCACATCGATCCCTCTGAATACGAGGGACTCATCCTTAAAAAACACAAGTGAGGAAATGAAGATGGCAGATCATACCGTGAATGGCGGATTCAATCTCGACGCGGTCGTAGCCCAGAGGCTAGGGCAGGTACCCTTTTCGGGGATCCGCAAGGTTTTTGACAAAGTAAAGGAGCTGGAGACCCAGGGCAAGGATGTAATCCACTGGCAGATCGGCAGGCCCGATTTTGATACTCCCTCCCATATCAAGCAAGCCGCTTCCGCCGCCCTTGAGCGCGGCGAGGTCCACTATGCGCCAAATTTGGGCATTCCTTCCCTCCGCAAGGCCATTGGCGCCAGGACTGCCCTGGATACCGGAGTTTCCGTGGATGGCGAGAAGCAGGCGATCGTCATGGCCGGAGCCAACGAGGGCATCATGGTAGCCATGCTGGCCTTCCTCAATCCTGGCGACGAGATCCTGGTTTCCAATCCCAACTGGCACCATTACAATTCCTGCGCCACCTTGGCGGGGGGAGTGCCCGTGGAAGTGCCCACCTACGAGAAGAACGGATTCACCATGGACCCGGAGGATGTAGCCCGGCTGATAACCCCCAAGACCAAGATGCTCTGCATCACCTCCCCGGGGAACCCCACCGGCGCTGTCCAGAGCAAGGAAAGCCTCGAAGCCCTGGCCAAACTGGCCATCAAGCACAACCTCATTGTGCTTTCCGACGAAATCTATGCCCGGATCTATTACGGCAAGGGCGTGGTTGCCCCCTCCATTTACACCGTGCCTGGCATGCCCGAGCGCACCATCATCATCAATGGCTTTTCCAAGACCTACTCCATGGACGGTTGGCGCCTTGGCTGGACCGTGGCCTCCGAACAGGTTACCCGTGCCCTGCTCAAGGTTCGCCAATACACCACGGTCTGCGTGAACACCTTCATCCAGCATGGCGCGGCCTTGGCCCTCACGGCCGACCAGACCTGCGTGGAAGAGATGCTGGGACAGTTCGCCCTGCGCAGGAAGGTCATGCTTAACGGCCTCAAGGCCATCCCCGGCGTGACCGTAGCCGAGCCGGATGGAGCTTTCTATGTGTTCCCCAACGTCAAGGCCTTCGGAAGCTCGGACTTCGTGGCCAACTATCTGCTTGAAGAGCACCACATCGCTGCGGTTTCGGGTAGCGTCTTCGGAACCGCAGGCGAGGGGTACCTTCGCTTGGCCTATTCCTGCTCCACCGAGGAGTGCGAACGCGGCGTGGCCAGGATGGCCCAGGCCCTGGCGGCGCTTAAAAAAGCATAATTTTTATTGGAGAATTCACACATGAAAGGTTACAGAGTAGCGGTGGTGGGGGCCCTTGGGGCTGTGGGAACGGAGATGATAAAGACCCT
>VKGY01000012.1 GCA_008080685.1 Spirochaetota bacterium
ATGGCGGTTATGGGGCCCCAAAGCCCCGCGCCGGTGATCCGCACAGCCAGGTAGGACTGGCCGTCTATCTCTGCCCTGTAGGCGGCTGAAACACCTTCGGGGGCTTTGAGCTCCTTCACCGAGGAGGCGTAGGCGGACTCTACCTCGGCACGGGCGGCGTCTGCCTTCGCCAGGCCGAAGGCCTTGAGGACGGCGAGTTGGCTTGCGAAGCGCTTGTTCGCCTCCACCTGGGAGAGGGTGACTTGGTTGGCCACGGCCAGGACGAGGACGAAGACGAGGCAGACCGCGAAGGTGAAGCTCACCACGTAGCCTATGGATTCTTTCTTGACCTTCATTTCGCGCCTCCCTTGTCCGCCGCGGGCTTGGCGCCCGGTTTCGCGGCGCCGAGGGCCTTGAAGGAGTCCACTCCCATGTCGATGAGGATGGCGAAGGTGTTGCCGAAGAGGATGGCGAAGCTCGTGCCCTCGGGGAAGGCGGAGAAGGTGCGGATCACCACCACCGTGAGGCCTATGAGGGCTCCGTAGATGTAGTGGGAGGTCTGGCGCTTGGGCGCCGAGACCGGATCCGTGGCCATGAAGGTGGTGACGAAGAGGAAGGAGCCTGCAAGGAGGCTTTCCATGGGAAGGGCCTTCGCCACGCCTCCGAAATAGAGGGATGCGTTGAGGGCGGCGGCGGCGAGGACTGAGGAGAGGATGATGCGCCAGCTGGCGGTCTTGGTGGCGATGAGGTAGATCGCCGCCGCCGCGATGAGGAGGACCATGCCCTCGCCCATGGCTCCGGACCTGGCGCCCAAAAGGAGGGCGAGGAGGCTTACGGATTCGCCGGATCGCATGAGGCCCAAGGGAGTGGCGGATGCCACAACGTCTGCGGTGCCGATGCCGAAGTTTCCGAAGCTCGTGTAGCTCGCAGAGAGGGCTATTGCGAAGGAGATGTAGACAAAGGAGCGGCCCGCGACGGCGGGGTTGAATATGTTCCGCCCGAATCCGCCGTATACGCCCTTGCCCATGGCCATGGCGAAGATTATGCCCATGCCCAGGATCCACAAAGGGGTTTTGGGAGGAAAGGCCAGGGCGTAGAGAGCGCAGGTCACAAGGGCGGCCTCGCTTACTTTCTTCGATTTTTTCCTTTCGAACACCCATTCCGTCCCTATACCAAGTGCGAACACCACCAAGGCGGAGAGAAGGAGTCTCAGACCATGCATCCAGAGGCCGTACACGTAGATAGGGACGAGGGCATAAAGCACCCTTCGCATCATCGGCTGCTTGAGGAATTTGACCACGTTGCGGTTCCTCCCATTTTCCGATAGTAGTATAAGACCGGTACTTTTGCAAACGATAAAGAGCTGGAGGAGCGGCGTCATGAGCGTGGAAGTGAAGTTCGCCCTGGGAAAGGAAACGGAAGGCGTGGCCATAGGGCTTGTGGAAGCCCGAGGGGTGGACTTCCGCCCATCGCCGCCAGGGAAGTTCTCCGCCTTGGCCGAATCCTTCGCACGGGGCGGCGGAGCGGCGGTTTCCCCGGATAGGAAGGCGGCGGTCCGCGCAATGCTTCGCTACGGGATCTACAAGCCGGCGGGAAGGGCGAAGCCCTCCAGCGAATACCTCGCCCAGGCCGCCCTGGAGGGAGATTTCCCGGCAGTCAACCACATGGTGGACGCAACCAATATTGTAAGCCTTCAAACCGGCTATCCCATAAGCCTGGTCGACCTGGGCAAAACGGGCTTTGAACTCTTGCTCCGGCGGGGAAGGGATGGAGAGGGCTACGTGTTCAACCCAGGCGGCCAGGAGATTGACTGCCGGGATTTGCTCTGCCTTTGCCGGAAAATCGAGGATGGCGACATCCATGGCTTCGTCCCCACGGCGAATCCCGTGAGGGATTCCATGGCCACCAAGGTATTCCAAGGCGTCGAAACCGTTCTGGCGGTCATCTACGCCCCCGAAGGCCCTGAAGGGCGGGATCTTGAAAAGGCCTGCGCCGACCTCGCGGGCTATCTCTCAGAGATCGCCTGCGCGGTGGAGTGGGAGATCGCCGAACCCTGATTGCCATTTTCCCCCAGGATCGCTACCATCGGGGCGATGATAATCCTTGACACCTCCGAGGAAAGCCTAAGGAAGGCAGGCGCGGCCCTGGCCTCGGGCCTTTTGGTCGCCCTTCCCACCGAGACGGTCTACGGCCTCGGGGCCGACGCCTTCAACCCCCTGGCCGTGGCGAAGGTCTTCGAGGCCAAGGCGAGGCCTTCCTTCGATCCCCTCATCGTCCATATCGCGAGGATGGAAGACCTTTCGCGGGTCGCCGCCTCTGTCCCCCCTTTGGCGGAGCGGCTCGCCCTGGCCCTATGGCCTGGTCCTCTCACCATAATCCTCCCCAAGCGCCCGGAGGTGCCGGACATAGTGACCTCCGGCCTGGACACCGTGGCGGTCCGCTTTCCCTCCCATCCCGTGGCCCGGCGCATCATCGAGCTTTCAGGTACCGCGGTGGCCGCGCCCAGCGCTAATCCCTTCGGCTACATTTCTCCCACCAAGGCGGAGCATGTGGCCAGGACCCTGGGCGGCAAGATCGATTTCCTTGTTGACGGAGGGCCCTGCGCGGTGGGAGTGGAGTCCACGGTGATAGACGCCACCAAGGAAATTCCGGAGTTGCTACGACCCGGCGGGATGCCCCTGGAGAGAATCAGGGAGATCGTCGGCGAGATTGCGGTTCCGCCAAGGTTTCATGGCAGCGAATCGGGACCCATGGCCAGTCCAGGCCAGCTTTCCAGCCATTACGCGCCCAGATCCGCCTTGCGGCTTTTTGAATTCAGCAGTCTCTGTGATGCGGGGATCTTTCCCCCCCAGGGAAGAGGGGCGGCCTTGGTTTTCGACGGTGAGCGTGCAGCGAAGCTTGAGCTCTCCGGGAGATTCGACGCGGTCTTCGCCTTATCGGAAAAAGGGGAAATGACCGAGGCTGCCGCGGCGCTTTTCGCCCTTCTCCACAATCTCGATTTCCTGGAATTCGACTGGATTTACGCGGAAAAGGTTCCCGACGAGGGGTTGGGCAGGGCTATCAAAGACAGGCTTTTCCGGGCTTCGAGAAAATAAGCCTAAGGCGCGCAAGCCTTTTCATTCCGGGGTTTCGCCATGGCCGCGCAGGGCAGACAGTGGATCCATGGGATCGATGGGAGCTACGGCATCCTCCGTCGCCTCTGGCTCTTGCGGCTCTTCAGGCAGGGAAGTTCCTTCCACCAGGTAATCGAGCATGGCGAGGGGATCGATCCCATAATGGATCTTCGCGTAGGCAAGGGTGGCTTGGATGATGTTCTTGGCATACTGCCGGGGTTGGGCGAGGTGGATCGCATCAAGGAGGATATCGTCGGGCAACTCTCCCGATTCTCTATTCCAGGCAGTCATGCGGCTGGGACCCGCGTTGTACGCGAACATGGCCCGCATGGGCTTCCTGCCAAACCGGGCGAGCATATCTGGGTTGGTGAGGGAATAGCTGGCCATCTTCAGCCCCTTGGCGGTTTCCGCCGCGGTGGCGGGCATGAGCTGTGCAAGTCCTACGGCTCCGGCGTAGGACACAGCCTTGGGATCGAAGACGCTCTCGGATCGTATCAGGCCGTAGGCCAGCGCTTCAGGAATGTCCGGAATCGCCGCGCCACGGGCGACGATGTCGTTCCACGCTTTGGGATACACAAGGCCGTAGAGCTGGGGGTATCGTTCGCCCATTCCTCGGGAAACCGCGTCCCTGGCAAGGCGCAAGGCCATGTAGTGCTGACCCGCTGCGGATAATTCGAAGGCCAAGCGCACAACCAACTCCTTGTCCGAGGATCCCAGGTACCGGGCGGCCAAGGAAGCGGCTAGGTCGTCCAATTCGTAATCCAGGTAATTGCCAAAGAGGGCTATGGCTCCATTCCCCGAGCCGGCCGCTGCGGAGGGCATTGTCGCTTTTCCCTCGTGGCCGTCCCCTGAGAGATCCGGCATCGAAGCCAGGAAGGGTGGTTCCCGCCTGAGCCTCCACGCCGCCATGGTTTTATAGAATTCTTCGGAAGAGGATAGGCCTAAGATTCTCTCGTACGCCGCTTGGCTGTATTCCTGAGGGCTCAGGTATCCGGAGCCCGCTGAACCCAGGCCCGCGCGCCCTGATTCCACAAGCCTTGCGCTTTGGTAAAGGAGGCGAGTCGCCATTCCTGGCGACAGCCTTGCTCCAAGCAGGGTGAAGAGGGCTACCGCATCGTCCCAAAACTTACCTTTCAGAAGGTTTCGGTCGTAGGTATCGACGATATCGTCAAAAAAGGCAGGATTTTTCCATCTGCCCGAAGCCTCGGACAGGGCCGCCAGTTCCAGGCTCCTAACCGAGCCCAGTTCTTCAAAGCTCTTGGAGCCGATGGCCTTCATGGTCAAGTCCAGCCAGTACCAGAGGGCGCTGTCGGCATCACCCGGGGATGGAGCGTTGTCCGTGAGCCCCAGGAATAGGATCGCCGCATCCGTGGGCTTGCCCGCGACGGCCCAGAATCTGGCGAGGTAGAAGGCTGCCACCCAAGTCCCTGCCGCTCTTCCGGATTTTTCCAGGATCGCCGCCATCCCATCCGTCGTCTCCGGGAAAAAACTTGCGAAAAAGTCCACGCCAGCCGCAGTGCGGCCTGGGTCGCGGCTTAAGGCTATAAACGCGCGTCCCGCTTCAGATATCAGGTGCCTGGGGACTCCCGGGGAGCGCAGATATTCCTTGGCTTCCAATGCGCCCGCTGCCGCGGCATCGTAGCGGAGGGCGAAAAAATCCACCCGCATTCTCGCCAAAGCAGCCTTCGCGGGCTCCAAGGCGCCGGATTCCGATGCAAGCCGAAGGCTTTTTGCGATCCACGAATCCATGGCCGCCCGGTCAATGTTGGCCGAGGCTTCCGCGGTCCAGGTGGTGATCCCCTTGGCGGCAAGGGCTGAAAACCTGTAGTGGGAAAGTTCACTTGTCTTGGATTTCGCGGTTGAAGGGAGGGCTTTCGCCATGGTTTCAAGGCTGGCCAAGGCGTAATCGTAATCCCCGGCGGCCATCGCGGAACGGTACAGCGCGGCGTAGATGTCCCAATCCGCGCCGAAGTAGGCTATCCATTGGCGGGCTAGGTTGGCGGTTCCCGCGGCATCTCCCTTCGCCTCCGCCCGGCGCACGAGGGCCCTGCCCGACTCCTTGGCCTCGGTTTCGGCGCCGAAATGGAAGGCGAGATAATAGGCGAAATCCAAATCCATGCCGAAGCCGGGATCCGCGGATGTCCCTGAGGTTTCAATTTTCCTCGCCACGTAATACCAGTGGCCAGCTCCCTTGCCGTTTTCCAGGGCGGCAAGCTCCGGGAATTCAGGAATTTGGATTTCTTGCGCCGGGATTGCGGCGGGCGCGAAGAGAAAAAATGCGCTCAGCAGGGCGGCGGTAGCCGCGGAGGCGAGGAAGCTTCGCTTTACCATCATCACCGCCGGGCTACTGCCACGAGGGTTTCGGCCTTTTCGTCGTAGGGGCGGCCGTCCAGGCTTCCGAATATCGATACCGCGGAGAACCCTGCGCCCAAGATAGCTTCCTTCATTTCAAACCCCGAATACAGCCTGAGCTGGAAAGAACGGTCCACCCTGCACCCTTGACGTTCAAGGATCCAACGGTTGATTTCCGCCTCCCATGCGCCGACTATCGTATATTCAGTCCTAACCCGCCAACCGGCGCGGTCGAATTCTTCGCTCGCCACAAAATCCCGTGCGACCACTTCCTTTCCTAAAGTCTCCAGAACCAGATGTCCTCCTGGTATCAGGTTTCGGGCGCAGAGCGCTAGAAGAGCAAGGTCCTCATCCCGGGTCTCAAAATAGCCAAAACTGGTGAAAAGGTTGACGCAGAGATCAAAACCTCCGGGACGCGAAAAGCTGCGCGCATCCTGGCGAAGGTATTCTATGTCTAGGCTAGCCGCCATGGCGCTTTCCCGCGCCGCCTCAAGGTACGCCGCGGTGATGTCGATTCCTGTCACCTTGTAGGCCCTGGCGGCGAATTCTATGGCGTGCCGGCCTACGCCGCAGCAGAGGTCCAAGACCGAGGCGCCTCTGCGCAGCCTGGTAAGTTTCTCTATCCCGTCGACTACCTGTGGCACTTCACCCCACGTGGTCTCGTCGAACATGAGAGGAGCATAGGTCGTCCAGAATTCCTCATCCTCGAACCATTCCGTATCGCCGCCCACAAGGCGGCTTGGCCTGTTTTGTGTCAAAGCGCCTTATGCTCCAAGATGAGATTCATCGCATAGGTGAGGGCCTCCAAGTCGAGTTCTCCCGCCCCTGCCTCGACAAAAGCCTTGAGCTGGATCCAGTCCTCCCTCGCAAGGCCTCCGTCGTAGCTTTGGGTGAAAATGCCGGCCAGGCCGACAAGCCAGGCGGAAGCCCCTTCCTTGTCCAGGGCGTATCGTTCCCCAAAGGCCTCGGCTATGGGCGGAAGCATCACCTGGGGAAGAAAGGAGAGGACCTGGGCCGCGCATTCCCTCGCGTGAACTGGGCGGAGGCTGGGTGGGGATTTTTCTATGCCCGCCAGGCTTCTGTCTATATCGCTCTTGAGCTTGTCTGAAGGGTTCACCCACTTATTATCGGCAGGATGAGGGAACTTCATGACTGCAGCGCGCCAGAGGCAGTCTCCGGCCAATGCCGAAGGCCCTTCTGGAAACCTTGATAACCGGCGCCGCCTGGCGGCGCTTGTATTCCGCGCCTGCGGTGAGGCGCAGCACTTTTTCCACAAGGCCAGGATCGAAGCCCTTGGCCACAATCTGTTCGTAGCCCTGGTTTTCCTCGATGTAAAGACGCAGGACGCTATCCAAAAGCTCGTATTCAGGCAGGCTGTCCTGATCCTTCTGGTTGAATCGCAATTCCGCGCTGGGAACCTTTTCTAGTATCGCAAGCGGTATGGGCTCGCTCTCTCCCCTGGCCGTGGCCAAGGCGTTGAGGTGGCGGGAGAGGGCGTAGACTTCGGTTTTATAGAGGTCCCCTATGACGGCGATGGCGCCGCACATGTCTCCGTAAAGGGTGCAGTATCCGGCGGCAATCTCGCTTTTATTCCCCGTAGTGAGGAGAAGGCAGCCGAATTTGTTGGACCAGGCCATGAGGATGTTGCCCCGTATCCTTGCCTGGAGGTTTTCTTCCGCCAGATCGAATTCCCTGCCCGCAAAGGGTCCTGAAAGGAGGTCGAGGAAGGCGGTGAAGGGCGCTTCTATGGGGAGCCTTTCCAGGCGTATGCCTGCACGTCTGCAAAGTTCGATGGAATCGTTCACCGAGCCATCGGAGGAAAAGCGGGAGGGCATGGTGATGCAGGTGAGGTTTTCCGCGCCGATAGCCTCGGCGGCAAGGACCGCCACCAAAGAGGAGTCTATGCCTCCGGAAAGTCCAAGGCAGGCTTTGGAGAAACCACATTTTTCCATATAGCCCCTGATGCCCGCCACCAGGGCGCGGTGTATCTCCTGAACCCCCGTTTCAACCTCAATCCGGGCGCCTTGGGCCAGGCGATCCGTATCCACAAGGAGGATTTCCTCTTCCCAGCCGCACATGGCGGAAGGTTTTCCCCAAGGGGCAATCGCGAAAGACCTTCCGTCGAAGACCAAAGAGTCGTTGGCGCCCACGGCGTTGCAATAAAGAACAGGGATTCCGCCTTGTTTGGCGCTCCCCGCCGCAAGCTTAAGCCTGGTAGCGAGCTTCCCAGCCACAAAGGGGGAGGCCGAGGGAACCAGGAGAATGTCGATGCCTTCGTCCAGAAGTTCCTTCACCGGATCTATGGCGTACTTGAAGCCCGGCGAGGGAGGGGATTCCCACCACATGTCTTCGCAGATAGCCACGCCTATCTTCGTCCCTTCGAACTTGAACACCTGCCGGGACTGGGCAGGTTCGAAATATCGGGCTTCGTCGAATACATCGTAGGTGGGAAGGAGGGTCTTCTCCTGGGTGAATACGATCCTGCCGCCTGAGATGAAGGAGTAGGCGTTCACCAAGGGTCTTCCCGACCCGCGGCGATTCTTGTCCACATAGCCCACGCCCACAGCGATCCCCGGAGGGAGGCGCTTTTGAAGGGATCTCAGGGCCGCGAGGCTCCCTTCCACAAAGGAATCCTGGTCGAGAAGGTCCATAGGAGGATACCCGCACAGCGCAAGCTCTGGGAATACCACCAATCCACCCTCAGGTCCCGCAGGCCATCCGGCCGCGGCGCGGGCGGCCAAGCCAAGGATCTTCGTCCCGTTCCGCTCGAAATCGCCTATCACCGAATCCATTTGCACCAAGGAAATATACATAGCCTAAGCCCCTTGTTTCACTTTATTCTCTTGCGCAGTTTCCGCGCACTCGGCTTTTTGGAGGACGTGGAGTCCGCCTCAAGTTCCCTTTTGGACAGGGCGCCCCGCCAGAAGAGGAGGATAAAGCCCCCTAAGATCATGACCAAGCATAGGATCTGTCCCATGGAAAAATTGAGGAAGGTGGTGAAGGCATAGGTGGGGGCCTCAGGGTCGCCTAGGCGTATGATGTACCCCAGGCCGGAATCCGGTTCGCGGAAGTATTCGATCACAAATCGCGTCAGCCCATATCCGATGATGTAGATCGAGGCGGCGAAGCCTTTGAAAGGCCGCCTGGGGCGCACGATCACCCACAGCACGAACCACAGGAAAATCCCTTCAAAGATGGCTTCGTACAATTGGGAGGGGTGGCGGGGCAGGTTGACCATGTCGTTCATGGAATTCACGCCTATCCCTACGCGCTGGGCCAATTCCACCACCCAGGCATCCTTGGCGGAAAATCTTTCCGCATAGGGGAACACGACGCCCCAGGGTGCCGAAGTCACTTTACCCCAGAGTTCGCCGTTTATGAAATTACCGAGCCTGCCGAAGGTGTAGCCGAGGGGCGTTGCCATGGCGATGATATCGACCCATTCGAACCAATCCTGGCGTCGCAGTCTGCACCAGATGAGGGTGGCGCCGATGACGCCCGCGAGGCCACCGTGGAAGGACATTCCCTGATAGCCTACGAATCTTCCGGTTTGATCGAAGGGCCAGAAGATAAACCAGGGATGGCGCCAATAATAGTCCGTGGGCTCGTAGATGAGGGTTCCAGCGAGACGGCCGCCGATGAGGACTCCGACGATGGCCCACAGGAAGAAATTAGCTGCGTCGTCCTCCGACCAGGGTGCTTCTATGCGCTTCGATTCGATCCTGAAAAGGAACCAGGCGATTCCAAAGGCCAGGATGTACATGAGGCCGTACCATCGGAAGGGGAGGCCCGGTATTATCTCCGGCTTGAGCCAAGCCGGGAAATCTATCATCGCCAGCATCATTGCTCCTTTTCCGTCCGGGTCTTGATCCTCCCGGAGATGAGGATCGCCAAGCAGATAAGATCGATCAAGGCTATGCTGAAATACAGGGCGACGGTCTTCGCAGCTTCCTGGGCGCCGCCTGCGGCTATGGAGAGCGCCTGGGGATTGTCCAGGGCGGGAAAAGCTCCAAGGACCAAGGCTCCCAGGGATCCCGAGTGGACGAGCGCGGCCAGGGCCATGAAGGAGCGGTAGCGCTGAGGGTCGGCGAAGATCAGAAGAAAGCAGACCGCCGTGGCAAGATGGGGAAAAAGGAGAACGCGGAGAAAGGCTTCTGATAACGCGCTGTCCTTGGCAAGGCCTATTCTCAAGGCGACTGCGCTCACCATAAAGGGTTTGGCGAAATCCAGAGCGCTTGCCGCCAGGTATCTCCATCTCGGATTCATACCTGGCCAGTCTAGTGGGAGGGTGTCGATCGGGTCAATAGACAAGGCCGGGCAGACGGTTGACGAACCTAGGGACAAATCGGGATATTTCCTTTATGAAAAGAATATTTTTTGGCCAGCGCTCCATCGCGCTCGCCTGGTCCATAGCGGCGATTCTCAGTCTTGCGGTGGGTTTCTTCGCGGTTTCGGCCCCGAAGGCCTATGCCCAATCCGCTTCCGGGGCCGCGGCCTCAACGCCTGGGAAGGATGATTCGCGGCGGTACTCCCAATTGCTGCAGACTATCTACCAGTTCATCCTTCAAAACTATGTGGAGGAGGTGGACCCTTCGGCGCTATACCAAGGAGCTATGAAGGGCATGCTGGACTCCCTTGGAGACCCCCACTCCACCTTCCTGGACGAGCCCATGCTCTCGGATTTCATGCGCGATACTGGCGGTGTCTACGCCGGGGTGGGGCTTTACATCTCAAAGCCACTCGTACCGAGGGAAGCCGGGACTGCTGAGTCGGGGGCCTACGTCGAGGTGGTCTCGCCTATAGAGGACACTCCTGGATGGAAGGCAGGCATAATGCCTGGAGACCTTATTCTGGCTATCGACGGGGAGGATACGTCCAAGCTTACGGTCGACCAGGCTTCGGCCAAGATCAGGGGGAAGGAAGGCACCAAGGTCATCCTAAGATTCCGCAGGGGAAGTAGTTTCGAATTCGAGTTCGAGTTTGTCCGAACAGTGATCGAGATTCCTTCCATCAAAACTGCCCTCATACCTACGGGAGACTCCTATATAGGCTATATCCGCATCATCGAATGGATGCCGCAAACCGTGGGCAAGGTGGAAGCCGCCCTCAAGGCCCTAGAGTCCCAGCTCAAGTACGAGTCCAAGGCGCCTCACTTTATCGTTGATGTACGTTCCAATCCCGGCGGTCTGCTCTCTTCCGTAGTTGATGTGAGCGATCTTTTCCTCGGCGCTGGAACAATAGTCTCCACCAAGGGGAGGAATCCCAAGGAGAACGCGGAATACAGTGCGGATGCTAAGGTGTCGATCCCGGAAAAATCGAGGATCGTCGTCCTCATCAACAAGGGTTCGGCTTCCGCATCGGAGATATTCGCCGGGGCGATGAAGGATACGAGAAGGGCTCTCCTCGTAGGCGAAAAAACCTACGGCAAGGGATCGGTTCAACAGATCTTCCCCATAGACGAGACGGGATTCAAGCTTACCATGGCACGGTACTACACGCCTTCGGGAGTTAGCATCGACAAGAAGGGCATCCATCCCGATATAGAAGCGGCGGATTTTACCCCCACGGAGGATCAATTCAAGATACTGGAACGTCTCTATGATTCTGGTTTGATTCCAGCGTTCGCTAAAGACAATCCCAGCGCCACAATGGCGGACCGGGCTCGCGCGGCCGAGGCTTTGGCCGCCCGGGGCTACGACCTGCCTGTGTCCTATCTCTCGCGGCTCTTGAAGATAGAACTGGAGCGGACCCAACCCACCAAGGCCTACGATTTGGAATTCGATATCCAACTCAACAAGGCGATCGAGGTCCTCCAAATCCAAGGGTTTGAAGATCTCCTCCTCAAGGCCAAGACCTTGAGCGAAACCATGGCTTCCAAGTGAGGGCTGGTTCCCCATGCGCCGAGTAATCTTGGACGGCGACTTGTCCGGGATAGATCGCCACACTTTCGACAAGGGCAGCTCCCGACACTTGGCCAAGGTGCTCCGCCTTGGGATTGGCGATCTCTTTTCCGCCATGGATGGGGCAGGCAATACCTTTGAATGCCGTATCCTGGACGCTTCTCCCAAGGCACTTGTCGCTTCGCTTTCCCCCGCCGCGGGGGCTATCGTGCCTGATCCTGCACCGGGGATCCCTCGCATAGCCTTAGTCCAAGCCCTTCCAAAGGGGCAAAAATTTGAGACCATTCTCCGCCAGGCGGTAGAAATCGGCGTATCCGATGTATTTCCTCTCCAAACCCGCAATTGCGTCGCTCGGGAAAAGGATGGCCTTGAAAAAAAAACTAAGCTGGAGCGAAGGATAAAAATAATCAAGGAAGCCCTCCAGCAATCCGGCTCCAGCACTCAGACGAGGATTCATCAGACCTCGGATATAATGGCCCTTCCCGCGCTTCTCAAGGATTCATGCTACGGTCCTGAGGAGGCCCTTTATCTAATTTTCCATGAGATCCCCCTTGCCCAGGCCAGCCTCCATGAGTATTGTGCCCAGGCGAGCGGTTCCGTCGTAGTCCTTGTAGGTCCAGAGGGAGGCTTCGATCCCCAGGAGACAGAAACCCTTAGGGAACTGGGCTTCAAGCCCATTCATATCAGCGGAACGATCCTGCGTACCGAGACCGCAGCGATCTTCGCCTTGGCGACGGTTAAAACGCTTCTGCTCGAAAGGAAGACATGGAGTCTCTCGAACTGAATTGCCTGCGGGGCTGCCTGACTCAATGCCCCAGACTTCGATTCGATCTCCCCTCCGAAGCCGAGTTGGCCCTGCTCTCCAGGCTTTGGGGCGAGGGCTACAACCATCAGATAACTTTTCTCAGAACCAGGGATATCCCATCACTCACAGGGGGAGGCGAGTACGCTTCCATGGTGAAATCTTCGGATCTGGTGCTTCCCTCCGACCAGGAGTTGGTTGGCAGGATTTCCCAGGATCTCGCCCGGGGAGAATTGAGGATGGAAAAGAGGCACATCCAAGTCTCCCTCAAGCATCAAGTCTATTTGGCGGTGCATCGCGAGTCCCAGTCCGATGCCGAAACAGCCCCGCTTGAGGCATTCAAGCCTCTATCAGTCCTTTCCATCCTCCTTTCCGCCTTGGCCCATCAAGGGGGCTCCCTTTTCCTGGTTGGCGGAAGATCTGAGACATTGCGCCTGGCAGAGGCAAATCTTAAGTCAACCTTTCCCGGCCTGCGCGTCGTGGGAAGGGCACCGGGGGATTACAAAGCCGAGGAAGAGGGCGGCGTGGTGGTCTCGTTGCAGAAATCAACCCCAAACCTTGTGCTGGTTGGTTCCATGGTGCCCGAGGGAGAGCTATGGGTTCCCCGCCACATGCGATATACCGCTGCGGGCTTATACTTCTATGAACACCCCATAATCGAAATCCTTGCAGGGCGCCAGAGGCCTTGAGCCCGGATTTTCCCTTCCTGGGTAAAGCGAAATCCCGTCTATGGCCATGTGTAAAAATGTAGGCGCCGATTTAGACCATTGTCTACGCTCCATTGGCCCTTTTAGTTGTTTTAGTGCCTATCACGACCACCCAGGTCGCGAGATAATGGGCAAAATGAAAAATATTGTATATTGGGATTTCGATACCCCGCGCATCGAAATGATACGGAAAGCCCTTGGCTCCACCTATTCCTTGAGCATCTACCCCAGCCTGGAGGATCTCGATCGCCGACTTCGCCTCGATCCCGTCTCGGCGGTCATCCTCGGCTGGAAAAGCGCCTTTGGGACCATTTTTTTCGAAAGGTTCCGCGACCAGGGACAGCAACCGTCCTGTCCCCTCGTCGTGCTTTCCGATTCCGAACAAGGACCCTGCGGTCTCCGCATTCGGCGGTTTCATCCCCTCGGACCTTCTCGCCACCATGCAATAGGGGAGGTGATGGCCAACCTCCTGGGCGAATCAGCATCTGAAAAAAACGGCTCGGCCATCTTCCTTGGGGCCGGTAAGGCGATGAGGGATGTCAGCGCGGCCCTGCGCCGGTATGCCGATGTTCCTTGTCCCGTCTTGATTCTGGGCGAGACCGGGACGGGTAAAGAGTTGGCCGCCAATGCCCTTCATTCCCTGTCGACGCGAAAATCCAATCCCTTTGTCGCCCTCAACTGCGCTGCTATTCCTGAGAGCCTGGTGGAGAGTGAGCTTTTTGGTGTGGAAAGGGGAGCCTATACGGATGCCGTAGCCCGAAAAGGCGCCTTCGCACGCGCCGAGGGTGGTACCCTGTTCCTGGACGAGATCGGAGCCATGGCCTCCTCGGTCCAGCCAAAGCTGCTCCGGGCTCTCGAGCATGCCACCTACTGGAAGCTTGGAGCCGACAGGCCCGACAAATCCAACTTCAGGCTTGTGACCGCCACCTGCGAAGACATACTCTCCCCGGCTGGAACCGGTTTGCTACGCGTGGACCTCTTTTACAGGATCGCCGATCTCATCATCCGCATACCGCCCCTGAGGCACAGAAAAGAGGATATCACACCCCTGGCGGAACACTTCTGCCATGCCGCGAGCAAAGGCCTTTGCGAGCTTTCGGATTCAGCTTTGTCGCGATTGATGGAACACGATTGGCCCGGAAACGTCAGGGAGCTACGGTCGGTCATAAATCGCGTCTGCGCGGATGTCGCCTATGGAAAAATCAAGGCGGAAGATATAGTGTTCATATCTTTCTTCGCGGCGCAGGAGACTCGGCCAAAGCCGAAGCCTTTTTGAGCAGCCGGGCCAAATACGCCAATTCGTCCTTGTCCGCCCCCGCTCTCTCAAGCAGATTCCTCAGGAACAGGGCGACATGGCTCGAATCACTCTTCTTGAAAAATCCCGCAGCCCCCAGGCGGGTGACCACCTCAGCTATCTCGAGGTCCATTTCCTTACGGGTAGGCGCGGTGGAACCGTCTTTCCCCAGGTCCAGGCGCTCGAAATCTGCTCCTAGCGTCCGGGCAAGGACATAACAGGATATCTGGACAGCTTGGGCGATATTGAGGGAGGGGTATTCCGGCGAAGTGGGAATGTGGACCGCAAGGCTACACAGCCGAAGCTCTTCCTCGGACAGCCCAGTCCTCTCGTTTCCAAAGACAAGGCTCACGGTGCGGGAAGGGGAAGAAAGAAGAAATTCGGCGAATTCCTCCAAGGAGAGGTAGGAGGATATTCTTTTCTGACCCCCGCGGCGGGTGAAACCAGCCGCAAGGCTGGAGTTCTCCAGCGCATTCGAAAGGGTTGGCGCGCGGACAGCCTTTTCATACAGATCCCGGGCGTGGACGGCGAGGGCGCTGAGCTTCCCCTCGTCGTAGGGAGGGCAGTCCGCCAGGACTAACCTGGAAAAACCCATGGCCTTCATCGCCCGGCACGCCGAACCGACATTGCCTGGTTCCTGCGCCCTGCAAAGTACCACCTGTATATCCGATAGAATCTGACCCATTGGTTTGGAACACCTCTTTCCGCGGCACTCGCGACCCATGGTATAGTATCTCCATGATTGAAGGAAGACAAGAAGAAAAGTCCAGCTTCGCGGGCAAAGGGGCCTTGGTGGTCGGGGGAAGCGGAGGGCTTGGCGCCGAGGTTTCCGCGGAGCTGTCAAAGCGCGGAGCCCGCCTCGTGGTTCACGGAAAGACGAAAGACAAGGCCGAAACCCTGTGCAAGAAAATTGTGGATGGCGGAGGAGAAGCCCAGCCTCTGCCATTCAGCCTCGACACTCCCGAATCGGTCTTCGAGTTCTGCCGGATAGTCTCCAGGCTTGAGGATATCCAGATCCTTGTCCTGGCCTACGGCCCCTTTGTGCAAAAATCCCTAGAGGATCATTCGCCTGAAGACTGGATGCTCTCATCAGTCATGGACTTAGCCCTTCCCGGAGCCCTTGCCAGCCTCTTCCTGCCTGGCATGAAGTCCCGGGGATACGGTAGAATCCTCCTTTTCGGAGGCACAAGGACTGACGTTGTCCGATCTTATTCGACCAACGTCGCCTACGCGGCGGCCAAAACAGGCCTGGGCGTGCTTACCAAATCCATTGCCGCGCAAGGGGCTGCGCACAACGTCGCGGCGATTCTTGCCTGTCCGGGCTTCGTGAGGACTGAATACCTCAGCGACGCAACTATCGCCCGGCTCAAGGAAAAATCCCCATCCGGCCGGCTTTTCGAGCCCCACCACATTATCGCGCCCATCCTTGATCTTCTAGGGGTCGAACCCTGCGCCGCTTCGGGGGCTGTGGTCAGCCTGGACGGTGGTTTGACATTATAGACGCCTAAGGCTAGGATAGACCAATGCCATCCCGGATCCTTGACTGCAACAAATCCTTGCGCGCTTCCCGATTCTCCTCTATACCTGAAACAACGCTGGCCTTATGCTGGAAGCCCGAAGGGAGCCTCTCAGGAGAAAACCTCGCCGTCATGGCAGAAGAGGCCAAGCAGCGGGGCGGCATCGAATTTCTTTTGATGGATTTCTCGAAGATCGAAGAGTTGGACGCTTTCGGCGTAGGTTTCTTGGTGGCGCTTCACAAGGACCTGCGCATCCACGGCGGGGAACTCATCCTCTTCGGCATGCGTCCCAGGCACAGAAGATTCATAGAGACCCTGGGTTTCGGCGCTTTTTTCTCCATAGCCTTAGACCAACGATATGCGATTGAGTATATTCTCGGTGTGAGAAAGGATGTTTTCCCGCTCGCGGCCACATGC
>VKGY01000198.1 GCA_008080685.1 Spirochaetota bacterium
CTGGCTTTGACCAGGTCCTTCCCTCCGTAGAGAATGGAACCCGCGACAATTTTACCTGGCGGATTGGGAATGAGCCGCAGGATCGAAAGGGCGGTGACGCTTTTACCGGAGCCCGACTCCCCGACTATCGCCAAAGTTTCCTTCTCTCGAAGGGAAAAATCCACCCCGTCCACCGCAGGGACAAAACCTTCTTCGATCAGGAAATGGGTTTTAAGCCCCTCAACCCTTAGGATTTCTTTGTTTGGTTCAACGATTCTTTGGTTCATGACTGTCTCCCTCAGCTGTTCTTGAGCCGGGGATCAAGGGCATCCCGCAAGCCATCGCCTAATAGGCTGAAGCTGAGCACTACGAGGGTGATGGCAAAGCCAGGCGCTAAAGCCGCGATTGGAACGGTTCGTATCACTTCCCTGGCCTTGCTCAGCATAGAACCCCACTCCGGATGGGGAGGCTGTACGCCCAATCCGAGGAAGGAGAGGGAGGAGGAGGTGAGAATAGCCGTGCCGAGGCTTAACGTAGTGTTTACTATCACTTGGGAGAATGAATTGGGCACAATGTGAGTAAGGATGATCCTGGTGTGGGATGCTCCGATTACCTTGGCGGCCTGGACATATTCGTTGTTCCGAATGCTGAGGACCGAGCCTCGCACAATCCGGGCTATGTACGGAATATTGTAGATGGAGATGGCAATGATCGTGTTGATGATGCCGTTTCCCAATATGGCGACTATGGCGATGGCCAACAAAAGACCGGGGAAAGCCAGGAGAACGTCGGTGGCCCGCATGAGTGCATTGTCCACCTTGCCTCCGAAGTAGCCGGCTATCACGCCGAGGAAAAGCCCAACAATGGAGCCGGAGAACACTGCGGTGAAGCTGATGTAGAAGGTTGTCCTGGTGCCATACACAAGCCGGGTAAGTGTGTCGCGGCCAAGATTATCCGTACCAAGGGGGTGTTCCAAGCTGGCGTTCTGGTATTTGTTGGGTAAGTTTATTGCTAGGGGATCGTAGGAGGTAAAGTAAGGACCCACTAGGGCCACAAGGATAAAAAAGACTATGATGACTCCGCCTGCGACGGAGGATTTTCTCTTAGCGAATCGCTTTAATGTGGAGGATTTCATCGTTCCATCATCCTTTTTGGTAATGGATCCTGGGATCCACAAGGCGGTAGAGGATATCCACTATCGTATTTATGAAGACGAAGGTGGTGGAGAGCACTAGGACCGTAGACTGCACCACGGGATAATCTCGGGTGAGGACAGCGTCGATCATAAGCCTTCCGATGCCGGGAATGGCAAAGACGCTTTCTATGAGGGCCGAGCCGGCCAAAAGGCCGCCAAATCTCAGGCCAAGGATTGTAACGATAGGGATCAGGGCGTTGCGCAAAGCGTGGGAGAGAATGACCCTATGCGCCGGGACTCCCTTGGCGTAGGCGGTGCGCACATAGTCTTCCCTTAACACTTCCAACATTGCCGACCTGGTCATCCGGGCTATGAGCCCCACGGATTGCATGCCCAAGGCGAAAATTGGAAGGACATAGTGCTTCGCCGAGTACATACCTATGCTAGGAAACCATCCCAAATAGAGCGAAAATATCAAGATGAAGATGATCGCCAGGAAAAATGATGGGGTTGAAACCGAAAGCAAGGAGAATATCATGAGGAAATTATCCAGGAACTTGTTTTGTTTTATCGCCGAAACAATGCCGATGACAATGCCTATGAATGCCGCCACAAGGGTGCCCCCTACGGCGAGCACGAGGGTATAGCGGTACCTGCCAAGGATTTCATCCACCACAGGTCTTCTGGTGCGTATGGATGTGCCAAAATCGCCTTTCAGCGCATTAGTAATAAACCTTGCATATTGAATATGAAGCGGATCGTTCAAACCCATCTTGTCGCGGGTGGCTTGCACCGCGTCCGGAGGCGCGTGGAGCCCTAGCATGTTCAACACCGGGTCCCCAGGTATCATATGCACCATGAGAAAGACGAGGATCGACACCACAAAGAGGATGACGACCAGGGAGATCAGTTTCGAGACGATATACTTGAGCATCGCGGAATCACCTCTGGATTAGTTCGAAGTTTGCAGTTCGAAGGAGACGGGGAACCCCCGCCATAGAAGCGCCGCCTTGGGCTTTGCCCAAGGCGGCGCCTAGGGTAGCATGGGAAGGAAGGGATTACTCCTTCCACATCTTGTCGAAATGGACCATTCCAATCCCGTTGATCTCGATTCCCTTCACCCTGGAGGAAGCCGCGACGGTGGTGGGGCGGTCGAAGAGCCAGATCGCCACAGGATCCTCAAGGTACAGGATCTCCTGGGCGCGCTTGTACATGGCGTATCTCTTTTCGGGATCGGTCTCCGAGGCGGCGCCGTTTACCAGGACATCGACTTCCTTGTTGGAATAGAAGCCGTAGTTCTGCTCGTTGGTGCCGGTTTCGGTGGTGGTGTAGAGGCCACGCAAACCACCGTCAGCATCCATCATGGAGGTTCCCGCGCCCATGATGAACAGGGGCTGGTCAAAGACCTGGGGAGTCACTCCGCTCCACAGGGGGAGGATTACAGACCACTCGAGAACTTCGATCGCCGC
>VKGY01000199.1 GCA_008080685.1 Spirochaetota bacterium
CCCCCGTCCTCCCGGACGAGAACAAGATCTTCGGCGCCCACTGGGCCAAGTACGGAAAATAACTACCCCAAGGAGAGGTCCATGAAGACCATCGAAAAGTATAAGCAATACGTCAACGTTTCCTTCGTAAAGGCTGTGGAGCCCATCGTGGTGACCAAGGCCTTGGGGTCCAAGGTGACCGACGAGGAAGGCAAGGTCTACACCGACCTCTACGCCGGCATCGCCGTGGCCAACGCCGGCCACAACAATCCAGAAGTCGTCGCGGCGGCCAAGGCCCAGATCGACAAGCTCGTCCATTGCTGCTCATACGTCTACCATTCGATCCCCGTAGCGGACTACGCCGAGTTGCTGGCCCAGAATACCCCCGGAAGACTCCAGAAAACCTTCTTCGGCAATGGCGGAGCCGAAGCCAACGAAGGCGCCATGCGCATGGCCAAGCAGTTCACCAAAAAACAGGAATTCATCGCCCTCCAGGGATCCTTCCACGGCCGAAGCCTCGCCACCCTCTCCATCACGGGCAACAAGGACAGGAAGAAAGGCGGCGGGCCTTACATCCCGGGCGTTGCCTTCCATCCCGCTCCCTACTGCTACCGCTGCCCCTATGACAAAGCCTACCCAGCCTGCGACATGCACTGCGCCAAGATGCTTGAGAAGACCATCCAGTACGACACCTCCGGGAACGTGGCTGCCTTCATCGCCGAGACCATGATGGGCGAGGGCGGCATCATCATCCCTCCCAAGGAATACTACAAGGAAGTAAAGAAGGTCCTGGACAAGCATGAAATCCTCCTCTTCTTGGATGAGGTCCAGTGCGGTTTCGGCCGATCGGGCAAGTTCTGCGCCATAGACCACTACGGGGTCGAGCCGGACATCATGACCTTCGCCAAGGGCATAGCCGACGGCTTCCCCCTCTCGGCCTTCATCGCCCGGCCCGAAATCGCCGACTCCTTCAAGCCCGGCGACCACCTCTCCACCTTCGGAGGAAACCCCGTCTCCTGCGCCGCGGGCATCGCGAACCTCAATTTCCTCCTCAGGGAAAAGATCCCCGAGAAGGCCTTGGTAAAGGGCGAACGCGTCATGGGCGAGCTCAAGGACCTTCAGAAGAAATTCCCCCTCATCGGCGAAGTCCGCGGTTCGGGCCTCATGATCGGCATCGAACTGGTCAGGGACGCTGCCAAGACCCCCGCCGCCGAAGAAGCGGGCAAGATCAAGGCCATGATGCGCCAGAAGGGCTTCCTCATCGGCTCAGGCGGCACCTATGGCAATGTGCTGCGCATGCAGCCGCCCCTTGTGATCAGCTCCGAGGAACTCTCCGCCGCCGTGGCGGCCCTCGCCGAGTGCTTCAAGGAGCTTGGATGAAAATTTCCATAGTCGGATCCGGAGCCATGGGCTCACTGTTCGGCGGGCGCCTGGCGCTCGCCGGGCAGGATGTCGTGCTGTACGATATCTACAAAGAGCACGTCGACGCGATCAACGCCTCGGGATTGTCCATCGAAGATGCAGCCACCGGAGAGGTGACCCTCGTCCATCCCAAGGCGTCCGCAGATCCAAAAGCCGTCGCCGATTCCGATATCCTCATCATCTTTGTCAAATCCACCACCACCGAGGACGCGGCGGCCACCTTCAAGGCCTACGCCAAGCCGGGAACCATCGCCCTTACCCTTCAGAATGGCCTGGGCAACGAAGAAATCCTTCGCCGGCACTTCGGCGCCTCAGGCACCGCGGCAGGCGTAACCTCACAGGGAGCCACCTTCCTTGGACCGGGCAAGATCCGCCATGCGGGCAAGGGGCCCACGCACATCTCCATGGCCGACGGCAGCCAGGAAAGGCTGAAATCCCTGGCCCAGGCGTTGGAGGCCGCGGGCTTCGAAACCCATGTGGACAGCGCGGTGGCTGACATGGTCTGGTCCAAGCTCATCATCAACGTAGGGATAAACGCCCTCACCGCCCTCTTGGGAGTGACCAATGGACGCTTGGTGGAGTTTGAGGAAACCAAAGCCGTCATGGCGTGTTTGGTAAATGAAGCCCTCGCGGTGGTCAAGGCCAAGGGAATTACCCTCACCTATCCAGACCCCTTGGCGGTGGTGTACGACGTGGCCAGGAAAACAGGCGCCAATTTCTCTTCCATGCTCCAGGATTTCCAGAAAAACCGCCAGTCCGAAATAGACTTCATGAACGGCGCGATTATCAGGGAGGCCAAAGCCCTGGGCATTCCGGTACCTGTCAACGAGGCGATCACTAACCTGGTCCGCGTGGCGGACAAGATGCACCTAGCGGCGCAGGCCGCATCTGCTACCCAAGCCGCAGCCAAAAAGGGAGCCCAACCATGATGGATCCCCGGGGAAAAGCCTTTGTTGCCGCAATAGACAAGGAAGAACTTGTCGCTCTGACCCAGGACCTGGTGCGCATAGACTCGGTGATCCGCCCGGAGACGGGGGGCACGGAAAAGGAAGTGGTGCGCTTTATCGTGGGGTGGCTCCGCCGGGAAGTGGGCATAGAGCCCTTGGTGGAGGAAGTAGTTCCGGGACGGGAGAACATCATCCTCACCCTGGACTCCGGCAAGCCCGGACCCT
>VKGY01000013.1:0-20595 GCA_008080685.1 Spirochaetota bacterium
CCGCCAGGTCGGCGCCATAGACGACAAAGGTATCATAGGCCGCAAGCCCGGCTTTCAAGGGCAGGGCGGGAAAAGAAGCCTCCGAGTCTTTGAGGGCCAGGGTAAGGAGGAGGGCCTTGCCCGGCGCCGCCTCCCATGTCCTCCCGGCTATCCTCCCGCGGCCTGCGCTTTGTCGGTCGGCGAGCACTCCGAAAAAAGTACCCGCATCCCCGGTGCCGCAGAGTTCCCGCGCCTTCGACATAGTGGAGTCGAGTTCTTCGAAATACCGTAGGGCCATGGACATGGGCAAAGGCTATAGGACATTGGACGCAAATTCAATCTCTCCGCCCTACCGGGCGTTCTATTCTCGCTTTTTTTCCCCTCGATCTTGTGCCATAATCCTGATGGCTTTTCAAAGGATAAAAAAGGAGAACCGGATGTGCGGAATAGTAGGATATACCGGACCTAGAAAGACAGCGGCCATACTCTTGGAAGGATTGAGGCGACTCGAATACAGGGGCTACGATTCCGCCGGGGTGGCGGTTGGATACCCGCGGACATGGACGGCTCCTGGGG
The DNA here is from genome assembly GCA_008080685.1 of Spirochaetota bacterium. Classification (GTDB taxonomy): domain Bacteria; phylum Spirochaetota; class Spirochaetia; order Treponematales; family Rectinemataceae; genus VKGY01. The sequence goes on from VKGY01000013.1 coordinate 556, forward strand.
CATTGGGCATACGCGTTGGGCTACCCATGGCGGGGTTACCAAGGCCAATGCCCATCCCCACTGTTCCTGCGATGGGAAGATCGCGGTAGTCCACAACGGGATAATCGAGAACCACCACGCGATCCGGGCAATGCTGGAAAAGATGGGTTGCCCCTTCCTGAGCGAAACCGACACAGAAGTAATTCCACATCTCATATCGTATTATTATAAAGAGGACTTGGTGGAAGCCTTAAAGGCTGCGGTGGTAAATCTCCAGGGCACCTATGGAATCGCCTGCATCCATGCGGATGAACCGGGAAGAATCGTGGGAGCCAGGAACGGAAGCCCCCTGGTGGTTGGCGTTGGGGCGGGAGAAATGTTCCTGGCCAGCGACATCACCGCCATGGTCGCCTATACGGACAAGGTGGTCTACCTCAACGACGGAGAAATCGTCGACATCCAGGAAAACCATTACTCCATCATCGATCGTGAAGAACGTACCGTGGACAAGAAGGTGGCCCAGATCACCTGGGAACTAGGCTCGATTGAAAAGGGCGATTATCCCTGCTACATGGAAAAGGAGATATTCGAACAGCCGGAATCGATCGCCCGGGCATTAAGCGGACGGCTGGATGTGGAGAACGCCACGGCGAAGCTAGGCGGCTTGAATCTCGGCAGGGGCAGGCTTTCCGATGTGGGCAGGGTGAAGATTATCGCTGCGGGCACAAGCTGGCACGCTGGCCTGGTGGGAAGCCTTCTTTTGGAACAATTCGCGCGGATACCAGCCCAGGCTGAGCTGGCGAGTGAAATCCGCTACAGAAATCCAGTGGTTGAGAAGGACAGCCTTTGGTTCACCGTGAGCCAATCCGGAGAAACCGCCGATTCTTTGTACGCCATGAGGGAGATACAGAGAAAGGGCGCCACTGTCCTGGGGATTTGTAATGTGGTCGGGTCGACCATAGCCAGGGAGTCGGACGGAGGGATCTACGTCCATTCCGGGCCTGAGATCGCTGTGGCCTCCACCAAGGCGTTCACAAGCCAACTTGCGGCCTTCTATCTCTTTACCCTCTTCATAGCCCGGATGCGCCATCTTTCAAGGGAAGAGGGCTTGTCCTTCCTCGCAAGCCTCCAGGAAGTGCCGGCCAAGGTGGCGCAAACCCTGGGGCAACGCGACCATGTGCAGGAAATCGCAAAAAAATACCACAAAGCCAAGGATTTCCTCTTCCTCGGCCGGGGCAATCTCTATCCGATAGCCCTGGAAGGAGCCCTCAAGCTCAAGGAAATTTCCTACATCCATGCGGAAGGCTGCTCCGCAGGGGAGATGAAGCACGGGCCCATAGCCCTGGTTAGTCCCGAGGTTCCCTCGCTCTTCCTCGTTTCGGATGATTTCCTGCGGGAAAAGACAATTTCCAACATGAGGGAGATTAAAGCCCGGGGCGGGCCGATTATCGCTGTCGGCGTAGAAGGGGACAAGGAAGTCGCAGTCCTCGCGGACGATTTCATTCCCGTGCCGAAGGGAGATCCTCGATTCTATCCCTTCACGATGGTAATTCCCTTGCAACTCTTCGCGTACTTCTGCGCCCTGGAATTGGGAAGGGACGTAGACCAGCCTCGGAACCTGGCAAAGAGCGTGACAGTGGAATGAGTCCATGGGTCCTAAAACCATCCATTTTTCATTGTCCAATTCCCGCCTAGGGGGTATACTGGGCAGGCATTACGAAGGAGCCCAAGGAGGAATTATGAAACGGGCAATTGTCTCTCTCATTCTCGTCCTGGCGCTTGCGCTGGTAGGTTGCGCTGGCGGCGCCAAGAACGACACGATCAAAGTCGGCTGGTTTGGGGCGCTCACAGGCGACCAAGCTGTCTGGGGCGAGAATGAATTCAATACGGTGAAGATGCTGTTTGAGGAATACAATACCGCAGGCGGCATCGAGGTAGGCGGAAAGAAGTACAAGCTTGAGGTTATCGGCTACGACAACAAAGGCGACGCCCAGGAAGCGGTGAATGTGGTCAAGCGTCTCACCGGCCAGGACAAGGTTGTCGCCATACTCGGCCCCAACGCCTCGGGAAACGCCATCCCCATAGCGCCGGTTCTTGAGCAGGCGAAAGTACCCGGTATCGCCACCGTCGCGACCAACCCCAAGGTTACGGTGTTGGACGGCAAGGTCAAGCCCTATAATTTCCGCGTCTGCTTCATCGACCCTTACCAGGGCGCGGTGGCCGCGGGCTACGCCTTCGACAAACTGGGAGCCAAGAAGGCGGCCATCCTCTACGATGTGTCCGACGACTATTCCCAGGGTTTACGTGAGTTCTTCAAGACCAATTTCATCGCCAAGGGTGGCGAGATTGTGGCGGACGAGTCCTTCAACGGCGGCGACGTGGATTTCCGGCCCCAGCTCTCCAAGATCAAGGCCGCCAATCCCGACATCATCTTCATGCCCTATTTCTTCAAGGAAGTGGCACTCTCGGCCAACCAGGCCAGGGAGCTTGGCCTCACCCAGGTCATGATGGGCGGCGACGGCTGGCCTTCGGACCAGCTCATCTCCATGGGTGGCGCGGCGGTGGAAGGAAGCTACTTCGTCAACCACCTAGATTACGCCGATCCCGCAGTCCAGGATTACAAAGCCCGGTACAAAGCCAAGTTTGGCAAGGAAACGGAGCTTAACGGCTATCTAGTCCATGACGCCGTCTTGGTACTCGTGGCAGCCTTGCAGAAAGCCGGAAAGGCCAACGGCGAAGCCATCGCCAAAGCCCTTGAGGGGATTGAAGTCCAGGGAATCACTGGCACCATAAAGATAAGCCCCGAGACCCACAATCCGGAGGGCAAGGACGCGGCGATCATAAAAATCGTGGGCGGCCAATATGTCTTCCAGGAAAAATACGCCGCCCAATAAAGGTGGCCTGGTATTTACAATCAGTTCGGCGCCGTCCCAGGAGTCCTGGGACGGCGCCTTGCGTTCCCGCCGAAAAGGATAGGCCATGGCACAATTCTTGCAACAGCTGATCAATGGTCTTTCGATCGGCTCCGTATACGCTCTGATGGCGGTAGGCTATTCCCTGGTTTACTCCATCATGAATTTTTCCAATTTCGCCCACGGCGGAGTCATCATGCTAGGGGCGTATTTCGGATTTTTCGCCCTCACCATATTGAAGTTTCCCTTCGTCCCCTCTTTTCTGGTGGCAACCTTAGGCACCACGGCCTTGGCCATCCTGGTGGAGCGGATCGCTTACAAGCCGCTCCGCGAGAGAAAGGCGCCCTTTCTCTATTTCATCATCTCCGCCATGGGGGCGTCGATCCTCCTGGAAAACATAGTCATCGCAACCATAGGGCCAACCTTTAGGACCTATCCCCAGATCTTTGATCGGAGTCCAATAACCTGGGGACCCCTGGCCATCGGGCGTCTGGACCTCCTCATGTTTTTCATATCCGCCTTCTGCCTTATCGCGCTTATCCTATTTATAGAGAAGACAAGAATCGGCAAGGCCATCCAGGCGGCGGCCTACAACATCAAGGCCTGCGCCCTCATGGGGGTGAACACCGACAGGATCATCCTCATCGTCTTCGGCCTTGGGGGCTTCCTCGCCGGCGTCGCGGGCGTCTTTTTCGGCATGAAATATACGGTGTATCCTCAAATTGGCAATATCACCACAAAATCCTTCATCGCGGCGGTTTTCGGCGGCCTGGGGAGCCTTCCAGGCGCCGTGCTTGGTTCGGTAATCCTTGGAACCCTGGAAACCTTGGTCGCGGGGTACCTCTCTTCCCAGTACCGCGATCTGATCGCTTTTGTGATCCTCATCGGTGTTCTGATCTTCCGGCCTTCGGGAATCATGGGAAGATCCATGGAAGACAAGGCTTAAAGGAAAAGGGGTAGAGGATGGATTGGTTTTACATCCAGGGCATACTCATGCTGGCCGGCATCAATCTCATCGCCGTCCTGGGACTGAGTCTCCTTACTGGTTTCACTGGCCTTTTTTCCTTTGGGCATGCGGGGTTCATGGCCATAGGTGCCTATATCGGCGCCCTCATGACCGTGTCTCCCACAACCACCCCCGCTGGCCTGGGGCTCCCCTTTTTCGTGGGTGTCATAGCCGGAGGACTTGGGGCGGGGATAGTGAGCTACTTTATCGGCCGCATAACCCTCAACCTCAAGGGTGATTATTTTTGCATTGCCACCCTGGGCTTCGGAGAGGCGATCCGCCTCATCCTCAACAATGTCCAGATTTTCGGAGGCTCTCGCGGGTGGCCTGGGGTTCCCTACAAATCAACCCTGCCGGCGATTATCCTTGTGGATGTGGTGGCAGTTCTTTTTTTGGCCAACCTAGTCCGTTCGCGCCATGGCAGGAATATGGTGGCCGTCAGGGAGGAGGAGCTGGCCGCCCAGATAACGGGAATCAATGTCTTTAAGTACAAGATGATTGCCTTGGTGATAAGTGCGGTGTACGCAGGGGTGGCAGGTGTGTTTTTCGCCCACTACATGACCTTCCTCCAGCCAAAAATGTTTTCCCTGACCAAATCCACGGAACTCACCATCATTGTCATTTTCGGCGGCCTGGGATCCATTTCCGGCTCCGTCTTGGGCGCCCTCATTCTTACCGCCCTGCCGGAGGTTCTCAGAGCATTTGAGATATGGAGGTTGGTCTTCTACGGAGCGGCTGTCATCCTCATCATGATTTCCCGCCCCAAGGGGCTCATGGGCGGCATGGAGCTCAGTCCCGGTGGGATAAGGAAGGCCAGGGCGGAGAGAAAGGCGAGGCTCGAGGCCCAGAGGGAAATGAAGCAAGCCCAGGAAGGGGAGATCCGCAATGCCTGAAATCTTGCGCATATCCCGCCTTACCAAGCGCTTCGGCGGCCTCGCAGCGGTGAACGATGTAAGTTTTTCCGTGCCCGAAGGCGCGATAGTGGGACTTATTGGACCAAATGGCGCGGGGAAAACAACAATCTTCAACTTAGTGACCGGAGTATACTCCCTGACCGATGGCCAAGTCGAATTTGGCGGGTTAAATATAGCTGGATTGCCTGCCTACAAGATCGCCGACCTGGGCATCACCAGAACCTTCCAAAACATACGGCTTTTCAAGAATCTCACGGTTTTTGAAAATGTGCTCACCGCCTGCCATAGAAGCGCCAGCTACTCAATCCTTGAATCAATCTTGCGCCTCCCCAGATTCCGCCAGGAAGAAAAGAACATCACACGCAAGGCGGAAGAGCTACTTTCGATCATGGGGCTCTCGGACCGGCGAGACTTGGTGGCAAACAATCTCCCCTATGGTATGCAGCGGAGACTGGAGATAGTGCGGGCCTTGGCCCTCGACCCCAAGCTACTCCTCTTGGACGAGCCCGCCGCAGGCATGAATCCTGACGAAACCGAACAGCTCATGCGGATGATCTCGAAGATCCGCGATGATTTCAAGCTCTCGATTCTTGTCATCGAACACCACATGGATTTGATCATGGGCGTGTGCGAGCGCATCGTGGTTCTCAATTTTGGAGTGAAGCTTGCGGAAGGCAATCCGGAGCAAATTTCCAACGATCCCAAGGTGATCGAGGCCTATCTCGGCGTCGCTGAAGGAGAGGCCAATGCTTGAAATCAAGGACCTTCACGTTTCCTACGGAGGTATCCGCGCCTTGAAGGGGGTATCGCTCCAGGTCAAGGAAGGAGAAATCGTCACTATCATCGGGGCGAACGGGGCGGGGAAATCCACGCTTTTGAACACCATCTCCGGATTCCTAAAGCCTGTTCGGGGCGAGCTTCGCTACAAGGGGAAGGCCTTGGCCAGGCGGCCGGATTTGGTGGTGAAGTCCGGGATCTGCCACGTTCCCGAAGGCAGGCTGGTTTTCGCCAACCTTACGGTGCGGGACAACCTGAATCTCGGCGCGTATCTGCGGCGGGATTCGGCCCGGTGCCGGGAAGACCTTGAGAAGGTCTTTGCCCTTTTCCCCAGGCTCAAGGAAAGGGAGGGGCAGATAGCGGGAACTCTATCGGGTGGAGAGCAGCAGATGCTCGCCATGGGAAGGGCTCTCATGACTGACGGTGACCTTGTGCTGATGGACGAACCTTCCCTGGGGCTTGCGCCCCTCCTGGTCCGAACCGTCTTCGACATCATCGGAAAAATTAGGGGAATGGGGAAAACCATCCTTTTAGTGGAGCAAAACGCATTCAAGGCCTTGGCCATCGCAGACCGAGCCTATGTGTTGGAGCAGGGGAAGATAGTAAAGGAGGGGCCCTCCGCCCAGATAGTCGTGGACCCTGCGGTCAGGGCGGCCTACCTGGGCTCAAAATCCCTGGCTTAGAATACGCCTATCAAGGAAAGTCCCAGGATTGCCGCGCTGGCCATTCCCAGGGCTACCAGCCTGCCGAGCCATCTATGGGATTGCTTGAGAAGGGGTATTCTCTTTTTGTCCTTGGTCTTGAATATGGCAAAGCCCAAAACCGGGGTGGCCAGGGCAAGAAGCAGGGCTATGAAACCCACCACGCCATGGCCTACGCGGAAATGAGGGCCGCCTGATTCCTGGACCATGGAGAAGGCAGCGGCGAAGCCTCCCAAGGCTAGTGCAAGGCTTGCGCCATTGAGGGCCTTGTGGGCCTTCAGCCACCACTTTTTTTTCTTGAAGTATCGGGCGATGACAATTGCTCCAAGCATCACCAGGGTGGCCGCGGCCATGAGGGATAGATGGATGTAAAGGCCTATCACTTTCTGCCGTCCATGAGGAGCGTGGCGCTTCCCGCCTTGCTGTGCTTGGCGGTGAAGGAAAGATTCGAACCATAGGCCCAGATTATCTTGAATTCACCGGTCTTGGGCACCACCTTGTCGAATTTGTCCCCCGTGTCCAGAAGGCGGGAAAACTCGAACACCACGCGCCCGCCGGACCTCTTCCCCGCGAAGCTTAATAGCGAATCCTTGCCGCCCTGATTTGTGTCGGGGGGATGGGGTCCGAACATGCCTGTCGACCATGCGTCCACCGCCTGGGCGGGACCTTCGGCGGGGATCATGCCGAAAATCATGTCCGAATTCGCCATGACCCTGGTGGGCTCGAATCCAACAGAGACCCAGCCGGAAGCCGAGGAGTCAATGGCCATGAAGAGGGTGTCGCCTGATATCTTCCAGAGGAGTCGGAAGTTCCCCCTGTCGTAGCTTGCCTCAAAGGCGTATTCCTCAGGGGCGATCGTCCCGTCTACATCGACCGCGAAGGCGGCCGAGCCGATGGCCAATAACGCGACGATTGGTATTATGTACTTTGCTTTCATGGTCAAAAGGTAATATATGGGACTTCCGCCGGCAAGAAGCCTTTTCGGATCATAGGGATTGGATGAGGGCTTTATAAAAATCGGCGCACTTCTCCATGTCGATAATCCTCACTCTTTCATTGATGCCATGGATCCCCTTAAGATCTTCCGTGGTCTGGGGCAGGCAGGTTAACCGATAGGTATCATTAGTCAGGCCGGCATAATGCTTGGTGTCCGTGGCCGCAGAAAACAGGAAGGGCAGACAGGCCGCTTCCGGATGGGAGATAGCCAAGGCTTCTTTAATCTTGGCAAAGCCTTCGCTGTCCACCCGGGATTCGCTGGAAGCCTCCACCTCCTGGCCGGGATGTTTGGCCGTGGCCTGGACCCCCTGTCGTTCCACGAGGCGGCGGATGCCATCAAGGGCTTGGGCGCAGGTCTCGCCGGGGAGTACCCGCACGTTGACCGTCGCCGAAGCCTGTTCCGCCAGCACATTCTCCTTCGGGCTGCCCTGGAGCATGGTGATCGCCCTGGTGGTGCGGATAAGGGCGTTTGTGGCGGGGGATTTGGAAAAGGCCGCCAGCACAAGGGGGGAAGAAAGCCAGAGATTTGAGAATAGAAGGCTGTAGTGCGGGGAGGATTCGCCGGCCAAGGCGGCGAGGAAGGCCTTGAGAGTCCTTGTCAGCCGCGCGGGAGATTGGCGGGCTTCGATTTCCGCCAAGGCGCGGGCAAGGTTTCCCGGAGCTGTATTCCGGGGCGGCATCGATGCATGCCCGCCAAGCGAGACGGATTCCAATTTCACATCCATATAGCCCTTTTCCGCCACGCCGACCAAGGCCAGGGGGCGTCGCGCGAAGGAAAGCATTTTCACGGCGATGGACCCTCCTTCGTCCAATAGGAAGGAGGCCTTCACGCCTTTGCCTTGGAGATAGGCGGCGATTTGGCGGGCCCCTCTGTGGCCTCCTGTTTCCTCGTCGCCGCCAAAGGCGAAATGGAGGGTGCGGTGCGGAGAAAAACCCTGTCCTAGAAGGACTTCCGCCGCCTCAAGAATGCAAGCCATCAATACCTTGATATCCTGGGTTCCCCGTCCCCACACCTGACCTTCCGAGATGGTTCCGGAAAATGGGGGCTGTTCCCAGGTTTCGGGATTAAGCGCCGGAACTACGTCGAAATGGGCGCAGAATATGGCGCCAGGCACGCGTGGGTCCTTGCCTGGCCAGGTGTACAGCATAGCCCGGGAGCCGATCTTATGGGTTTCCAAGGAGGTGTCTACATTGGGAAAGAGGCTTGGCAAGGATGCAAGGAGGGCGGAGAAGGCGGCATCGTCCTCTCGTTCCGGGATATAGGAAGACACGGTCTGAAATTGCACGAGGCGAGACAATTTTTCAGCTAGGGAAAGGGAGTGGGCTTTGGCAGCGCGCTGGTTCATTGGGCTTCCTTGCGCAAAAGTATGGAACAGTATCCTGCGGAGGTCAATGTTGCCGCGCTGCGGTTTGCAACCCGCCGCGGTTTGCCACTCGCAAGCCCTAGGGTTTTGCTTTATACTGGGGCGATGCCGGAATTCGTCCATCTCCACAACCATACCGATTTTTCGCTTCTCGACGGCGCCGCCCCGGTGGAAGAACTCGTCGCCACCGCAAAGGGCATGGGCATGCCGGGAATCGCGATCACCGACCACGGCAACATGTTTGGCGCCCTATCCTTCAACAAAGCCTGCAGAGAGGAAGGCATAAATCCAATCATCGGCTGCGAGTTCTATGTCGCCCAGTCCTCCAGGATAGAAAAAACCGGACTTGAGACCGGCAATCGCTATTGGCATTTCGTCCTTCTGGTGGAAAACCAGGAAGGCTACAAAAACCTCATGAAACTGTCTTCCCTTTCCTACACCGAGGGGTTCTATTACAAGCCAAGGATAGACGGCGAAGTCCTCGCCGCATATTCTAAGGGACTTATCGCCTCTTCCGCATGTCTTGCGGGCGAGATTCCCTCCCTCATATTGGCGGGAAAGCGGGAGGAGGCTGAGCGGAAGGCCTTGCATTTCCGCGAGCTTTTCGGTCCCGGAAGATTCTACCTCGAGCTCCAGGACCATGGCTTGGAAGAGCAGAAACTGGTGAATCGGGAATTGGTAGCCTTGAGCCGACGCAGGGACATACCGCTTATCGCCACCAACGACCTCCACTATATCAAGCAGGAAGACGCGGTGGCCCAGGACATCCTGCTTTGCGTGGGCACCAATAGAAAACGCCAAGATCCCAGCCGGATGCGATTTCCCAACGACCAGTTTTATCTCAAGACCCCCGAGGAGATGGCGCGACTCTTCCACGAGGTTCCCGACGCCCTGTCGAATACCCTGCGAATAAACGAGATGGTAGGGTTGAAGATAGATTTTCCCGGCCCCCTGCTTCCGGACTACGAGATTCCCCAAGGCTTCGGTTCGCCGGAGTCCTATCTCCGCCACCTGACCATGGAAGGCCTTCGCAGGAGATACCCCAACGCGACCCCGGACATAGTCCAGCGGGCGGAATTCGAGCTATCGGTGATTATAAAAATGGGATTCACCGGCTACTTCCTCATCGTCTGGGATTTCATAGACTGGGCCAAGAATCACGACATACCCGTCGGCCCGGGACGCGGCTCCGGAGCGGGCTCCATCGTCGCATACTCTCTGCGGATCACCGACATAGATCCTTTGAAGTACGATCTGCTGTTTGAACGTTTCCTCAACCCCGAGCGTATTTCCATGCCCGATTTCGACGTGGATTTCTGCTACGAGCGGCGTGGCGAAGTGATCGAATACGTCACGAGGAAATACGGCTCAGACCGGGTAGGGCAGATCATCACCTTCGGCACCCTCAAGGCCAAGGCGGTCATCAAGGATGTGTCCCGCGCCTTGGACATACCCTTCGAGGAGGCGAACAATATTGCCAAGATTATCCCCGAAGATCCCAAGATGACCCTGGAAACCGCCTTCGAGATGGAACCCAAGCTGAAAGCCTTGGCCGAAAATCCGCGTTACCAGGAATTGTTCAAGATTGGCGCCCGGCTCGAGCACATGCACCGCCATTCTTCTATCCATGCCGCGGGCATCGTGATAGGCAAGTCCCAGCTCACGGACTATGTTCCGCTCTACAAGGATTCCAAGACCGAATCCATCTCCACCCAGTACACGATGGACTACCTGGAAGATTGCGGCTTGGTGAAAATGGACTTCCTGGGCCTAAAAACCCTCACCCTTATAAAAAACACCTTGAAACTGCTGGCCAAGCGTGGGATAGACTTAAAGGAAGAAGATATCCCCGACCAAGATAGGAAGACTTTCCAGCTCCTTGGCGAGGGGAAGAGCACGTCGATTTTCCAATTCGAATCCTCGGGCATGCAGGGCATCCTTAAAAAGGCGAAGCCCGGCTCCATCGAAGACTTGATCGCCCTCAACGCCCTCTACCGCCCAGGACCCATGGATTTCATCGATAAGTTCGTGGATTCGAAGAACGGCAAGACAGCCATCACCTATCCCCATCCCTCCCTGGAAAAGTACTTGAAGGGAACCTACGGCGTCATTGTCTACCAGGAGCAGGTCATGCAGGTGGCCAGGGAGGTCGCGGGCTACTCACTTGGGCGAGCCGACCTGCTCAGGCGGGCCATGGGCAAGAAAAAACCGGATATCCTCGCCAAGGAGAGGGGTCCCTTTATCGAAGGGGCTGTGGGCAGGGGCTACAGCAAGGCAGAGGCGGAGGAAATATTCGATATACTCACTCCTTTCGCCGGTTATGGATTCAACAAGTCCCATGCTGCGGCCTACTCGGTGGTGGCCTACAGGACAGCCTTCCTCAAGGCTAACTATCCGGCGGAATTCATGGCCGCCAACCTTACGAACGAAATAAACGACACCGACAAGCTCACCCAATACATAGGCGAAGCCCGATCCATGGGGATAAAGGTCCTGGCGCCGGATATCAATGGTTCCGAAGCCACTTTCACCGTTGAGCGCGGGAATATTCTCTACGGCCTGCTGGGAATAAAGGGAGTCGGAGAGAACGTTGCTCAGGCTATCGTTGTCGAAAGGTCTTCGAGTGGGCCATTTTTGCATTTTATGGATTTCCTATCTCGGATGAGCCAGGCGGGCATGAACAGAAAAGCCCTGGAATCTCTGATCCACGCAGGCTGTTTCGACCGGCTCGGGGCAGGGAGAAGGCAGCTCATGCTGAATCTGGAACGTGCCATGGACTGGGTATCCCACAAGCTCGAATATGAAACTTCCCGCCAAGGGAATCTATTCGATATGGGTGATGAATCCATATTTCCGCCCTTTGTCATGGAGCCCTGCGAAGAGTATTCCCGGCAAGAAATCCTCGACCTTGAAAAATCGCTCTTGGGGTTCTACTTCACCGGGCACCCCATGGACGATTACAAGCTGGTTTGGGAACGCGCCTCGACCCTCGACCTAGGGCATCCGGACCGGGCCACCCAGGACAGGGAGTACGTCGTTGTGGCCATGCTCATGGAACTCAGGGAAATCCCCACCAAAGCCGGAAGAAAAATGGCCTTTGGGCTTATCTCGGACTATTCAGGATCCCTCGAGATCGTCCTATTTCCCGATATCCTCGAGACCTTGCGGCCTCAGCTCGTCATAGACAGGGTCTACTGCCTCAAGGGAAGCTTCGACGCATCCCGAGGCAAACCGTCCTTTCAAATCAAGGAAATACTCGATCCCGCCCAGCAGAAGGAAAAGGCCTGGAGGGAGCTTCATCTCCGCCTAAGGCCGCCCTCGCAATCGCGTTACGCGGAGGAGGAGGTCATCTCCCTGAGAGATGCGATATATTCATTCCACGGCCCATGCTCCTTGATCTTGCATCTGCCCTTGGAGGACGGGAAGGGCGAAGCGGTGGTGCGGGCAGGCGCCCACATCAGTTGCTCGGGATTGGACCGGGATGTGGAAGAGCTCAAAACCCAGCCCCTGGTGGCGGAAATCTGGCGGGATTGAAGAGGGATAACCATGGAAATTCGCATCTTGGGCACAGGTGGTTTTGCAAACTGCGGGTTCCCTTTCAATGCATATCTCATCGACGGGCGAACTTTGGTCGAAACGCCGCCTGATATCCTCCAATCCCTTAAGCGGGAAGGAATCGGGCTGGAAACCATAGACAGGGTGGTGATAAGCCATTTCCACGGAGACCATTGCTTCGGCTTGCCCTTCCTGGCCTTCAATTTGTTCCTTGGATGGCAAAGACAGGCCTCCTCCCCGCCTCATAGGCCCCCCCGGCGTCGCAGCGGCGGCGCGCCGTCTCCTAGGTGCCGCCATTTCTCCCGATCACCCCTATGTGGATTGGTTTTTAAGCGGCCTAAAGCCGATTGAAATTGGGGATGGAACCAGGCTGCGATGCCACGATCGCCTCTTCCTCGATTTTTTCAGGACTGAGCACAGTCCTGAAACCTATGCGATCATCGCCCGAGGAGAAGAGGGACAGGCGGAATTTATATCGAGTTCCGACACGAGATGGACTAGCCGAATGGCTGGGCTGTTTTCCATAGGAGCCCCGTTGGTGCTCTGCGATGGAAATGGCTCAGGCTTTGGAGGGGTTCACATGAGTCCGGAAGAGATCCGCGCCTTTGTAAGACCTTTGTTGGCCAAAGGCTCAAGGCTGTTGGTGACGCACATTACATCGTATCCGGATGAGCCCGGCGACCTGGAATACGCGAGACCCGGCATGGTGGTGAGGGTGGGGAACCACGCTTCATAAGGAAAGGATCCATTGGGCCAAGGCATCCCAGGACTTGAAGCAGAAATCCACCGATGGATGGCTACTTGCGCCGAGCAAGGCTGTTTTCATCCCTATATTCTTGGCCCCCGTCATATCGTAAGCGACTTTGTTGCCCACATACACCATCTTCCCTGGCTCGGCGCCCAGTTTCGATGCCAGGGCGAGAAAGGGGAATGAAGAAGGCTTGAGGGTTCCGAAGTCTTCGGAGCATAGGATCGCGCTGAAATATCCTTTCAAGCCCATACGCTCGATTTTGCGTTCCGGAGGAAGGTCCGATAGTAAGCCAAGCGCAAGGCCCTCGCTTTTTAGGGCTTCAAGGCACTTTTGAACCCCAGGGAAGGGCGGGAGGGTGGAAAATTTCTCCTCCACCCCACGATAGCACCGCGCATCGATAAGCCTTGCGGCCTCCTTAGGCGGGATCCCCAGCCTAGTGGCGAGAAAATCGCTTTGGAACCGCAATAGCGCATCCCGGGATCCGAGATTGGAGTCCTGGGGCTTTCTACCTTTATTTTGATCGGACAGCGTCTTCCTCAACGCCCGGCGCGCTGCGCCAAAGGCGTAGAAAAAGCGAGGATGGCGCAAACCCATCCCAGCGGATACGGCATACATGCGCCATCCTGGATAAAGAGTGCCGTCTAGATCGAAACCAACCGCTTTGATGTCCACGCTCTTTTAGTACTCCAGCGCGCGCGCTTTGTCCAGTACGATGCGGAACAGCCTAGAATCGCTTCGCCTTGTAATGGGTATGAAGGAGTTCGTGGGAAAGGTGGCTGGCCGGAGCACCCAGGAAGGCGGTGTAAAGGCTCTTTACTTCCACATTCGCATGGGACTTCCGCTCCGGAAGATTCATATCCTCCGCGTAGAGGGATCGGTTCCTGGCGAGGATCTTTCCAAGATCGGGTAATACAGGCTGTCCTCCCCCGCCAACGCATCCTCCAGGGCAGGTCATGACCTCGATGAAATGATAGGGACTTGTTCCCGCGGCGATCTCGTCTAAAAGGACGCGGGCGTTCTTGAGGCTATGGGCTACGGCGATTCGCACTTTCATCCCTCCCACCGGGACTTCCGCAGTCTTGATTCCCGCAAGGCCGCGGACGGGGGTGAAATTTGTTTCCGGGAGAGGCTTGCCTTCCAAGATTTCGTAGACTGTGCGCAAGGCCGCTTCCATGACGCCTCCAGTGGTGCCGAATATGGTTGCCGCGCCGGTGGATTCTCCCAAGGGGCTGTCGAAGTTTTCATCCTCCAGCTTAGCCGTGTCTATCCCCGCGAGGCGCATGATCCTGGCCAATTCCCGAGTTGTCAGGGCCCAATCCACATCTTGGAAGTGGTGCACGGCTCCGCCGGCGGCGGTTTTCTTCTCTTTCCAGAAATGATAGGCCGAGTCCATCTCAGGCCTCTTCGCCTCAGCTTTTTTCGCCGTGCAGGGCATGATCGAAACGACGCGGATATTTTCTGGATCCAGTCCTGTTTTCTGGGCGTAAAAAGTCTTAGCCACCGCGCCGAACATCTGCTGAGGGCTCTTGCAGGTGGAAAGGTGCCCAAGGAGGGAAGGATAGAAGGCTTCGATAAAATTGATCCATCCGGGTGAGCAGGAGGTGATCATGGGAAGGGTGCCGCCTTCCTTGACTCTTTGGATAAACTCAGTCCCTTCCTCCATGATGGTGAGGTCAGCGGTGAACTGGGTGTCAAAAACTTTGGCAAAGCCAAGCCGCCTCAAACCTGCGACCATGCGGCCGGTCACGAGGCTTCCTTGGGCCATGCCAAGGGCTTCTCCCAAGGAGGACCGGATAGCCGGTGCGGTTTGCACTATCACATGGAGGGAAGGATCGGCCAAGGCCAAGAGGACTTCCTGGGTTTGGTCTCTTTCCGTGATCGCCGCAGTGGGGCAGACTACCGAACACTGGCCGCACTGGACACAGGGACTTTTTGCAAGGCCTCGGTCCATGAAGGCGGTTACCCTCGTACGGGCTCCGCGGCCGGAAAAGCCTATGGCATGGACGGTTTGAGTTTCTGCGCAAACAGCCACACACCTTCCGCAGAGGATGCACTTTGAATCATCCCTTGTAAGGCCGTCGGTGGAGGTGTCGGGAGGGGCGAATTTTTTGAGTTTTGGGTAGTGGGAAGCCCGGATTCCCAGGCGCTCCGCCATGGCTTTCAACTCGCAGTTCCCCGACCTGAGACAAGAAAGGCAGTCCATTGGATGGTTGGCGAGAAGGAGCTCCACCGCGGTTCTTCGGGCATTGATCACTCTGAGGCTTGAGGTTTTTATCTTCATGCCTGGGGATGGTTTTTGCACGCAGGCTCTGACCAGGGACTTGGCTCCTTCCACTTCCACCACGCAAACTCCGCAAGAAGCGTTGGACGATACACCTTCGAGGTGGCAAAGGGTGGGTATGGAAGCTCCTGCGGTTTCGCATGCTTTTGCAAGATTTAGGTTCCCATCTACTTCCACGCTCCGGCCATCTACATAAATAGTCATTCTTTCATTTTCCATGATATCCCCCTTATTCTTCCAACGGCGCGCTGTAGGTCCGGCGCTTGGTTTCCCTGACATCGCACCTCAGACAACGATCCGCTTCTATCCGGGCTTGTTCGCCCGTGTATCCAAGGGATATTTCCATAAAATTACTCTTCCTCGCGTCGACGGGTATGAAAATCGCCTTTGTCATTTTTGCCTTGGTGAGCTTGGTAGGTACTTCCATCTTGTAGCCAAAGGACCTGAAGAGCTTCTGGAACCGCTTTTCCCCTGTGATGTATTCGTCCAGGTATTCCGCCACGCTTCTTGCCTGGCCCATGGCTTCCGCAGCCGTCGCTGGCCCCATGACCGCATCTCCACATGCGAATACCTTGGGATTGGAGGTGATGAAGGAGAATTGGTCGGCCTTTATCCTTCCATCCTTTTCCTTCGAGATTCCAAGCTCTTCCAAGCCCGAAACCTTGACCTTTTCTCCAATCGCCACAATGACGGCGTCGCAGGGTATCTCATAGACATCCGAAGTGGGCACGGGGGTAGGACGGCCTGAAGAATCCACCGGTCCCGCCTTCATTCGTTGAACTTTCAAAGCTGCGACGATTTTTTTCCCGCCTTTGTCCTTTCTAACCACTTCCACCGGCTGGGTCATGCAAAGAACCGATATTCCTTCCTCCAGTGCGCTCGGGCGCGCCGGTACACTATCTTTACGCTAGCTCCAAGGCGCAGGGCCGACCTGGCCGCATCGATGGCGGAGTTGCCGCCTCCTACCACCACTACTTCGCTACCAACCTTCGGCTTTTGGTTTTCACTCACCGCCTTGAGAAATTCGCCTGCAGGCATGACGCCGGAAAGACTCTCCCCTGGAATGCCCAGCCCGGTTTCATGGCCGGCACCGACCGCCACGATGACTGCGTCGTTGGCATCGATGAGGCGCTGCCACTGCTCCTTGCTCTCCATGGGGGTATTGAAAACGAACTTTACCCCCAGTTTCTGAATGAGGGTGATTTCCTTTTTCAGCATATCCTTGGGAAGCCGGTAAGCGGGAATGCCCCATCGGAGTATGCCCCCCGCCTCGGTTGATCCGTCGTAGATCGTGATCTCGTGGCCAAGACGGCAAAGCCAGAAAGCCGCCGACAATCCCGCGGGTCCGGCGCCTACAATGGCGATCTTTTTCCCGCTGGCGGGAAGCTTTTCCTTGATGAGTTTGTTGTAGATCGATTTTTCCCGCCCCATCTTGTACATCGAATCCGCCAGGTAGCGGTGTATTTCACCCTGGGATACCGATTCATCCAGCATGTCCCTCCGGCAGCGCATCCTGCAATGGAAGTGGCAGATCCGGCCGAGGGATCCGGGCAAGGGGTTTTCTCTCAGGGTGAGTTCAAAAGCATCCTCGATGCGGTTTTCCTTCAAGAGTTGAAGATAGCCGGGAATATTCATGTGCAAGGGACAGGAGGATTCACAGAGGGCTACATAGAGGTTTTCGCAGACTCCGGCGGGGCAGCGCTTAGCCTTTATGTGCTGGATATACTCGTCCTTGAAATACTTGAGGGTCGTGAGGACAGGATTGGCGGTGGTTTGTCCAAGGCCACAGAGGGAGGAGTCCTTGATCGAAAGGGCCAAGGATTCTAGGGTTTTGAGATCCTGCTCGCTCGCTTCGCCATCCGCCACGCCGTGGAGGATGTTGAGCATCTGGGAGGTGCCTTCCCTGCAGGGGGTGCACTTGCCGCAGGATTCGTTCGCTGTAAAGCCTATAAAATAGCGGGCGACGTCTACCATGCAGTTGTCCTGGTCCATCACTACCATGCCGCCGGAACCCATGATTGCACCGAGTTCGGCCAAATGCTCGTAGTCGATGGGGGTCTTGAACAAGCTTGATGGAATGCAGCCCCCGGAAGGTCCTCCGGACTGGAGCCCTTTGATTTTCTTCTTCGGACCCATGCCTTCGCACATACCGTAGACCGCGCTTTCCAGGGTCGATCCCATCGGCAATTCCACCAGTCCTGTGTTCCTCACCTTGCCAACGAAGGAAAAAACCTTAGTTCCCGGGCTGGGGGGGGTGCCGAAGGACGAGAAGTATTCACCGCCTCTGGCGACGATTAAGGGTATATTGCACCAAGTTTCCACGTTGTTAATCGAGGTGGGACGGCCGTAAAGTCCTTTTTGGGCGGGGAAGGGCGGGCGGGGCGAGGGGCGTCCGGCCTTGCCTTCGATGGAAGCGATGAGGGCTGTTTCCTCTCCGCACACAAAGGCTCCGGCTCCGGTGACGATTTCGATGTCGAAGTTGAACCTGGTTTCCAGGATTTGTTTTCCCAAGAGTCCCGCTTTCTTCGCCTGGGCGAGGGCTTTTTCCAGGCGCTCAACCGCAAGGGGGTACTCCGCCCGGACATAGACGATGCCATGGCTTGCGCCCATGGCGTAGGCGCCGATGATCATGCCTTCGATCAGCATGTGGGGATCGGACTCAATCTCGTTCCGGTTCATGTAGGCCCCGGGATCGCCCTCGTCGGCGTTGCAGACGATGTAGCTTTCACCCGGAGAGGCAAGGGCGTTGTCCCTCATGATCCGCCATTTTTTCCATGTAGGGAAACCAGCCCCGCCCC
This sequence comes from Spirochaetota bacterium, assembly GCA_008080685.1. GTDB lineage: Bacteria > Spirochaetota > Spirochaetia > Treponematales > Rectinemataceae > VKGY01. Next base: position 18,590 of record VKGY01000013.1, read on the forward strand.
TTCCCCTAAGGCCTGATTTTTTCACTTCTTCGATCAGTGAATCGGGGGTCATGGTGGTGATGGCCTTGATAAGCCCCGAGTAACCTCCCACGGCGAGGTATTCTTCGATGCTCTCTGGGTCTATCATGCCCGCATCTCGTAGGACGAGTTTTTCCTGGCCTTTGAAAAACGCCAGTTCCTTCCATGTGGGGAGGTAGGCGAAATCCTCGCCGTAGGTGATTTTTTGAGTTCGAAAGTCCCAGACTTCAATTTTCGCTTCCGCGATCTTGGCCATCTTGGCAAAGGCTTCGTTGTCTCCCAAGGCCTTGGCGAGGGCGGGAGCCTTGGATGCCTTCACGTCCGTGAAGAGAAGCAGGGGTTTCCCCGGCCTGTAGGCCATTACCAATGGCTCAGCGGCGCAAAATCCAAAGCAGCCCACTCGGCGGGCAAGGGCTTCGGATTTTCCGTTTTTAAGAGTGGTTTCAAGGGCGGCTAACACCTCGTCAGCCCCATTTCCCTTTCCGCAGGTACCAATGCCCACGGATACCCAGGGCGTCTGTCCAGACAGCCTCATGAGGCCGGCTTTTCTGAGGGCTCCTAGATCTGCGGACATAATTAGCCTCCCTTCTTCATTTTATGAAGCAACGTGACCAGTCTTCCGATGGTCATCCGCGACTTGACTTCGCCGTCTATCATGACCACCGGGGCAAGGGCGCATTGGCCGAAACAAGCGACTGTCCTGACAGAGGCGAAACCATCCAGGGATGTGACGGAATTTTCTTCCTCTTCCTTGAAGCTTTTAATTCCCAGCATCGAGAGGGCTTCGTTCAACAAAGCGAGTGACCCCCGGGTATGGCATGCGGTTCCTCGGCAAACCACGATGGAATGCAAGCCTTGAGGTTTTAGGTTGAAGAAGGAATAAAACGTGGCGACCGAATACACCTGGGTAAGGGGAATATCCAGCCGGTGGGCGACTTCTCTCATGGTTTCCTCCGAGAGATAAAGCTTTGGGCTTGTTTCCTGGGCTTTTTCCAGGATTTTCAGCAGGTAGCCCTGCTTGTCCCGGTTTTCAAGGATGATGTGCTTGAGATCCCCATCCTTTTGCGCTACGGCAGTCGATGGCATAGAGCCTCCTCGCCAATCGAACCGATGCATTGTGTAGGTGCCGAACTTTGGTTCTGGACTTCTTTACGAAACCACGCTTGTTGAAGGATGTCAAGAAAAATATATAGATAAAATCAAAAATATAAAAATATATTATAATAATGCTTGTTAGGTACATTTATTAGATAAAAATATATTTAATGGCGTGTTGTCAAAATTCGTTGCAATAATCTAAAAATTATTGAATACTATTGCCATGGAGAACAAGGAGCGCGGCTCCATCCCCTGGCCTCTCAGGCACGCCCATCCAAAGGTGGAGGTGCTGGCCAGAAGGCTTAAGAAAATTTTTGATTCCCTTCCTCTCCTCGGGTATCTTGGCCCAGGCGAGTTGGCGGATTACGCGTACTACGAAAGGATTATAGCTCAGGCTCTTTCCGACCTAGACGCGAAGGCGCAAGGGAATCTCATCCACCCGCTGGATACCAAAGACTATCCCCATGTCTTGCGCTATTCTGGAGGGATTGCCCGGGTAGCCCTCTACATAGGAAGTTTCGATCCCTTCCAACTCACCCACCTTGCCATCGCATTGCGCTTGCTGGCCTCGACCAAGAGCGTCGCGGACATCCTCGTTGTGGTGCCCGAGGGTTCGGCGAATGAGGAAAAACCTCTGAAAACCGACTACCAATTCCGGTACCAGATCACGAAGGGTCAGATAGCGGGGATTTTCGAGCCTTTCATCGTGCCCTTGGACATCGGAGCCGGGGCGGATACCATAGAAATTGTGCGCAGATTTATCGCCATGCATTCGGGGATGCGGTTGGAGCTTACCCATCTTATCGGCTCCGACGTGCTTCCCATCGCAGCCCGATACATCGGGGAGGACTTGGAGGTGTGGAGACGGCAAGCTTCCATCTCCGGCGTTG
>VKGY01000013.1:20638-34420 GCA_008080685.1 Spirochaetota bacterium
CTCCCCACATCGAAGCGATCCGATCCAAGGGCGTTCCCCTCTATCTTGAGCGAAGGATCGTAGGCACCCCCTCGAGCACGGATTTTAGGCAAAATCGGGCGATAACCCTCGTACTTCCCACAGAAAGCATAAGGGATAAGCTGGAAATTCTTTTTCGCTACAACATGAATCGACCCTGGTCCAATTCCTGACCTGACCTTGCGGCGCTTACGCTTCCAGCGCTTTACTAAAGGTCTATAGGCGGGTATCCTTGCCCCAATGGAGCTATGTGATGAAGATGGTCTTTCTAGGTCCCCCCGGAGCAGGGAAGGGAACGCTTTCCGATATGGCCTCGGCGCGCTTGAACCTCCCCCATATATCCACCGGCGATCTGTTTCGCGCAGCGGTAAAACATGAAACCGAGCTGGGGAAAAAAGTAAAGGATATTATTGCCTTGGGGCAGCTTGTTCCCGACGATCTCACCATAGCCTTGGTGCGGGAAAGGCTAAATCATGGAGATGCATCGAAGGGCTGGATCCTGGATGGTTTCCCGCGGACCACTGCCCAAGCGGAGGCGCTTCAGGAAGTCGATCCTGTGGATTTGGTGGTCGACTTTGAAGTGCAGGACTCGTTGATTCTATTCCGCCTTACCGGTAGGCGCCTCTGTCCCCAATGCGGAAAAATCTATCATCTCGTGACCATGCCTCCGGCCAAGGAAGGCCTGTGCGACCACTGCGGCGGATCCTTGAGTAGCAGACCTGACGACAGGGAGGAAGCCATCCGGGTTAGGCTTTTGGCCTACAGGGAGCAAACCGAACCCCTGATTGCGTGGTATGGGTCCCGGGACCTCCTTGTAACCATCGATGGTTCAGGAGCTCCCGATCTAGTATATTCCCGTTTCGAATCGGCGGTTATCCGCTACCGCCAGGACCGATGAGGACCCGCTTCCGGCGCCTAGCCCTTCAGGCGGTTTTCGCCTTCCTGGTTTTGGGCTTTTTAGGAGCCCAAAACCGAGCTGAGATTAGCGCCGGAACCTGGACCGGCACCATGATCCTTAAAGCTAAGGATGGGACGAGCCTATCTGGGGCAATCGCTTTAAGGCTCCTCAAGCCGGGCATGGGCGCCCTTTTGGACATTCCGGAACAATCCATGTTCGGCTACCCCCTGGATGAAGTGTCCTATTCCAAGTCGCGGATTTCTTTTCTGTTTGGCGCCCTCGGGGAGGGTGAAGTGTTGAAATTCGATGGCTTCTACCTAGCGAACCTCGGAATCGCCCGATCCTCGGAGCATCTCGGCGACGGTGGCATAGTGGGGACAGTATCCTCCGCGTCTTGGAAGGGCAGCTTCACTTTAAGGGAAGCCGCCCTGAGGGCCGAGGCAGGAGAAAGCCCTCTTGCCCTCCGGGGGGCCAAGGACGAGGATGGCGACAATCCGCCTCCGGTCTTGCCAGGAACCTTGAGACTGCCCCGCAGGGCAGGACCTTCTACCCCGATCGCTGTCCTTGTGGCAGGGGCTGGACCTAGCGACCGCAACGGCAACAATTTCAACGTACCCGGCAAGACCGACAGCCTGAAGCTTCTCTCCGAAGCCCTGGCCCTCCGGGGGGTGGCTACCTTCCGTTACGACAAGCGGGGTTCCGGAGAGGCCTACACCCTCGAACGATCCAGCAGTTCCTTAGGCTATGCGCGCCAGGCAAGGGATTTGGCCGCGGTTTTTGGTTATTTTATCGATCGGCGGGAGTATGGCCGGATCCTTGTCATGAGCATGAACGAGGGATCCTGGATCGCCGCCCAAGCCCTGGAGATACTCGCCAGGGAGGGCAGGGCGATAGACGGTTTCGCGGTCTTGGGCACTTCCGGCGAGGCTCCCCGTGCCACACTCCTAAAATCCTTGGAAGGGCTGGATCCGCAAACCCGCAAGGAAGCCATGGCTATCCTGGAAGCCATAGAGGCAGGAAGAACCTATCCGGAACCTTCCCCCATCCTGGCGGATTTCTTTTCCCGGGACAGGGAGGATTGGATCAGGGAATGGGTTTCTCTGAAGCCCGATGTGGATATTGGCGCCGCGGACACGCCCGTCCTATTGGTACGAGGCGAAGCCGACCTCCAGGTAGGGAATGAAGCTTTCGATCTATTAGCAGCCGCCCGCCCCGGCGCGGCCATGCGCAGTATCCCCTCGATGAATTATCTTCTGAAGCGCGTTAACTCCGAGGAGGAAAACTACGCATCTTTTTCGGATCCCAGGTTTCCCATTCCCGAGGCGCTGGCGGATCTGCTCGCAGCCTTTGCCAAAGCCCAGCCAGCCCCTTAATCCCAAACCTTGCGTTTTTACGCGTATCTTTACAAATAGAGCAGAATTGCACTACTATGATTCGGATTTTGGTGTACCTATCCAATCCCATACTTTTTATAAGGAACGTACAATGGTTCGTGGCGGTGATATCAATATTGGAACCTGCCTTCTCATCAACGGCAATCCCCATATCGTCGTGGAGCGGGAATTCGTGAGCCCGGGGAAGGGCTCGGCCTTCGCCAGAGTAAAGGCCAAAGGCCTCAAGTCCGGCAATGTTATTACCCAGACTATCAAGACCGCCGATTCTGTCGAGGACGCCCAGGTTGATTTGGTGGACTGCCAGTATCAGTACTCGGACGGCGAGAATTACATGTTCATGAACAATGAAAGCTTCGAGCAGTTCGGCGTGCCCATTTCCGCCCATGAGGGCAAGAAGAACTACCTCAAGGAAGGCGAAACCTACACCCTGGTGATGTGGGAGGGGGAACCCATCGACATAAAGATTCCCTACAAAATGGTTTTTACGGTTGTGGAGAGCGAAAACTACATCAAGGGCGACACAGTTTCGGGGGCCACCAAGCCCATCGTCACGGAAACCGGCCTGGTGGTGAGAGTCCCGCTTTTCATCAAGCAGGGAGAAAAAATCCTGGTCAATACCGAATCCAACGACTACGTGGAGCGGGTCAACGACTGAATCCCATGTACGATCTTCTACCCCTGGTAAATAAATCCGTCGATTTTGCCTACCGGGGGCAACGCCTTTCCTTCGACCTTTCCCATGCCCTCTTTTCCTCCTTTTCAATCGATGCCGGAACCCGCCTGCTTCTCAAGGAAATCGCCCACGATGAGGGAATCATCAATGCGAGGTCCATCCTCGATTCAGGCTGCGGCACTGGTGTTTTAGGCATCAGCCTTGCGGCATGCAGCCCACAGGCCACTGTGGTGCTCAAGGACAGGGACCTCCTGGCCTGCGCCTTTTCTGAGCGAAATTGTTGGCGCAACGGGATCGCGGCGCGCAGGTTTGGCCACCTGGGCGCGGAACTACCTCCCATAACCAAGCGATATCCAAAGCATAAAGCACTGCCTCCCAGGGCCAGCCCGGTCCTCATCGCCCCTGGGCTCATGGGATTGCCCGATTCCTTCGGTCCATACGAAGCCGTGGTATCCAACCTGCCTGCCAAGGCGGGACCGGTGGTGCTAAGGCGATTCGTGGATGCCTGCGCCAAGGAGCTTCTCGTTCCGGGGGGAACCCTCGCCTTTGTGATAGTGAACAGTCTGGCGGAGCTTGCGGACGGCTGGGTAGGGGAGACTCCCTTCGTGGTGTCAAAGCGGGTCCAGGCAAAGAGCCATACGGTATTTATGCTACGTAAGCCTGGTGAATCGGTGGCCTTTGAGCCTTCAGGCCAAGGCGCATCCGCTGGTATTCCTGATTTGGAAACCTATCGAAGGACCCTCATGCCTCGCCAATGCGGCAGGCATAGGATTCCTATCGCCGGCTACTGGGGATTGCCCGAGTTCGACACCAACTCCTTCGCCACCGATCTAGCTATACAAAGCTTGGAAAAGGCGACCGCAGGCGCCTTGGTACGGGATTTCCTATGCGTAGAGCCGGGTTTGGGCATCGCCTGCGCCTGGATGGCAAAAATTTCTTCTCCCCTACGCATCCATGGGCAGTCCCGGGATTATCTCGCCTTGGCGGCGACCGAATCGAACACCAAGGGGAAGGGCATAGAATTCTTCCCTGAAGCCATTACCGAGACCAATCATAGAGATGATGCTTCCCCCCAGGGACTCGTGGACTGCATTCTCGCCTTTCCCGACGATATCCCCGAATACGACGGGACAGGGCCTCTTTGGGACCTGGCACAATCCAGGCTGAAACGAGGAGGAAGCGTCGTGGTGGTCGATACCCCCACGGCCATCTCCCGGCTTCTCAAGCGCAAGCCCGGAACCTTCCAACGTGTTTCGGAAAAGCGCGCCAAGGGATACTGCGCCCTCACCCTTAGGAAGGTTTGAGCCTATATTCCGATAGTTGAACGATTTTTCATTGATATCGTGTCACCTCTCCGTTATATTGAATAGTATGAAGAAATGGGAAAAGACAATCCTCGAGTCGGCGACTCCCGAGGACTATGTGGCGAACTCGCTCAAGTCGAATCTCGCACCTTCGGAAAAGGCGAAGCTCGCGAGGGTCTGGATGGAACGCTCGGGCTACTCCAAGGAGGATATTCTCTACGCCCGCAACCGCAATACGTTCTGGAAAAAGAAAAAGATGGAAGGTTCCACTGAGCGGACCAAACAAAGGCTTGGCCAGCACGATTATTCCTCAGGCAAGATGGTTGAATGGACTCCGGAGAGAATCAAGGATTTTGTCGAGTTGAACCGCAAGGATGCGAAGGGGCGGTATCTTCGCAAGGATTGGGAATTGGCGCAGCACTTCGGCACCAGCATCCCCTCGATCCAATATCTAAGGAGAAAGTATCTCAGGGTCAGAGAACTCCTTGGATCCCGGGCGCGGAAAGAGAAAATCCTGGATTACATGGCCAGCTCGGAGATAATCCTGCAACAGGGCGGACCTAAGAAGAAAAGGTGAGGCAACCGTACAAAAACGTCTAGGTCTCTTGGCTCTCGCGCCATCGGGAGTAGAGAAGGTGGACGGGTTCAAGGAAGCCCGGGTCCTTTTCCACAATCCCGAATGCGTCGCGTCGCGCGGTCTGGAGCAGTTCGTAGTCTCGCGCAGGGTCGGCGATGGATAGGCGCATGGCCCCCGACTGGGCTGTCCCGCTCAGCTCGCCGGGACCGCGGATCTTTAGGTCTTCTTCCGCGAGGGCGAATCCGTCCTGGGTGGTGTAAAGGGCTTTGAGCCTTTGGACAGCGTCGGGAGTCAAGCCTCGGGAATACACAAGGAAGCAATAGGATTGTTCGCGCCCCCGTCCTATCCGCCCGCGTAGCTGGTGGAGGGCCGATAACCCGAAGCGTTCGGCGTGTTCCACCACCATCGCCGCCGCATTGGCAACATCCACCCCCACTTCCACCACCGTGGTAGAAACAAGCACCGCAATCTCCCCCTTCACGAAAGAATCCATCACCTGCCGCTTCCGATCTTCAGGGAGCCGGGAATGGAGGAGGCCGACCTTATGGGTTGGATAGCGTGTCGTGGCTAAGAAACTTGCCATGTCCTGGGCGCTCTTCAAGTCGGCTTTTTCGGATTCTCCGATGAGGGGATAGACAAAGTAGGCCTGCCTCCCCTGATCCAGGAGCTTGCCCACAAAGTCGTACACTTTTTCCTCTTTCCCCTCCTGGGCAAGATGGGTGACCACGGGGATTCTGCCGGGAGGCAGTTCCTTGATCGTCGACACCGTCAAGTCGCCGAAAAGGGTCAAGGCGAGACTCCGGGGTATGGGCGTCGCCGTCATCATGAGGAGATCGGGAATCTCTCCTTTCCTATACAAGGCCATGCGCTGCAGGACTCCAAACCGATGCTGCTCGTCGATTACTACGAAGCTTAAGGAGTGGTAGGCAACATCCTGCGAAAATAGGGCATGGGTGCCGATGGCGATGTCGATTTCGCCTTTTTTCAGCGCCGCCAGGCAGGAAGGCAAGCCTTACCCCAAGAGGTTCCACAAGCCGCGCCGCAACCTGGGCATGCTGTCGCGCCAAGAGCTCCGTAGGCGCCATGATGGCCACCTGCCCGCCCCGCTCCACGACACTCACGGCGGCTAGAATCGCCACGATGGTTTTGCCCGATCCTACATCGCCCTGTAAAAGCCTTGCCATGGGGTGTGGAGCCCGAAGGTCCTCCAGTATTTCCGCCAGAGCTGAGGCCTGATCCTTGGTGAGGGAGTAGGGTAGCCGTTCCAGGAGCCTCCGGGAGAGGGAACCAGGGATTGGGGCTCGGCGTATTTCCTTGGATTTTCTATTTTTTATGCGCAAGGCTATTCCAAGCTGGAGCTTGAACAATTCCTCATAGGCCAGGGTGCGCCGGGCTAATTCCATCTGAGCCTGGGATTCCGGGAAATGGATTCCCTTGAGCGCCTCGGTTTTCTCCAGGAGCGATCGCTCCTGGGCGATGACGGCATCGACTTCATTTTCAACTCGTCGTCCAAAGAGGTCCAGGGCTTGGCGCATGAGGTGTCGCAAGGATCCTTGCTGGAGGCCCTCGGTGAGGGGATAATTGGGGATGAGCCCTTGGATGGGGTCCTTGCCTTCGGGCAGATGCTCTACGTCGAAGGAGCCGGACTGGATATCGCCGAAGCGAAACTGGAATTTGCCATGAACCAGGACCCGGGAGCCGACGGGAAGGGATTTCTCCAGAAAAGGGCGGTTGAAACAGACCAGGACAGCCTCGCTCGTATTGTCCATCACCCGGATTTTCAAGGTTTTCATCCTTCCGAAACCGAACCACTCATGGGAAAGGACCACCGCCACGGTGAGAATCTCCGGTGCCTCGGCGAACTTGGAGAAAGGCGTGTAGCGGGATCGATCTTCATAGGACCGGGGATAATGGGTCAGGAGATCCCCGATGGATACTATTCCGAGTCTTGCCAATTTGGCAGTTATCTGCGGTCCGGCGCCTCGCAGGTCAGTTACGGATTGCCGCAATTCATGGACGAACACCCCTGGATTATAGCCTGAACCGCGGCTCGTTGTACACGCGAGGCCCTCGTGGTAGGATGGACGCATATCGAAGGAGAATCCAATGCTCGAAACCATGGAACGTCTTGTCGCCCTGGATAGGGAGAGGGCGCTTTTAGTCCATATCGGGGCGATACTAGGGTGGGATCAAGAAACCTATATGCCCGAAAACGCCATAGAAGAGCGCGCCGAACAGCTCGCCATGATAGAAGGCTTGGCGCATGAAAAAGCCGTACGCCCCGAGATAGGAGAACTTTTAGCCAGCGCTGAGGCTCGAACCGATCTGGATGAGGCGGCCAAGGCTTACCTTAAGGTTGCCCGTCGCGAATTCAACAAAGAAACGAAACTGCCTTCCCGCTTGGTCACTGAGATGGCGAAGCAGACCAGCTTATCCCAGGCCGCCTGGATACAGGCTAGGAAGAACGACGATTTCTCCGCCTTCGCTCCCCATCTTTCCACCATGATCGACCTCAATTTGGAGATGGCCTCGGCTTTGGATCCCGATTCCCCGGCATACGACGTGCTCTTGGATTTATACGAAATAGGGAGCGACCAGTGCGGCACAGCGGCGGTGTTCGCGACCATGAAGGCCGATCTTCTGAGGATACTTGGAAAGATCACCGCATCTGCCCAGGTGGACGACTCCTTCCTTTCACGCAAGGTATCCCCGGCTGATCAAAAGGCTATGAACGAATATCTTCTGGACGCCCTTGGGTTCGACCGAAAGAGGGGAAGGCTGGATGTCACCGCTCATCCTTTCACCACAACCTTGGGCAGGCAAGACATCCGGATCACCACGCGCTACTTGGAAGACTATTTTCCCTCCAGTATTTTTTCCACCATCCATGAAGCGGGGCATGCCTTCTACGAGATGGGCATCAATCCATATCCTGATTATCAAGGCACCAGGCTTGCGGAAGCCGTATCCATGGGAATTCATGAATCCCAATCGAGGCTTTTGGAAAACATTGTCGGCCGATCCTTCTCATTCTGGTCCTGCCACTATCCCACGATCAAGGAACTTGCGAAGGGAAGCTTGGACGGGGTGGACCTGGAGGCCTTCGTCAAGGCGATCAATAAAGTCGAGCCAAGCCTCATCCGGGTCGAGGCGGACGAGGTCACCTACGGCCTCCACATCATCGCCCGGTTCGAGCTCGAATCGGCTTTGATATCCCGAACCTTGGCTGTGAAAGATTTGCCTGAAGCATGGAATGCCAAAATGAAGGAACTCCTGGGACTTGAAGTCCCCGACAATGCCCGGGGCTGCCTTCAGGACATTCATTGGTCCATGGGAGCCTTTGGATATTTCCCAAGCTACGCCCTAGGAAATCTCTACGCCGCCCAATTCTGGGACAGCCTCAAGGAAGCCCTGCCGGAGGCGGAGCAAGGGATGGAGGCGGGAGAGATAGCTCCCATCCTTGGTTGGCTTGAGCGCAACATCCATGAGCTGGGAGCAACCTACCTCCCTCATGAGCTGGTATGGAGGGTAAGCGGTAAACCCCTGGATCCCAGCCATTTCGCCACCTATCTGGAGGAAAAGTACCGCAGGATCTACGGCTGGTGAGCTACTGGTGAGCTAATTGAGGGCGGAGAGATTGGTGAGGAGCAGATCCTTGAGATCCCGCCCTGTAACTTCTATTCCGCGAACGATATACTCATCCCCTTCCAAGACAGGAGAAAGCATTGCAGCCGGGCTGCCCTCGCCAAGCAAGCGGGTCGCAGCCCCCACCCAGAGGAACCTTACCACCGGCCTATAGAGCCGTGCGGAGGCTTCGTCGCGCATCAGGATTCGGAATTCCAGAGTATACCGGGATCCTTCATCCATCGCGTATCCTGCAGCAACCATGGCGATAACCGGTATGGACGCGGCTTCCATGGGCATGGGGATGGAGAATATCTCGTTCAGCGCCGTGGTGGAAATAAAAATATCCGACTTTGCCAGGGCGATATACCGGGAGGGATAGATATTCGCCTCGCCAATGCTTCGCTTTTTTCCTTTTTCAATGGTGGATATATGGACAATCCCAGGCGCGGGCTCACGGATGTAGAGGGGATACTGGGTAGATACAAATCCTCCATCCCCGGTTTTTCGCCACTTTCCGTCCACAGCCAAGGCTATCCTCAAGGATAAGGGCTTGAAATCTCCAATCAACACCATCTCCGAGGTGGCTCCGACACCTGAATGGGCCGGGCCCAATCCCGAAAGTCCAAAGCCGAGAGTTCGGGTTCGGGACAGCACGGTTTCCAGGAATGCCAAATCCTGGGAGCCTGATCCTGAAGCGGCGCTCTCATCACGGTAAGAGGTCATGATAGTGGCGATACTCCGATCGTCAATATGGCTCCGCATATCCCTGAGGGCTGCGCCGGAAAGGCGGACATAGAGCTGGGGAGCCATTTCTAGCAAGCCTGAAGGCTCCGTCATCATCGCTTCCCTAGGAATCGTCGCGCAACCTGAGAGCAAGAGTGCGATGCACGCCGCTATCAAGGGACATGCTTTTCCAAAGATTCTGTGTCGTAACACTGAAGTCATCGAATACCTCGCTGCGCGAATAATTGCCTGCAGAACGCACGATGCGCCGCGGCGGCTTTGTTCCAAGACTCGAACCGGCTACCCTCATAACCTTCAGGACCTATGTTTCCCTTTCTTGCCCCTAAAGTAGAACCGGCCTTGCCGACCAGGCGCGCCATCCACGTGAGGGAGCTGTATCCGGAAGAAAATGGATCCTTCACCTGAGGGAGGGCGGGGTTTGGCCTTCCTCCCGCTTCTTCGGCCCATAGCTCCGATTCGTAGGGGGGGACGTCGAACTGAATTATATAGTCCGCAGCCCTGGCCGAACCTTCCTGGCGGATGGGGGACGACCAGAGCTGGCCAAGAGGCTCCACCACGAAGGCTTCGTCTTGAAAGCTTTCTTTCCTGTAGGTTCTAAGGAAGCGGTATATCATCTTCGCTGCCCCAAGGAAGCGGGTGGTGTTTTCCACCCTGTCGTAGGGGCTCTTAAGCCTGGGGTCCACCCATCTAAGCCTGGGATCGTCGGGGTTCTTGTATGCATGGAGATGGCCCACAGCGGGCAGTGACAGGCGATTCCCGCGGACCTGCGGCCCGTCCCCGCCCTCCATGGAGTTTTGACCCTCGTCGTCGGCGGAAAAATTCTGGTGCGCCCAGGTATCCGCATAGGCGTGGAGGGCTATGCCAATGCGATAGGGGTTTTTTGTTTTCAGCGCGGCTACAAGGATCTCCCTGGCCAAGGGAGAATCTTCTGTGACCACATAGGCCCCGGGCCTTCCGTCCTTGCGGCGGGAAGCGGCGATCTCGACCACGCCGGGCACGAAATGAAAAGGCCGATATATGGAATTCCCCACATCTCTGTCCCAGAAAACATAGTTTTGGGTTATCTCGCTGGTTTTGGATCCGATTTCCCAGGCTTGTATCGACTCGTCCACAAGCTGGCTCGATATCGCTATCGAAGCAGCCTCGGACTCGGCGAAACCAGCCGCCTTTGCGAGATAATGGAGGGTGTAGTAGTGGAATTCTATGTTCATCCGGGGAGGAAGTATGCCGTGTTCCTTCGGCTTCATCAACTATGGCGCATCGTATGGCAAATCGCCCTTTTAGATGATAGGATCAGTCAGGGGAAATTATGGCGTTAGAAAGAACCTTCAGCATGTTGAAGCCAGGCATTCTCTCCCGGCGCATAGCCGGCGAAATAATTCAAAGGATCGAGAGGAAGGGCCTGGATATTATCGCGCTCAAGCTTATGCGGGTCTCCCGCGAGCTGGCCGAGACCAATTACGGGGAACACCGATCCAAGGCCTTTTTCGACGAGTTGGTAGAATACATCATCTCCGGGCCGGTGATAGCCCTGGTGCTCCAGGGGGACAATGCTGTAAGAAGGCTCAGGACTCTCTGCGGCCCCACCAAGATTGATGATTCTCAGCCGGGAACCATCCGGGGCGACTACGCCATGCATATCAATTTGAACATCATACACGCCTCGGATTCTCCGGAATCTGCGGCTCGGGAAATAGCACTTTTTTTTAAACCCGAAGAATTATTCGAATGGAAGGATGGAAACAATGACTGGATCTGAAAACCTGCCCGCATGGGATTTGAAACCCATATTCCCTGGTTTTGATTCCGAAGAATACCGCGCGGCGAAGGCAGAGGCCAAAGCCCTTGCCGAGGAAGCCCTCGTATTCTATGGAAAAAGCCAAGCCCCAGCCCCCCCCGATGAAGATACGGGGCTTTGGCTAGCCAATGCCTTGAGTCTCAACGACAGGATGGGCGAGTATTTCGAAACCCTCGGCGCCTATGCTTACGCCCGGTACAGCACTGCGACAAGGGATCAGTCGGTCATGGCAGAACTCAACGCGGTGGAAGAGCTTTCCCTCCCGGCCAAGAAGGCGGAGGTGCTGTATCGCAATGCACTGGCAGCCCGCAATGTCGGGATTGAGAAGGCCTTGGCCGACCAGCCGGAGCTCTCCGCCTACACGCACCATATCCACGAATCCCTTCTGCTCCAGGAAAAACAAATGTCGCCAGAGCTTGAGGATTTGGCGGAAGACTTGGCCCGCAGCGGAGCCGACGCATGGTCCAGGCTCCAGGAGACTGTGAGTTCCAATGCTTCCGCGGTATGGGACGAGGAAAGCGGAGAGCGGAAGACCGTGGTCGAGCTTCGCAACCTCGCCTTTGATCCGGACAGGAGTGTTCGCAGCAAAGCCTTTGGCCTGGAACTCGGCGTCTGGAAAACCGTGGAGATTCCCATGGCCGCGGCGCTCAACGGAGTTAAAGGCGCGGCCACCTCCCTCAACGGGCGCCGGGGATGGAAAAGCGCTTTGGACAAGTCTTTGGTGCAGGCGAGGATCAGCCCCGCAACTCTGGACGCCCTGGTGGGAGCCATGGAAGCATCTCTCCCGATGTGGAGAAGATACCTTAAGGCCAAGGCCAAGGCCCTCGGCTTGGAATCCCTTGCCTTCTACGACCTCTTCGCCCCTGTAGAAAAAAAAGACAGACCCCTGCCGAATTTTTCCTGGGATGAAACCAGGGAATTCATAGGCGAAAAGTTTTCTTCCTTCGATCCGGACATGGGGTCCTTCGCCCGGAAAGCCTTTGCCCAGAATTGGGTAGACGCCCTACCCAGAGAAGGTAAAGTTGGCGGAGCGTATTGCACTGATTTTCCCCTGGCCAAGACCGCGAGGGTGCTTTGCAACTTTGATGGGAGCTTTTCCTCCGTCAGCACCGTTGCCCATGAGCTGGGCCATGCCTGGCACCATGCGTGTATCGTCGACAAACCCTACATCCTCACCAAATATCCCATGACCTTGGCCGAGACAGCCTCGATTTTCGCCGAGACGATAGTATCCGAATCCGCCTTGGCCGCGGCTTCGCCTTCGGAACGCCTTCCCCTGATAGAGATGCACCTCCAGGACGGTTGCCAGGTGATCGTTGATATCCTATCCCGCTTTTATTTTGAAAAAGCGGTGTTCGAAGCCCGTAGATCGGGAGAGCTTTCCCCTGGGAAATTCTGCGAAGCCATGGCCCAGGCCCAGGAAAGGACCTACGGCGAAGGATTGGATCCGGACAAGCGCCACCCCTATATGTGGGCGGTCAAGGGACATTATTACATCCCCTCCCTCTCGTACTACAACTTCCCCTATGCGTTCGGACAATTGTTCGGCTTGGGGCTTTACGAGCGGTACCGCCAGGAAGGCTCGGGCTTCGCCGCGGCGTACAAAGCCCTCCTGGCGGATACTGGATCGGCGAGCGCCGTTGAAGTTACCCGCAAGGCGGGATTCAACATTGAACGCCAGGAATTCTGGGCTTCGTCCCTCGGCGTTTTCGAGCGGCAGACAGGGGAGTTCGAACGCCTGGTCGAGGAACTAGCGTGATGGAAGAAAACAACCGAATTCTCGACGAGAAGGATTTCGACCAGCTTTTTATAAAGCGGAAATCCGTAAGGGCCTACGACGGCCGTCCAATTCCCTCAGCGGTGAAGGACGCCCTCATCGCCGCGACAATGCGAGCCCCAACGGCGGGCAACATGATGCTGTATTCGATCCTGGAAGTCGAAGACCCAGGGATAAAAGCAAGGCTCGCTGAAACCTGCGACCACCAACCCTTCATCGCCACGGCTCCCCTGGTTCTGGTCTACCTGGCGGATTACGCCCGGATGACTGCTTTTTTCAAGGCATCCAACGTACAGGCAATCCTCGGTTCCGAGACTGCCGCGATGGCCTGGCCTCGGGAATCCGATTTGCTTCTCGCCGCGAGCGACGCCATAATAGCCGCCCAGACGACGGCCATCGCGGCCCAGGCCCTCGGCCTCGGATCGTGCTACATCGGCGACATCATGGAGCATTGGGAAACCCATCGGGATCTTCTGGGCCTCCCGCGCTACGCCTTTCCCGTCGCCATGCTCTGCATCGGGTATCCCACGGAGCAACAGCGGCAGCGGCCCCAGCCATCGCGTCTTCCTGAAACCGTGATCCTGCATAAAAACCGCTACGCCCTTCCCAGCCCCGAACTTCTCGCCACCTTGCATACCGGTCCTGGGGAGGCGAAAAACGCTGGCCAGTCGCTGTACCGGAGGAAATTCGACACCGACTATGCGCGAGAGATGCGCCGAAGCGTCAAAGCCATGCTCGACGCTTGGTGGCGCAAGGACCCGGACTGAAATAAAAAGCCCCGCCGTGGACTGGCGGGGCTTCGTAAATTCTCCTGGCGCTCCTTAATACCGCTCCAGGATGGACATGACCAAATCCTTGCCTAAGGTTCCCAGAAATCCCGCAAGTCTCGGCCCTTGGTCCTTTCCGATCAAGGCCTGGTAGGCTGCGCGGAAAAGACCCTTGCCTTCGATTCCCGCTTTCTCTGCGGCTGCG
>VKGY01000014.1 GCA_008080685.1 Spirochaetota bacterium
ATCAGGCTTCGAATTTCAAAAAGCTCCGAGGGCCTGAATGTCTCGTCCAGGCTTCCCACCGAGGCGATGAGGCCCGAGATGGCTTTGGTCCCTAGGCCCGCTACGATGGTCCCCTTCTGGGGCAGGGTTTCTATCAGGCCGTAATGCTCCAGCTTGGCTAGCGCCTTGCGGACATACCCCCGGCTCACGCCCAGGTCGGCGCAGAGCGACCGCTCGGAAGGCAGCTTTGTCCCCGCCTTGAGGGCCCCTCCCACGATCTGGTCCCTGAGGTAGTTGAGCACGACTAGGTCGTCGCCGACTCCGTCGCTTCTCCTGCCGTTCATCCTTGCCGCCTCTCGCGCCCTTGTCCGGCCGCGCCCTTGTCCGGCCGCGCCGGCATTAGGATGCGCCACCCTGGTTACCAATAGTGGTTAACCAGTTATAGAGTATTCACCCAATAGGCGAATTTGTCAAATGAAATTTTCGCCTGAGGGCGGAAGGCGGGTAGGGCAAGTAAGAATACGGACATGATAACAGGATGATCAGGATCTACAGGAGCGCCCACCCCAAGGTCTCGCTAAATCAGGAAGCTGCCGCCGCCGCATAGAGCCATCTCCAGCCTGCACAGGTTGTCTTTCGCTATCGTGAGATCTTTCGTTCCACCGCCTTAGGGTAGTGGTGAGACATGATAACGATGATTTTCAGGAAGATCTAAAAGCGCGGCGGGGGTACAGGCCGTTGTCGGAATTTTTCCTAGATTGAAGGCAGGGTGAGTCGGGGGGTGCTAGGCAGGGCCTGCCGATCCTGCCGATCCTGTGGATCATCGTTATCCTTGTCTTATTATCCTGCAAGATCACCCCGGGAGATCATTCCCGGCCGAGGCGGCGGACCTCGCGGACAAGGAGGGTGCCGGTGACGGCGGAGGAGAGAAGGTCGGCGAGGGGGTAGGATATCCAGACCCCATCCAGGCCGAAGAAACGGGGAAGGATAAGGATGAGAGGGATGAGGATGAAGAACTGACGCGAAAGCCCAAGGACCACCGACTCCGTGGCCTTGCCGATGGCTTGGAAATAGGTTGCGCCGGCGATCTGGATCGCCGCCAAGGGAATGAACATCACCAAAATCCGAAGCACCTTGGCGCTTGAGTCGACCAGGGCGACGTCGGAAGTGAAAAGGCCCATGCCAACCCGGGGCAGAAGCATCATGAAGGCGTAGCCCACCCCGGCCAGTCCTGTGGCGGTGAAGATAGTAGTCCTTAGGGCGACCTTTACCCGGTCGTACCGCTTCGCGCCGTAGTTGTAGCCCGCGATGGGTTGGAAACCCTGGACAATGCCAATGACGGGCAAGATCACGATCATGTTGAGCCTATGGATCATGCCGAAGGTAGTGATCGCCGGGTCCCCGCCGTAACGGCTCAGGGAAGTATTCACCAGCAGCATGAGAAGGCTCATGCCTGCGGACTGAATGAAGGCGGGAGTGCCCAAGAGAAAACTCTGGCCTAGGATCCTTGGCCTTATGCGGAATTCAGAAACCAATAAAGGGACAACCGTCTTTCCCCGCCCATAGAGCGAGAAGAGATAGGCTACCGATGCCACCTGGCTGATCACCGTGGCGATCGCCGCCCCCCTAACTCCCATGCCGAAGCCGAAGATGAAAATTGGATCCAGGATGGTGTTGAGACCAGCGCCCAGGAGCATACCCTTCATCGATGCCTTGGTGTTCCCCTCAGCTCGGACCAGGTTGGAGGCACACATGGAAAGGGCGAAAAAAAAGAATCCTGCGCCGACAATGCCCAAATACTCCATGGCGATGGGCATGATCTCCTGGCTTGCGCCGAAAAACGAAAGGATGGGCCTCATGAAGGCGAACAGAAGGGCCACCAGGATAGCGTTCACCAGGATGACCGTGGCGTAGGCAGTGCCCACAGCCCTCGCCGCGTCGGCGTGGCGCTTTTCCCCCAGCCGCCTGGAGACGATGGAAGCAGTGCCGATGCCCGTGGCCTGAGCCACGGAAGAGACTATCATCTGGATGGGAAAGACTATCGACAAGGCGGCGATGGCCAGGGGCCCCACCCCCTGGCCGACGAAAATCGTGTCCACGATGTTGTACAGGGCGTTGACCATCATGCCAACCGCGGCAGGGGCGCCCATCTTTATCAGCAGGGGGAATACTCTATCGTTTTCCAGGTAGGTGGTTCTATGGGAAGTGTCCACCCGGGTATATGCCCCGCCGCGCCCGCCACCAGAACCTCCGAGTCCCCGCCCGAGCCGGCGACCTGTAGCCGCTTGAGCACGATTCCCGCATAGGCCCAGACTACCACCAAGGGCGCGGCTACCTGGCGCTTCCACACAGAGAAGCCCAGCGCCACCGCCAACCCCGCGACGATCACAACCACAGTCCAAAACCCCTCGGAAAGCCCAAACCCACCCCACCCCAGCTTCACTAAAAGGGCGGTGGCGTTCGCGATAGTCGCCACTGAAATCCAGCCCAGGTAGACCCGCAAAGGCACGGTGAGGGAAAAAGCCCTTGCCTTGGAAACCCCCGCAGAGGGATCAAGGACGCCGCCCGAGGAAAGCTTGGCTTGGTTCGCCTGCTCAAGGGCGATGAGGGTGGCCAGTATACATAGCATCAAAACCATGGCAAGGCCCACGAGCCGCCAATGCCACGCGAAGATCCAAAGCACGTTGGCCGCCATGCTGAGGATGAAAAGCGTCCCGTCCCTGACAGTCCAGGCTGACCCTTGCCGACTCCCGAAAGCTTCCCGGATTATGGCCGCCGAGTACCCCGCCAGAAGAAGATAGATCAAACCCCAGATGGAAAACGTGAGTCCCGCGGGCACAAATAGATTGGGAATTTCGTCCGAAAGCTGCCCCGTGTTCACCCCGTTGAGAGGCAAGGCATTGGCCAGACCGTTTATCGCCACTACCACCAGAAAACCCAAGACCGCGATTATCGCAAGACCTTTTAAAACCCCTGCCATGCCATTCCTCCAGGTTACTATATCTTATCTAACAAATGTACCGAACTTTTGGGGACCGGACAACGAAAGGGGCGCGGAAACGGCAGCTCAGGCGCTTGGAGTTCAGGGCAGAAAAATCGCGTTGGCCGGATCGATCAGGGCATAAACCTTCGCGCCCTCCTCGAAAACCGGAACGCCCGGATCGAAGGCTTGTTCGGCGGAAATCAAACCCAAGGAGCCCAGGTCGAGCTCATGCTCGACATGGCAACCGATTAAATCCGCCACGAAAAGAGAACTTGGGTTGGCGTAGATTTCCTTCGGCGCGCCCACCTGCTCCACCTTGCCCTTATTCATCACCACCACCCTGTCGGCCATGGTCAAAGCCTCGGCCTGGTCATGGGTCACGTAGAGGCAGGTGATTCCCAGCTTTTTCTGGATCTTGCGGATTTCCGTGCGCATGTGGATGCGCAGCTTGGCATCCAGGTTGGAAAGAGGCCCGTCCATGAGCAGCAGGGTTGGCTCCATTACAAGGACCCTGGCCAAGGCAACGCGCTGTTGTTCGCCCTCGGAAAGCTGGTTGGGAAACCTATGCCCCGTGGCGCCCAAACCCACCAGGTCCAGGGCTTTCTTGACTTTCGGCCAGATGGCCTCGTCCTTTTCGCCCCGAGACTTGAGGCCGTAGGCCACATTCTGGTCCACGCTCATGTGCGGGAATAAGGCGTAATTCTGAAATACAAATCCAATGCCCCGCTTGTTCACCGGCACCCTCGTCATATCCGCGCCTTGGATCGTCACGTTGCCCTGGCTAGGAAGCTCGAAGCCCACAACCGTGCCCGGCAGGGCGTAGTTGAGGAGGGCGGGGAATTCCAGGATCCGGCGGCAATGAAGACGGTGAGCCCCCAGAGTAGCCTGGCGAACTCCTACCTGGCCCCGCTTTTCCCCGTAACCATGACATAGCTTTTCTTTCCCACCGCGCAGATCGTACATCCCGGTGATTTGCAGATAGGCCTGGGTGGGCAGAACCAGAAAAGTATGGCCCCCAGAATGAGGGGCGTGGCGAAGTCAGCGAGGCTTAAGCCGAAAAGCAGGAGGATGACGTTGGCGATGCCGGGAATGGAAAGAGGCACGGTTACCGTTCGGAACATCCTGCCCGCCGAGGCCCCCTAAGGAGAGCGCCGCATCGGCTAGGCTGGCGTTCGAGCAGTTAGTTAGCCCTGCCCCCCCGGTGCTATAGTCGTTCCCATGGCAAATGCGGATACGCGCGCGGCCATTGCAGACAACGCCGCGAAGGCTGTGATGGGCAAAAGGAAAGCCCTGGCAAAAAGCATGGGCGGCTCCTTTAGGCGCATCCAGTGCACCCCGGAGCTCCCGCCTTCGGACGTAATGGGCTTCTCGGTTAACAACCAGAAATCCGGAACCTTTGTTTTCCACCCCAGCCCGGTGATTCCCTACATCCTCCTGGCCGACAAGATCAACCGCACCATCCCCAGAGAATCAGCCCTGGCGCGCGCCGGGGGGAAGAAAATTGCGCAAGAGAACCTTCCTCGCCAAGAAATTCAACGAGAAATTCTAGAAGAAAACTTCGGTTCCTCGATAAGCTGAGCCGGGGTATACTCTCCCCATGGCACTGGAAACAAAGGCCGCTTCGGCCAAGGCGATCCGCTTCAATACCTGGGAGGCGATCCAAGCCCAGCTGGAAAAAATCCGGCTGTGCGAGACCGAAGAGGGCAAGATCGAGTCCCTCATCGAACTCCTGGTCCATTTGCGCCTCCTAGGCCAGGACCCCTGCATCCTCGACCAGCGGAACGCAAAAGGGGATATCGAAACCCTCTACGCCCAGATAGAGGCGGGCACCCGCGCCATGCTCGACGCAGTGCGCAACCCTCAGGACCGCTTTATCTACTACGCCCGGGAAGTGATCAAGAAGCTTCCTGTCCGGCAGGGCGCCGAGGAAATGATAGAGCGCATCCGCGCCGACGCGGAAGCCTTCGAAGAAAGCAGGACAGAGGAAGACCCCTTGAGGTGCTTCGCCGGGGACCTGCGGAAAGAGGTCCACCGCAGGCTTTCGCCCCGGATCATAATGGCCTTCCTGGAGCCCTACATCGCCCTGGCGGTGCGGGGCGACCCCGAGCCGATGGTCAAAGCAGGCTACGTAGCCTTGCCCGCCCGCTTCGATCCTGCAGAGGAAGCCTCTTACTTCATCGACCTCGCCCAAGACCTCCTCAAGCGCCTCTCCTACCTCTGGGACTACGAATCCGGCGACCTGGCCTCCGTCAAAAAAGGCCTGGCGGACAACCTCGACCTCTTCGAGCGCTGCTTCCTTAGGGCCGAGGTGGAGGGCTTCCTGGAACTCCTCACACCGGAAAACCTGAAAAAGACCCACCTCATCTTCGACCACCTCAAGCGCCTTGCAAGCTTCAAGCACTTCCTCAAGGAATCCTACCGGGAAGGCAGGATAGGCCTCTACGACCTCATCCTTGTGGACTTGGCCATAGGCCGCTTGGTTTTCCTCCTCGCCAACGACCTGACCAATGACCGATTCGCCGCCGTGACCCCGCGCAACATTAGGGACGCCTTGGCCGTAATACTAGAACTCCTCAATATTTCCAGCATCAAGGGACTCTCGATCCGCGATGTCCAAAGACTCCAGTCTGACCTGGAAGCCCTGATCCGCTCCTCCACCTACGACTTCATCCGCACCAAGAGATGCCTGGGCGCCATCGGCCGGGAACTCCAGAGCTACCTCCAGGCGGACATCATCGACGCCATGAGCGGCACCCTCAACCGCGCCCTGGAGACCTATGAGGCGCCGACCTCCAAGCTTTCCCAGATCAAGACCAGGTTTTTCAACAATTTCATCCGCCGGACCCAGATCCATGTCTTGAGCGAATTCACCGAGAAAGTCGCCTCGGCGGTGGATCGGGAGTTGGAGCGCCAGCGCCAGGAACGCCAGCTCCATTCCTGCCTGTCCCTGGCCGGGGATGAGGCCTGCGTCGAAGGCTTGGACACCCAGAACCTGGTGGCAGCCACTTGGAAGGACGTAGACCCCAAGGCCAGGGAGTATTTCGGCGGCAAGGGAAACTCCATCCTCGACATGGCACAGCTCGGCCTGAATGTCCCTCCGGCCTTCATCCTGGGCTACCCCCTGTTTTCGCGCTTCGCCGATCCGAGGTTATCCAAGGACTTCGAAGCGCTAGTCTTCTCCCAGGTCGAAGAACTGGGGCGCCGGACCGGCCGGATCCTGGGAGACCCTGAAAGGCCCCTCATCGTATCCGTCCGCTCCGGAGCCCCCACCTCCATGCCCGGCGTCATGGCCACCATCCTCAACGTAGGCCTCACCCCCGAGGTGCGAAAGGCGCTGGAAAAACGCCGGGACCCGGCCCTCATCGAAGCCCTCTACGCGCGGTTTTTGGAGAATTGCCGCTCCGCCCTCGCGCTGAGATCCGAGGGCGACCAAGACGCCGAGGCCTTCTTCAGCCCCGAGTTTCTCACCGATCCCAAGTCCCAGCTTCTGGGCTGCATCCGCCTAGTCTACGAATCCCGGGGGTCCTTGGCGGTCAAGGCCTATTCCCAAACCTTGGCCACGGACGTGCGGGCCGAAACCGCCGTGACCGTCCAGCGCCTGGTCTTTGGCAATCTCAACGCCCGGTCCCTCTCCGGCGTCCTCATAACCAGGAACCCCATCACAGGGGAGGACGAGCTTTTCGGAGAGTTCAAGCGCCAAGCCCAGGGCGAGGAAGTGGTCATGGGAAGCGCCAACTGCCTGCCCATCGCGGCTATAGATCCCGAGATCGCCGCAAGCCTCGAACGCTGCAAGGCTATCCTAATCGCCAAATACCGCCAAGACTTGGACATCGAGTTCACCGTGGAAGACGGGACCCTCTACCTCCTCCAAGCCCGGGCCGCCCGCCTCGGCGCCTTCGCGCACCTAGTGGCAGACACGGATCTCCTGTCCCGGGGCGTTCTGGATCTGGAGGAATACCGGGAGCGGCTGGATAGGCTTGAGATGGCTCACGGATCGGCCGCCCTTCCCCGGGCCGACTTCGGCGCCCGCCTTTGGAATCCCCCCATCACCCGAGGGGTTCCCATCAACTCCGGCGTCGTATCCGGCACCCTGGTCTTGAGCCTGGAACGGCTCAAGGAAGCGGAAAATCGAAGGGAGAGCGTTGTATTCTTCGCCCATACCACCAAGCCCACGGACTTCGCCATCATGAACGGAGCCCATGCCATCGTCACGGTTTACCCAGGCCGGACCTCCCATGCGGCCATCACCGCTATGGCCATGAACAAACCCTGCATCGTGGGCTGCGCCGACGCCCACATCGACTACGAGAGGCGCCTGATCATCTTCGGGGATTCGGAAGGGGCGATAATCCACGAGGGCGAGCGTGTCACCGCGGACGGCAACACCGGAGCGGTCTACCGGGGGGTGGCCCCCATTTCCGAAACCTTCCTACCCATCGCGATGGTGAGCGCCGCAGTCCACCGAGCCACGTCCCCGGAAGAAGCGGTCGTTAAGGTTCGCGGCCTGATAGAATCCAAGAAGGCCATCGTGGACCGGGAGACCAACCTGCGAAGGAGAACCCTCAAATCCAGCGACCCCCTCGCCGGGAAGAATATCCTGGTGCGTATAGACGCCAACATCGACTTAAGGGCGAACGCCCAGCGGGATCCGGACAAGGCCAGGGTCATCCTCGCCGCCGGAGCCAGGAGAGTGGCCCAGGTAGCGCCCACACTGCGGGAACTCCTGGAAAGAGGGGCCACGCCGGTGGTCTGCTCCCACCTGGGAGATCCCGGCGCAACCATGGACGCCCACCTTTCCCGGGAAAAAATCTACGCCGAATATTGCTTCGCCCCCTTCGCCTGGGAATTGGCCAAGTATGTGGAGGGGCGGCTAGTCTATCACGATACGAGCATCGGCTCCTCGGGCTTGCTCCTTAGGAAACAGGACATCGTGCCCGGGGCGGTGAACCTAGTGGAAAACCTCCGCTTCGCCACAGGGGAAAAGGACAACGACGAAACCTTCGCTCGATACTTGGCCGACCTCTCGGACGGTTGGTACATGAACGACGCCTTCAACGTATGCCTAAGGCGCCACGCATCCATAGTCGGCGCGCCCCGGTTCCTCGAACACCGCCTCGCCGGACCCCTGGTAGCCAAGGAACTGGAAGCCCTTGAGCTCCTCCTCGCCAACCCTCCCCGCCCCTTTGTAGCCGTGTTCTGCGGCAGGGAAGTGGAAGCCCAATTCGGCGTCATGGCGGCCATGCTACCCAGGGTCGACCGCCTGGCCATCCTCCTCGATGCCGAGCGGGACGATCAGCGCCCCGACAGTCGGCACGCCGCCGAGTCAATGATAGCCAATTTCATGGACGCCTATCCCGACAAGGTCCGCCTCGCCTCGGAAGGCAAAAGGGATTCCATCGCCGGCCTCGCCGAAGACCTCTCGGGCTCCGGCACCATCCTCTGGTCAGGGCCGGCTGGCTTGGATGAGAAGTCCCTTTCCTGCCTTGAAACCCAAGCCTCGCCAGCCCCAAAAGACCCCCATGTCGCTGCCCTACACGAAGCCTTGTGCGGAGCCGCCCTCACCGTGGTGTGTAGCGAGGAGGAAAAACAATATTCGGAGCTGGCAGGTCCTGGAATCCATCTATCCAAGGGGCCAAGGGCGTTTTTGGAGTACCTGGAAAGGCTTTCCCTTCCCGGGATCACCGCCCTCGACCCGGCGCGCTAGAATGAGATGGTGTAGGCGGCATTCAAGCGAATGATCGCAGGAGGGGTCCTGAAAATCAGGTCGCCTCCTATCTGGACCGAGGAACCGCCGCCAAAATCATAGCGCAGGTAGGCGGTCGTGGAGAGCTCGTTCACGTACCAGTTGAAGTAGTCGCCCAGATGGTAGGCCAGGGTAGCCCCCGCGAAGAGAGGAATCCCGAGGAATTCGTATTCGCCGTTGAGTTTGATCCCGAAAAAAAGGCTTCCGTTGCGATAGTTGACGTCCCCGAAGGCCCGCAGGATGAAGGCGGGGAATTTGTAGTAGCCGTCCACCAGGAGGTCGTGCTCTTTGGCGGCGTCGGCATAGCGGTAGCCCAGGTAGAGCTGGTAGTCAAGCCGATTGATCAATCCCAGGCCCAAGGCCAGCTCCTTGTTCATGAGGGTGGGATCCTTGGCGTCCTCCAGTTCTTCCATCCTGTAGGAAGCCTTGAGGACCAGGCGGTCGCCCCACAGGTATTCGACCCCAACGTTGATGTCGTCGAAGGTGGCGGAAAAGGTCGCGGACGCCACATCCACCGGAAGGAAAGCCCCTATGGACAAACCCGGTAGCGGATAGATCCGGGCCAAAAGGCCGGTCTTGCCGTTGGCTATCCTGGCGGAGAAACCGGTGGCGTCGAAGTTGGCGAATCGGTAGCCGCCGTCGTGCCAGACCTTTCCCATGTCCAGGCGCAGCTTCCCTCCGAAAAGGGCGAAGGCGGCGCTGTAGTCCCTTAGATTGCCCGGCACCAGCCAGTCGTCCCCGTCCCATTGCGCGGTCATGGTCCAGCCCACGTCCTTCCAATTCCAATTGAAGTTGAGGAAATTGTACACCCCCTTGTCCCCGCCCATCCAATCAGGGCCTATTCCCGTGGTCATGTCGTGGAAATTGAAATAGAAATTGCCGCGGTTCCACATAGAAAACTTTGGTTGGGGAGGGAGTTCCTGGGCAAAAATTGGCCCCGAGGCAAGGATTGCGAAGGCTGCGAGGATAAGGATTAAGGCAAGGCGTTTCATTGCGACCTCCGGTTCACATTCTTTATCGTCTCTATCTCAGTATCATCCGCGGGAGGATCCCGTCAACGAGCGGGCCGCCCAACATCCCGAACTGGGCTTCGTAGAGCTCGGCGTAATACCCGTTCAGGGCTAGCAATTCAGCGTGGGTGCCCCTCTCCCTGATTCCCTCATCGTCGATGTAGACTATCTCGTCCGCATCCCTGATGGTGGAGAGCCTGTGGGCTATGACTAGGCTGGTCCTGCCCCGCATAAGCTCTTCCAAGGATCTCTGGATGGCTAGCTCCGTGGCGGTGTCCAGGGCGCTCGTCGCCTCGTCCAGGATGAGGATGGGGGGATTCTTGAGGAATATCCTGGCTATGCTGATCCGCTGCTTCTGGCCGCCGGAGAGGAGAACTCCCCTTTCCCCCACGAAGGTATCGTAGCCCTCGGGAAGGCTTATTATGAAATCATGGATGTTCGCCTGCTTGGCCGCTTGAATGATCTGCTCTTCTGTAGCGCCAAGCATCCCGTATCTGATGTTTTCCCTGATGGTGTCGGCGAAAAGGAAGACATCCTGCTGGACTATTCCAATATTTTCCCTCAAGGAGGACAGGGTTATGTCCCTGATATCCACCCCGTCCAGGGTTATGGACCCCGCCTCAATCTCATAGAACCGGGGAATGAGCATACAGAGGGTTGTCTTGCCGCCCCCGGAAGGCCCTACGATGGCAACCTTCTCTCCCGCCCTGATTTCCAGGTCCAGGTGCTCGAGCACAGCCACGGAGGAATTGTAGGAAAAGCTCACGTCCTTGAAGGCCAGGTCTCCCTTCACCAATCCAAGGTCAGCCGCTTGCGGCCTATCCACGATCTCGGGCTCCACCCGCATCAGCTCGATGAATCGCTCGAAGCCCGCCATGCCCACGGAGTACTGTTCGAAGAATGACACTAGGCGTTTTATGGGCTGGAGGAAAGCCGCCACATAGAGGGTAAAGGCGATGAGGTCTCCGTAGTCCATGGAGCCGCGCATGACAAAGTATCCGCCCAGTCCGATTACGATCACATTGAGGATAGAGGTGGCGAACTCCATTCCCCCGTGGAAAACCCCCATCGAGCGGTAGTATGAACTCCGGGCTTCCCGATAGAGTCTGTTGCCCTCCAGGAATTTCTCCACCTCGTAGTCTTCGTTGGCGAAGGCCTTGGTAAGGCGGACGCCGGAAATGCTGCTCTCCAGGTTGGCGTTGATCCCCGCGGTTTTTTTCTTCACCTCCGTTGAGGCATGTGAGAGGGCCTTGCGCCGCCTGACGGTGAATATGATGACAAAGGGCACGAAAACCGCCAGGACCAGGGCGAGTGGCCACCAGATCAGGGTCATGGCGATAAAGGCTCCGACTAAGGTCACAAAGGAGATGAAGAGGTCTTCCGGGCCGTGATGGGCCAGCTCGACCACCTCGAAAAGATCGCTCACCACCCGGGACATGAGGTGCCCCGTCCTGGTTTGGTCGTAAAATCTAAAGGATAGTTTTTGGAGATGGACGAAGAGGTCCTTGCGGATGTCCGCCTCCATCTTGACACCCAGCACATGGCCCCAGTAGGTGACGATGTAATGCAATCCGCCTCGCAGGGCGAAGCCTGACGCCGAAAGGCCCACCAGGAGGATGAAGGCGCCCCAGGCTTTGTTCGGAATAAGCTCCTGGAGGGAGTAGCGGGAAATGATGGGAAACCCAAGGTCGATAAGGGAGATGAGGAAGGCGCAGCCCATGTCTAAAAGAAACAGCCTAAGGTGGGGTTTGTAGTATTCGGCGAATATGGAAAGCTTCGAGCGGGCGGCGAAGGGAACTGGGGCGGACACGGGTGTCAAGGAATCTTCCTCCGGGGGTTTCCCGGGATCATACATCGGACGCAGACATGAGGCAACTGCGCACAACCGCTACCGCACAACCGCCCGCCAACAGCCGCCTGCGCCAGACAGGCCCTTCCCGCCCAGCGCCCATTACCTGGTCAGCATGAGCCTGATCCTATCGCTCCAGGTATCGGCCACATAAACCTTCCCTTGGCTTCCAGTCGCAAGGCCTTTCGGGCTGCTGAAGCTGTTCTCCTGCCCAGGCCCGTCCTGCCAGCCCGAGTATCCGGAACCTGCCGTTGTTGTCACCTGCCCCTCGATTGTCGACGTGCGAATCTTATGATTCATTGAATCGGCCACGTAGAGATACCCCGAATCGCTCACCGCCAGACCTCTTGGAAATCTGAAGGATGCCGCGGAGCCAAGCCCGTCCGCCGATCCTGGCGTGGAGTTGCCGGCCAGGGTGCTGACTGTAGCGGAGGAAGTGGCTGTTTCGATTCTTCTTATCCTATGATTCTGCGTATCAGCCACAAAGAGGGCCCCGGGAGCTAACGCCAGGCCGGTGGGAAACTTGAAGGAAGCGGCCGTTCCTACTCCATCAGTCCAGGCGGCGGTCCCGGATCCCGCGTAGGTGATCACCTGATCTCCCAGCATATAGACCCTGCGTATTTTATTGTTGTTCGAATCCGCAATATAAATGTACGTGCCGCTGCTCGCCACCCCGGAGGGATAATTCAAACGGGCAGTGCCATTCAACCCAGAGGTGTTGGTGGTGCCTTCCGCATCCCCAGGGGTGCCGTTGCCCACAATTGTCTGCACCTGGCCTATGGGGGTGATTCGACGGATCGCATGGTTGCCCGAGTCGGCTACAATGAGATTGCCGTTGGGCTCCACGGCTATCGCCGACGGCTCGTTGAAGGCAGCCTCGGTCATCATGCGTGATCATTCGTATTCGATTCGATAGTGTGTCAGCCACGTAGAGATTCCCGTTTGTTCCAATGACCATATCGCCAGGGTCATTGAAGCTCGCCGCCGTGCCCAATCCATTCAACGAACCGCCTGCCCCGCTGCCCGCGAAGGTACGGGTTCCAGGTTCAAGGTTCAATTCCGCCGCAGTCAAGGGATATTCGCATCCCGTGGTCGCTCCTTCGGCTATGTACATCTCTTCCGAACCGCTCCACAGTGGGCCCAAGCCAAAGCTCCCGTCGGAGAGCCTCACTTCCAAGGAATAGAGCCCCTTGGGCACACGGCGGGAGCCCGAGGCTTCCGCGGAGGAATACGCCTTTGCAAAACTGACCCTGTATCGTTCCCCGGTTTGGGATATCAGATACGCCGTAGGCTCAGGCGCGCTCACCAAGCCCGCCGGCCAGGTAATCCGAAAGGCGTAATACCCATCCCCGTCCGGAGCCTCGCATATCAGCCTTGCCTAGGTGGTCTTGGCCTTGGTCAAAACCACTGCCGTGGCGGGAGATGTACCCAGGACCGTGCCTTCGGCGTTTTTGGCCGAAGCAAGGATTGTCCACTCCCCGGGCTCCAGGCCCGTCCGGGTAAAGAGGGTAGAAGCATAGCCGACAGCCGAGAACTCAGCCCCTCCGGGACCTGTCCCATTGATATCGTAGGCCGCGAGCGCGAGATCGAAATCGGGGTAAATGAGCCTTGAGCCCAGAGGGGGCTCGAGTTCCAGAACCAGGGTCGTTTGTTCCATGGCCAAAAGGCTTTCCATCAATCTGTCGTTTTCGCACGAGACAGCCGAAATCCCCAGGGCGGCTATCATCGCCGCAGCGATCAGGAAACTCCCAGAGCGGTTCAATGCGCGGTTCACCAAGGCTTTCATGGCCCCTCCTCGATTAAAGATGGGTTTGTATGACTTTTTGCCCGAACCTAAGCGAAGGCTGCAACGCTCGGATTTATTATTATTCTCTGCTCCAACTATAAATCGCATCGCGAGATATGTAAATGAAGAAAATTCCTTGGCCAGAGGATCTTATTCCGGCGAACTGATGGTTGGGCAGGTAGCTATGTTTTAAGAACGGTGAGTTCGTAGTATCCTGAGTTCGACGGGACTCGGGAGCCGGTGCCTGGCAAATTGTGATCCGCAAGGCACCACTTCCACACTGCATTAGTTAGTAACCTTGATGACAAGCATCATCTAAAAGTAAGGAGGCGCGTAGGAACACACCACCGAACATATCGCCTAGTACCGGTGAAACGCTAGGGGCAGTCTATTCTCATAGCTACAATTCCGGAAAAATCCCTGCTGCTGAACAACCTTTACACGAATTCTATCGCAGCTGACTGCCATTAGCTCTCTTCCCTTTGAAATTCAACCTGTTTAAACACCACAATAGTCAGACTTTTGGCAAGAGTCTCACATATTTGAATTTCGCTCTTGACTTCCAAAAAACTGGATCTTACAGTCTTGGTATACTGGTATACCGGTATACCACTTTATGGAAATGCGAGGTTTTTGTGTTCGATGACGCAACCGAGCCTTTGGATCGCCTGAACCTGCCTGTGGAGAGCGCTCTCTCCCGCCAGGTTTTCCGCAAGATCCGACAATGGATACGGGAAGGGCGGCTGAAGGAGGGGGACCTTTTGCCCTCCGAACGGGAGCTCGCGAAGGTGTTCGAGACATCCCGGGTGCCGGTGAGGGAAGCCCTGAAAGTGCTGGAATTCATGGGAATCGCCGAACGCGTCGCCGGCAAAGGTGTGTACTTGCGTCGCATAAGCGTTGGGAACCTAATAAGCAATATTGATTTCCTCCTGATGTCGTCGGCGCAGAACCTTATGGATCTTTTTGAAGCCCGGGAATGTCTCGAGATCCAAGCAGCAAGACTTGCGGCAGCCAGGCGGACCGAAATTGACCTCTCGGATATCAAGGAAGCGCTTGAGGCGATGGAACAAAACCTTACCGCTGCCGCAGTTCCCCTGGGCGTATCCATGGATTTCCACGCCGCGGTCATCGCCGCATCGCACAATATGGTTTTGGGGGAGCTTAGCCTCTATCTGGCGGATTGGCTGAGGCTGGCCCGCGACCAATTCCTCGAACTCTCAAAGGTCCATGAGAGGGGGATGAGCGACCATAGGGCCATATACGAGGCCATCCGCGAATCGGACGGCGAAAGAGCCGCCCAAGCGATGCGGACGCATCTTACCCGAACCAGGACAGTCATTGAGGATGCGTTGAAGGCACAACTTGATTCTCGGGAAGGCGGGGCCAGATGACCCTGAAGGAAGCCAGGATACGGAGCGCCTTGGCCGGAGAAAAGACCGAGGTCCAGCCATTCAGTCTCTGGACCCATTTCCCGGAAATCGACATGGATCCCCAGGCCTTGGCCGAACATACCTACCGGTTCTACAAAGATTTCGATCTGGATTTCATAAAGAACATGCCCAACGGGATGTTCTCCGTGGAAGATTGGGGCTGCGCCTGCGACTATTCGGCCATCCCAAAAGGGGGCGTGGCGGAAGTGACGCGCTTCGCCGTCGAAAGCTCGAAGGATTGGAACTTCCTATCCCGGCCTAAGCCTGGCGTGGGAGCCATGGGACGGGAACTGAAATCCTTGAGGATGTTGGCGGAAATGACAAAGGGCGAGGTGCCCATCGTCGCAACAATATTCAGCCCTGTTACCACCGCTGAAAAACTCTCCGGGATCCCTCTGGCGGATTCGGCGCTGGAAAACCCCGAAGGATTCAAGGACGCCCTCGGAGCCATAGCCGATGTGACCGCAGAATTTGCGCTGCAGGCTGTCGAAGCGGGTTGTGCGGGCGTTTATTTCGCGAGCCAAGTCTCCAGCTACCAAGCCTCAACCAGGGACTTCTATCGGGAATTCGGCGTTCCTTTTGACAGGGACGTCCTTACCGCCCTTCCCGGCGAGTCTTGGTTCAATGTCATGCATCTTCATGGAGACGACATCATGTTCGATCTTACAAAGGACTATCCGGTGCAGGCGATCAGTTGGCATGTGTGGGAGACAGCGCCAAGCCTCGATGAGTTCCTTAGGCAAGCGCCGAATCGGTGCATAGTAGGCGGTCTCCGCCGCTTTAGAATTACGGCCGGGGATCGCGAGGCCTTGGATCAGGATATTCGGCTGACTCTGGAGGCTACAGGAAGCCGCAAGGTAATCCTGGCTCCCGGATGCGTCATCCGATACCCCTTCGACACTGCTACCCTGCGTTATGTCAGGGATTCAATCAGGAGGTAGGCGATGGCAAAGGCGGAAGCGTGGAAACCTACGCTAAGCCCAGGATTCTGGGGCTCCCTCGCCGTGATGGGAGTTGGGATTGTATTTTTCATCTACTCGCTGCAGTTCCCCTACACCAGCGAGATCGGGCCTGGGCCGGGTTTTTTCCCCCGGTGGCTTTCTGGATTCCTCATCGTCCTAGGCGTTCTGTATATGTCCAACAGCATCAGGGGAAAGGATAAAAGCGAAAAACTGCCCTCCGAGAAGGGCCTTTCATCCATACTTTTTATCTTAGGATCGATGGTGGGCTATGTGGCGCTCATCGGGTTCCTGGGATTCATCACCACCAGTGCCGCCTTCCTTTTCCTTCTGCTTCGCAAAGCCTACCGCTGGTACGTATCCTTGGCGATTTCCGCCATCGCATCCCTCTTCCTGTATGCCTTGTTCGCCCTCTTCCTGAGAGTCCAGCTTCCCATGAACGGCTTGGGTTTCTAGGAGGTTGGCTATGGATTCCCTATCTTTATTGATGCAAGGTTTCGCCACGGCGCTGACCTGGAACAACCTCATATTTTGTCTCATCGGCGTTGGCGTGGGCATGTTCATCGGAGTCCTGCCGGGCCTAGGGCCTGTTGCCGGGACGGCTATCTTGATTCCCCTCACCTTCGGGCTTGAGCCTACGCCGGCGATCATCATGCTGGCCGGAATCTTTTACGCCGCCATGTACGGCGGTACCATCACCTCGGTTCTCATCAACACCCCAGGGGAGAGCGCCTCGGTCATCACCTGCATCGACGGCTACCAAATGGCGCGCCAAGGCCGGGCCGGCGCAGCCTTGGGCGTGGCGGCCATCGGCTCCTTCATAGGCGGAATTGTCGCCATACTGTCCCTCACCTTCATCGGACCTACCCTAGCCCGGTTTGCCATCAAGTTTGGTCCTCCGGAATTCTTATCAGTCATGATGTTTGGCCTCCTTCTCATCGTTGGACTTATGGGAAAGTCCATAGTGAAGGGATTGATAGCCGTGGTGCTGGGACTGCTCTTGGCGATGATCGGCCAAGACCCCGGCTCAGGCGCCTCCAGGTTCATCTTTGGACAGATCATGCTATTGGACGGCATTGATTTCGTCGTCCTCGCCATGGGGCTTTTCGGCGTCTCTGAAATTTTGCTCAACGCCGAGAAAAACATGGAAACCGAAACCCCTCCCAAGGTCAAAGGCCTCATCCCGCCCCGGGAGGAGTGGGCTCCCGCTGCCAAGGCTATCGGCCGCGGCACCGCCTTGGGGATGCTTCTGGGCCTCATTCCCGGAGCCTCCGCTTCCATTGCCTCCCTTCTTTCCTATTCGTTCGAAAAGCGGGTGGCGAAAGATCCCAGCCGATTCGGCAAAGGTGCCATCGAAGGGGTGGCTGGACCAGAGACCGCCAACAATGCGTATGCCGGGGCGGCCCTGATTCCCCTGTTCACACTGGGCATACCCAGTTCTCCCACGGTGGCGATCCTTTTGGGCGCCTTCACCATGCACGGCCTCATCCCCGGGCCCCTGCTGTACGAAAGGAATCCTGATTTCCTATGGGCCGTCATCGCCAGTATGTTCATTGGCAACGTCATGTTGCTGATCATGAACCTGCCCTTGGCCAACCTGTGGGCTAAGGTCGCGAGGATCCCCTATAAGCTCCTCGCTCCCCTCATCCTGCTCATCTGCATGCTTGGCGTATTCAGCGTGAACCGCAGCGTGTGGGATGTGGGGCTTTTGGTGTTCTTCGGCATAGTTGGATATTTTTTGAAAAAGCTGGAGATACCCGCCGCGGCTCTCCTATTGTCCTTCGTGCTGGGAAACAACATTGAATTCACGATGATACAGACATTGTCGCTTTCCGCCAGTGGGCTTTTGTATCTCTTTCAACGGCCGATCTCGGGGGTACTCATGACCTTATGCATCCTGATCCTTGCCTTGAGCATTTACAGTTCCATTAAGAAGAAGCGGGGTCAGCTTGCCGACGACGCCGAGGTCTGACCTTCCAGGCGCCGTCATTGAACCAGGTTCCAGCGCGGTTTCATGGAAGCCGCCTAGCGTTTTGAAGGAGGAAAGATATGGTAGGAAAAAACATGTTCCGCCGCACGCTTCTGGCGTTCTTTATCGTCACTGTTGCGTTTTCCCTCGCGGTTCCATCAATGGCCTTCGCCCAGGATTATCCTAGGAAACCCATCACCGCAATCGTAGCGTTCAATCCCGGTGGCGGCACCGATGTTGCCGCCCGCGTCATCCTTAAGTTTGCGGAAAAGTACATCGGCGGCCAATTCGTGGTGGAAAACAAACCCGGCGCCGGCGGCGCGGTTGGCTTCACCGCCATCGCCATGGCTCCCAAGGACGGCTATACCATTGGGATGATCAATCCTCCCACGGTACTTCTCAAACCCATCCAGGAAGGCAATCTAGTCAAGTACTCCCTGTCGGACTTCGAGCCAATCGCCAACTTTGTGTCCGATCCCGGCGCCCTGGTGGTTCCTCCCGACAGTCCCTTCAAGACGATGATGGACGTGGTGGAGGCTGCCAAGGCGAAACCGAACACCATCCGGATGGGTTACGGCGGCCCTGGGACTTCCGAAGCCCTCACTCTGCGAAATTTTGAAAACGCCTTCGGGATCAAGGTCCGGAAGGTCCCCTTCGAGGGTACCGGCCCCCAGCTTACCGCCCTCATGGGCAAAAACATCGACGTGATGTTCACCAACGCCTCGGAGATTGTTTCGCAGTATAAAGCCAAGACAGTCAGGGTCATCGCCGTGGGCGCTCCCAAGCGAATCCCCATGATGCCAGACGTCCTGACGTACAAGGAATCGGGATTCGACACCATCCAGTTGGCCATGCGCGGCCTGGCTGCTCCCAAGGGCATCGATCCCAAACACCTCCAAATCCTCTCCGACGCCATGGCCAAGGTATTCAACGATCCCGATTTCCAGAAGCGCGCCGACGAATTGTCCTTGCCTCTGGATTACATGGGGCCGGCGGAGTACAAGAAGTTGTTGCAGGAATTGGATGCATTCTACCGGGCGGAGTACGCGAAGAATCCCTGGTAAGCATTGGTCGCGGATCTGCGATGCGATTGGGCCGCGGCTATGCCGCGGCCTTTTGAATTTTTTCCTAGGAGTACGATACTGAACACTGAATCACGCTTTCTTCCCTATCGGAGGAATATTGTAGGCATCGATGCCACGATTGTCTACGCGGACTGGACGGCCTCCGGTAGGCTGTATGGCCCAATCGAGGACTTCATACATCGCGAGGTAGGGCTTCTTGTTGCCAATACACACACCAAAACCACCTACTCCGGAGTAGCGATGACCCATGCGTACAATAACGCCCGGTAAATAATCCGCCGGGCTGTGAACGCGGCGGACGATGGCTCCGTGCTCTTCTCAGGTTTCGAAAGGACTTCGGCGATCAATAAGCTCCAAAGAATCATAGGTTTTAGGCAACCAGGTCGCCGACGCCTCCAAAACGCCGGGGGAAACCGTCCGCTGGTGCTTGTAACGCATGTGGAGCACTATTCCAACCAGATAACCTGGGAGAAATACAACGCCGACGTTCGCATTGTTCCCCGCGCTAAATCGACTAGCATGCAGGACTTGGAGTAGATGGAAAGGACATTGGTGGACAATGGAGACAGTCCGCTTCTCATTGGCGCTTTTACAGCCGCCTCGAATGTCACAGGTACCATGACAGACTACCGCGCCATGGCGGCGATCATGCATCGGCACGGGGGGCCTATGCTTCGTGGATTTTACCGCCGCAGCGCCTTACGTTGCCATAGACATGCATCCTACGCGAAAGGAAGAGAGGCTGGACACCATAACGTTTTCGCCCCATAAGTTCCTTGGCGAGCATCGGTCCTCGGGCATACTTATCCTGTCCAATGCCCTGTATTCCCTGGAAACGCCAGATCATTCCGGCAGTGGTACCGTCAAATGGACAACGCCTTTCGGTACGCACCGATATGTGGACTCCAGTGAGGCGCGGGAAGATGGGGGCACCCATGGGTTTCTCCAGGCGATTCGGGCGGCTCTGACCTTGAAATTGAAGGAGTCTATGGGCATTGAGGCAATAAAGACAAGGGAAGAAGAACTGAAGTCGCTCTTCCTCGCCGAGATTGAGGGACTTGAGGAGCTTTAGTTGCTGGAATCGGAAAACCTGCGCTACCTTGGTACTCTTTCCTTCCGTTGCCCTTTGATTCATTACAATTTAGTTGTCCGTCTATTGAACGACCGCTACGGAATCCAAATCCGGGGAGGCTGTTCCTGCGCAGGCACCTACGGTCATGTTCTGTTCCACATAACCAAGCCAGAATCGCGGGCCATCACCGACCACATCGATTCCGGCGATGTTTCCTGGAAGCCCGGCTGGGTGCGCATCTCGCTTAACCCAACGATGACCAATCAGAAAGCCGTATTCGTCGCCAGGGCTATGCGTGAAACAGTGGCCATGGGAAACGATTGGGGTTCCGCCTATGCGTTCGATCCCCACAGCAGCGCGTTCGTGCCTCGTTTTACTGCCGAGTAGCCCCCTATGTTTTGAGTCGAGATCGCCGCGGCTCCCAAAGAACCAAGCTTATAGAATCGCAATTTCCTACGCACCTTCTTACTGATAGACAAGGGAACCGGGAGACTTATGATGCTCTCACAGGTACGCGTGATCTCCTATTCGCGGTCACACCAGACTTTCGTCAATGCGCCGCACGGTAGATGTTCGATGGCCGGTTTAGGGTATACGTGTCATCAAGGTTACTACCTAATGCGGGGGCAGTAGTGCCTTGCGGATGACAGACTGCCTGCCACCGGCTTTCGAGTCCCGTCGAACTCAGGATACTACGAGCTCACCGTTCTTAAAACATAGCTACTTGTTATCATGTCCAATTATTCTAACACTGCTCGCGTTGCGCGACACATATAGTCCAAGGCCGGAGGCGGCGCCCCCTTCAAGCACCCGCAAGTCCCATCAGGTAACCCACGGCATGGGCACCGCCCCCTTGGGACCCAGTTCGAAAACCTGGAGCGTCTCGGCGATTTCCTTCTCCGGATCGGGAGGGGCCGGCCATTCGGCCACATAGCCCAGGCAAGGACACACAAACAAAGTCCGCCCCTTCAGCACACGGCGCCGGTAATGCACATGGCCGCAGACAGCGATCTCCGCCCCATAGCGTTGCGCGATCTCGCCGTACTCAGGACTGCCCAGGAACGCATTGAAATATTTCCACATCGGCCCGGGCGGAGCCACGGTGAATTCAGGGATCTGGACCACATGGGTAGCGAAAAGAATCCGCCGGCCCTCGGCGGGCAAACCCGCTTCCAGGCGCTGGACGAAAAGCCTGTGCATATCGAGAGTCCCCCGGTCCCAGATGGACTTGACCTTGTCCTGCCATGTCCGCTCGCCGTACTTCATCCTCTCGAAATCCTCAAAGGAAAAGGACCCGTCCCCATAGCTGAAATCATACCAACCCAGATCCCCCGCCGCCGCCCACCCATCGCAAAGGGCCACAGGGCCGCGGGCCAGATTGCCCAGGTGCTCCAGCAAGGCATTGTACGCATCCCAAGCCTTGGCCTCGGGGTGGAATTCATTCCAGATGTCGTGGTTGCCCGGCACGAAGAGCACCCGGGCGCCGGAACCTTCCTCAAGCCGGGCCAAGGTGAGCAGGGTAAGCCGGTAGTCCGAGGAAATGTCCCCGGCGATGAGAAGGATATCCAGATTCCGACGGGCGGATTCCCGGGCGAGGAGATCTGTCACCAGATCCTCGCCCTTAATCCGATTCAAATCGACGTGGATGTCGGAGATGAGGCCGACACGGGTCATGAAGATCCCGTCAGCCTAGGATTGAGCCTTTCGGCCAAGGTATCACCGATGATGTTGAAGGCAAGGACGGTAAGGGCGAGGCAGAGGCCGGGATAGATGGCCATCCAAGGCGCCTGAACCAGATAGTTGCGGGCATCCTTGAGCATCAGGCCCCAACTCGCCGCTGGGGGCTGGGTGCCCACGCCGAGGTAGGACAGAGAGGCTTCTATGACAATCGATAGGGCGAAGATGATGGAACATTGGACCACAACCTTGCCCAGGAGATTAGGCACGATATGCTTGAACACGATCTTTACCATGGGAGTACCCAGGGCCCGCCCAGCCTCCACATAGCCTTCAGTCTTGATGGAGAGCGTCTCCGCCCGCACCAGGCGCGCGAGGATAGGACTGGAGATAATGCCCAGGGCGAGCATCACCTGCACCAGCCCGTAGCCC
The DNA here is from genome assembly GCA_008080685.1 of Spirochaetota bacterium. Lineage (GTDB taxonomy): Bacteria > Spirochaetota > Spirochaetia > Treponematales > Rectinemataceae > VKGY01. The sequence goes on from VKGY01000014.1 coordinate 21,975, forward strand.
AGGAAGGACACCACCGTGATGGCCAAGAGAATGGTGGGGAAGGACAGGACCGAATCCATGAAGAGCATGAGGGCGCTGTCGAGATTCCTGGAACCCAATCCTGCCAGCAGCCCTATCGTCGAGCCAATGACCAGGGCCAAGGAAACCGTCACAATGCCGACGATGAGGGCCGACCTAGATCCAAAGACGATGCGGCTCAGGATATCCCTGCCGTAGTTGTCAGTCCCCAGAAGATTCTCCAGGCTGGGGGCGTGGAAGCGCTTGGCGAGATACTGTTCGGTGGGCTTGTAGGGAGCCACCAAGGGAGCGGCTATAGCCGAGCCCACCAGAACAAGGAGAAAAAGGACGGCGAGGGAAAACAGAACCCTCTGGGATTTCCTGAGCGCGATCATACTACTCCCAATCTTACTTCAGTTCGGTCCAGCGGAAATCGAAGGTGTCGATATTCGGAGTCATCCTGAAATCGACCACGTTGCTCCGGGTTGCCACATAGCGGTAGGAGGTTCCCAGGTACACGAAGGGCACTTCCCTGGCCATGATTTCCAAGGCTTGGGTATACATCTTCTTCCGGGCCGCGAAGTCCGAGACGCCTACGGCCCTTTTGAGGAGGTCGGCCACCACAGGGTTCTGCCACTTCACGTACTTGCCCGCGCCGTAGCCCGCCAGGGTCCCGTCCGGGTCAAGCTTTCCCGTGTGGCCGATGACGGTGAAGTCATAGTTGCCACCGGAAAACACGCTGGACAGCCAGGTGGACCAATCCACCAGCTGGAGCTTCACGTTCATGCCCACTTTTTCAAGCATCTGCTGATAGAGCTCCGCCGCCTTGACGTGGAGGGGATAGTTCTGGGGAACATGGATGGTAAATTCCTTGTTGCCCACGCCCGCTTCCTTCAACAGCTGCATGGCTTTTTCAGGATTGTAGGGATAGAAGCTGGAGAAGTCGGTGTAATAGGCGTTGCCCGTGTCCAGGAAGGTGGAGCCCACCTTGCCGCCGCCGTAGGCGATGTCCAGGACAAGTTGCTTGTCGATGGCGTGGTTCACCGCCTGGCGGACCCTGAGGTCATTGAGCGGGGGCCGCGAGTTGTTCATGGCCATAACCATGATGAGAGAGGTCAGCTCTTTCTTGACGGTGACCTTGGGATTGGCGTTGAGGATGGGCAGGTCTTCGGGATCGACGAATTCCACCGCCTCGATGGCGCCGGACATAAGTCCCTGGATCTGGACCGCCCGTTCGGGGACGATGTTGAACTCCACGCGGGCGAGCTTGGGAAGACCCTTGATCCAATACTTGTCGTTGCGGACCATGGTGATCTTGTTATCCCTGACCCAGCGTTCAAACTTGAAGGGGCCGGTTCCCACGGGCTGGGCGGCGAAATTGTGGCCCGAGGCGATAAGGCCGGAGGGAAGGATGGCTCCCCAGCCGGAGGCGAGGGTTGCAAGGAATGGGGCGTAGGCAGACCCCAAGGAGAGGACCACGGTGAGGTCGTTCGGGGTTTCTATTTTCTTGATCGGCACGAATTCGCTGCGCTTGGGCGAGGCGAAGGCTTCGGCCTGGATCCTGTCCAGGGTAACCTTGACGTCTTTGGAGGTGAAGGTTTGTCCATTGTGGAAGACTACGCCGGCTCTCAGCTTGAAGGTCCACACCAGGCCATCTGCGGAAACCGACCAGGACTCGGCGAGGGCTGGAACTAGGTTGCCCGTTACATCAGGCTCGACCAAGGTGTCGTAGAAGCTTTTGAGAACCTGGAAGGTCAAGGTTCCCGAGGTTTTCTGTGGATCAAGGGTATCCGGGTTACCGGAAAGGCCGAAGTTCAATACTCCAGAACCGCCTTGGGCGAATGCGACGCCGACCGAGGCGGTTAAAAGCGCCGCGGCGAGGAACATCGTAATAAAACGCTTCTTCATGGGTTGCTCCTTGCGAATGCCGGTCATGTGCCGGCCTCTGTCTTAAAACACGACACGACGTGCCGTGAAGATATTGTATCGTCGCCCAATGACCTAAGGCCGGGAGCCCGGGAAGTGCACTCCCCGTCGCCGATTGGGCAGAACGGATAGTAGGGACATCCGCCCGAGCCTTGGCGCTGAGCTTTGCGGGCTTCTATTACTAGAACCGACTCTTCCTCCAAGCCCTTGCTCAGTCCGCGCTCTCCGAAGGCGGCGCCGGGGATCGAAGCCAGGAGGCGCCGCGTATAGGGATGAGTGGGATTGGACACCAAAAGATCAGTCGGCGCCTGTTCCACGATCTTCCCTTTGAACATCACGCCTACAGTATCGCACATGTAGGAAACCAAATTAAGATCGTGGGAGATAAAAAGATAGGTAAGAGAGAATTCCTTTTTCAAATCCGAAAGCAGGTTGATGATCTGCGCCTGGATCGACACGTCCAGGTTGGACACAGGCTCGTCCAATAAAAGGAAATCAGGCTCCATGGAGAGAGCCCTGGCTATGACGATGCGCTGTTTCTGCCCTCCGGAAAACTCGTGGGGATAGCGGTTCTTGTAGGCGTAGCTTATCCCCACCAGGTCCAAAAGGTCCTTGATGCGCCTGCCCCGCTCGTCCTTGTCGATCCTGCGGTTGATGAGCCCCTCGGAAAGGCTGTCGAAGATGCTCATCTTGGGATTGAGGGCCGAGTTGGGATCCTGGAAGACAATCTGCATTCTCTTGCGGAACTTCCTCAATTCCCTATGGCTCAAGGTCCCCAGCTCAACCCCATCGTAGCGAACGCTTCCCGAGCTAGGAGGGTCCAGGTATAGAAGAGTGCGGGCGAAGGTAGTCTTGCCGCAGCCCGACTCTCCCACCAACCCGAAGCTTGTCTTCTTGGCCACGGACAGATTGATCCCGTCCACCGCCTTGAAACCCCGCGCGGCGCCCGCCAGGCCCCTGCCTCGGTAGATTTTAACGATATCCTTGCACTCGATCAGTTGATCCATGACTCACCCGCCCTATGGCATGCCACCCTGTGGCCTTCCTCGAAATCGCCCAAACTCGGATTTTCCCGGGAACAACGCTCTATGGCCAAGGGACAGCGGGGATGGAAGGCGCAGCCTTCGGGAGTCTTGTCCGCATCCGGCACGCGCCCGGGGATGGTCGCCAGCCGCACGCCCCTCCGCTGGGCCGAGGGGATGGACAGCATCAAGAGCTTGGTGTAGGGGTGGAGGGGATTTTCAAAGAGTTTTCCCTTGGTCGAAGTCTCCACGATCCTGCCGGCGTAGATCACCGACACGCGGTCCGCCACTTCCTTCACCACGCCCAGGTCGTGGGATATGAAAAGAACCGCCATGCCGAGGATATCCTTCAGCTTTTTTATCAATCTGAGGATTTGCAGCTGAAGGGTTACGTCCAATGCGGTGGTGGGTTCGTCGGCGATAAGGAATCCAGGGTCACAGGAGATGGCGATGGCTATCATGGCCCTCTGCTTCATGCCTCCGGAAAGCTCGTGGGGGTAGGAATCCAAGACCCTGCCGTCCTTACCCAGCCCCACCAAATCCAAAAGATGGACCGCCCTTTCCCGGGCCGCCTTCTTATCCAAGCCCAAATGCAGGATGAGCATTTCAGTGATCTGATCCCCAATCTTGAAGGCCGGATTGAGGTATTTCCCCGGCTCCTGGAACACCATGGCGATCTTCCGGCCGCGGTAGAGTCGCTTCTCCGGCTCCGGCAGGGGCACCATGTCCACGCCGTCGTAGACGATCTTGCCCGAAGTGATCTCTCCGGGCGGCGATTGCAATAGACCCATGATGCAGGTGGAGGTCACGGTTTTCCCCGACCCCGACTCGCCCACCAAGCCGTGGATCTCTTCCTTAAAAAACTCAAGGTCGATGCCTCGGAGGGCATGGGCTTGCATAGCCCCGTGGGTAAAGCATACCCCCAGGTTTTCCACCGCCAGAAGCGGGGCTTTAACGGAACTTTTTGCTTCCATCTATTCGACCCTTATCTTCGGATTTACGATGCTGTAGAGGATGTCCGCCAGGAAATTCACCAGGGAGAATACGATGGCCACGAAAATGACTCCCCCTTGGATGAGGGGAAAATCCCTCTGGTAAATTCCGTAGAGAAAGAGCCGACCCAGTCCCGGAAGGGAAAAAACCTGCTCTATGATGATGGCGCCGCCCAGCATGTAGCCGAACTCGATACCCGTGATGGTGATGATGGGAAGGAGGGCGTTCTTGAGGGCGTGCTTGTATTTGACCATCCGCTCCGTAAGGCCCTTTGCCCGGGCGGTGATGATGTATTCCTTGGAAAGCTCCTCCACCATCGAAGCTCGGGTAAGCCGCAGGATTACCGCCGCCCTGGCGAATCCCAGGGATATGGCAGGCAGCACCAGGTGGGCAGCCGAATCGGCACCGAAGAGGGGGAATATCGGGAACCTCACTGCCAGGATCAGCAAGAGGAGGATTCCAAGCCAAAAACTTGGAATCGCCATGCCGAGCTGGGAAAACACCAAGCCGAAATAATCCCAGGCGGACCAGCGCTTTACCGCGGAAATCACGCCCAAGGGGACAGCCACGACTATGCCTATCGCAATGCCCAGCACGGCAAGGAGGAGGGTCAGGGGGAAGCGTTCCAGGATGAGGGTGAGGACAGGCTCCTCGGAAATTAAGGTGGTGCCAAAATCGAGGTGGACGATATCCCAGAGCCAATCGAAGTATTGGATCACCAGGGAGCGGTCAGTTCCCAGCCTGGCCCTTATAGCCATGATGTCCTCGGGGCTGGCGTCCATCCCGGCTATGATCATCGCCGGATCGCCGGGAATGACTCGAACTACAAAGAAGACCAATGTGGAGATGATGAACACGGTCAGCAGCAGCCGGCAGAATCGCCTGGCTATGAATCTCAGGACATCCATTGAAAGCTCCCTAGGCCGAGGGTCATATAGGTACTCGCCAGGCGGGCATCTCCCCCGAAGGCCTGGGTGGCTTGGGAAAGAAGGTCTGCGTGCACCCCGAAATGAGGCAGGTGCGTCGCCACCAGGGTTGAGATGCCCGCCCGCTTTGCCGTCTCACCGACCTCTCCGGCGCTCATGTGGCCGAAGATCTTTCCCCGATACGCATCGTAAAGGCTCGTCTCGCACAGAAGGATCTGGGCGCCCCGGGAAAACTCCACCAGGGTTTCGCTGGCCCCAGTATCCCCGGAGTAAACCAGGGCTTTGGAATCCACGGTGCTATGGCCGGGTAGCCGCACGCCGATGGCATAGGAAGGATCGGGATGGACCATGGGGGCGAACTCAAAGGAAAACGGCCCGATTTCTATTTTGCAGGAGGCGTCGTATCCCTCGCCCTTCGCATATTCAAGATAGCTCAATTTATGGAATCCCGCAGATTCCTTGTGGCCGTACACCGCGAGGGGTTTCTTTCTGCGCCCTAGATCCATGTCGATCCGTGCGGCGTACTGAAGGCAGCCCAGGTCGGCGACATGGTCCGAATGGTAATGGGAAAGGATGACCGCGTCGATCTCATGAAGGGGCAGGATTCTTTGTAGCAGGGCCAGGGCCCCTGACCCGCAGTCCATGAGGACGGCGGAGCCCTCGGCCCGGAGGAGGTAGCATGATGTCGCCTCGCCCGGCCCCGGGTAAGCCCCCCAATGTCCGATCACCGTGAGGGAAGCGGGGTGTCCAGCATTGGCGTTGGCATGCGTCTTGTCGGTCATGCGGGACTCCCTCCTCTCTTGGCCAAGATCCCAGGGATCTCGGCTATGTCGCGGATTATCGTCATGCCTTTCAATTCTTCCACACCGAAGGTCCCAAACCGGTTGATGATAAGCGACTCCATGCCCACGGACGAAGCGCCGACCGCGTCGTCGTAATAATTGTCCCCTACATAGAGGCATTGGAAAGCCGAGGTCTTGGCCGCGTCCAGGGCGATTTGAAAAATCCCTTTATCCGGCTTGGAAACGCCGACTTCGCAAGAAATGACAATATGTTCGAAAAATCCTGCCAGACCGCAGCGCCGCAGGATAGGCTTTGCGCTGGGGTCCCAATTGGATATGACGCCCAGCTTCAACCCCAAGGCCTTGAGCGTTTCAAGGGTGGACGGGACGAAGGGATAGGCCTTCCATTCCATGTCCGGCTCGGCCCAGGCCTTGTCCCAGAGGCGCAGCAATCCACCTTTCTCGCAGTCCACGCCTAGGTGCGAACAGAGCTTTTCCATATAGCCGGGCATAAAATCCTCCGCCTGGCCTCCGAGCACCCCTGGGAAATCCCGCATATAGAGTTTGTCAACAAAATGGAACCCTCGATCCACAGCCTCAATGGAAACGTCGAAGCCGAGGGAGGCGAGGGTTTTGGCGAACTTAGCTTCCCTTTCCCTATAAAGCAGAGTGTAGCCGAGATCGAACCATATATATTCGAAAGGCACGCACACCTCCAGTTCTGATGATGATATTGGTATGCTGAGGAGGATGCCCGCCTTGGCGCGCTATCAAAACCTCTCCTGGATTTTCACTTTACACTGTTTCAAGGTGAAGTCAATGCGATCCTTATGAGATTGTCGAGAATGTTTATTTAGCGAATGCACTGGGGAATTTGTCCTTGTAGCTCAGGACCGTGCCGATCGACTCGGCGTTGAGCATAGCGTGGACTATGGCCCGCGCCAAGGCGTCTGCCGCGGCGCTTCCCAATTTATTGACGTTAGCCGATGTATTGCCCCACACGGCTTGCTGCTTGAGGGTATCCAGGTCTAAGAGGCCGGTGCCCAACACGAATATCGTGTCGCCATCGAACATGGTGTGGGCGGGGCGGATAGCCCTGGCCATTCCGTCATGTGCCATTTCCGCGATTTTCTGCGCCTGGGCCTTGGTTAGTTTCACGTTCGTGGCGATACACGCGATGGTTGTGTTCTTCACCGGTTCCATATCTTCAAGCGAGGCCACGGAGAAGCCGCCGTTCAAGGCCGCCACAGGCTTGCCAAGGTTGCCGAACTCGCCGTTCACTTCCAGGTACCGGGCGTAAAACTCTCCCGTGGCGGGATTCACCGTTGAGCCTCCGGCGTTGACCGCGACTATAGCGCCCACGAAAACCCCGTCTCCCAGATTGACGCTGGCCGTTCCCAAGACTCCCTTCATGCCGCCGGCCACCGCCCCGGCTCCTGCGCCGACATTGCCCATCTTTACCGGCCCCGCGCTTGCCGCCTCGCATGCCTGATAGCCAAAGGCCGTGTCCGGCCTGTAGGTGAAGGCCCTGCCGAATCTTCCCGGATCGAAAAGCACCGCCGCGGGCACGATAGGCACTACGTTGCCGCCGCCCACTGGCCAGCCTCGCTTGTGCTCCTCAAGCCACATCATGACCCCGTGGGCTGCCGCTAGGCCGTAGGCGCTTCCGCCGGTGAGCACCACCGCATCAACCTTGTCCACCATATTGGTCGGTCTAAGAAGATCGGTCTCCCGGCTTCCCGGCGCCGATCCCCGCACGTCCACGCCACCCACGGCTCCCTTTGGAGCGAGTATCACCGTCGTGCCGGTGTTTTGGCTCTGATATTGTCCAACCTCGATGCCGGGAACATCGGTGATCGCGTTGAGCGGTCCGGTCAATACGACTCCTTGGGCTCCAAGGCCGGCAATACCTAAGGCCGCGACACAGGCGGCCACGGCGAAGAACTTTCTTCTCATACGCTCCTCCTTTCCCACAATGATGTAGACGGAAAATATTCCGTTCCGCTAAAAGTCTGGAACTACCCCCGGAAGAAGTCAACCCAAGTCCGCCCCGCAGGGGCGAAAATTGAAGGCAAATTCATTTTTTATTCAACGTGCAATTCCAAGGGCCGAGGGCTCCCCCGCGATCTCCAGGCCGGCGAGGGGGGATGCGGTTTCATGCGCAGGCTCTCCTTGAATCGATAAGCGCACTCGCAGCGTGGCGTCCACTGCCTCGGATATCCTCCGGGAAAGGAGTCCCGACACCGGGGCGCGCAAGATTCCTCCCCTGGTCCTCGTGGCTTCGATTTCAAGGAGGGCCGGCCGGCCGTTTCCGCCATATCCCCAAACCGCGCACTGCATTTTCGTATCGCTCAGCTTAAGTTCTTGGATGCGGGCTCGATTGTAGGTTGTAAAGAGATATTTTCGCCCCCCAAGGACGGCGGCGCAGAGAAAGCCTCTGAACGAGGCGCCCATCCAAGGTATCTTCGCCACGGAAAGCATCACCGAGTCGCCCGGGATGGAAAAGTCGTTCGACTGGGTCCAGATCCACGCCTCCGGCATGGACGTGCCCCAATCCTTCTCAATGTAGCCCCTCCCCGCATGGAAGGCTTGGGTTTCACCCTCCGCACTTACCCAGCCATCGACCCTGTGGTCCATGCTCACCAAGCCGTGGTTGCATTCCATCCCCGGCGCGAAACTGAAAGGCCCCATGACCCCGGGGCTCCAAAAGGGAAAGCGGAAGGTTGAAAACCCGCCGTAGGCGAATTCGGCCTCGATGCGGGATTTTCCGTCAAAAAGATCCACCCGCAGGCCCTGGGATGAAAACCTATTCTCCCCGACCCGTATCTCCAAGCCCCGTTCCGCGGCGAAGAATGCGTCCAGGGGATGCTGGAACCACCAGGACCGGCCTGTACGCCCCTGGATGGCTTGCACGAATGAGTAGCCTTCGCCATCTAGCCCGTAGGCGATGCCGGGGATGAAGGACCAAGCAGTAGATCCGGCGGATCCAGTAGATCCGGCGGTTTGCTTGAAATACCAGCCCTCGAAGTAGCTCCGCCTTTTGTTCTTTCCCTGAAAGGACTCGGGCGACCATAGGTTGCGCATTCCTCATGGTCGCATGGGGCTGGCGCCGAGGCAACCCGTAGGCTCGTTTGCCGCCAGCCGCCCTTCCATTACTTTCATTCATGAAGTATGCTGGAACTGAAAATGGCAAGCAGTTCCAAACCCCTTCGCGTCTCGGATGTGAGGGAACGCAACGAAAAACTCGTCCTCAGGATCGTCCATTCCGCGGGCCTTTCCGGCATCTCCCAATCCGAGGTGGTGCAGGCCACGGGACTCAAGGCTCCCACCATTTTCCGGATCTTTTCTGCCCTGGAAGAAGCGGGGTACATCCAAGCCCTGGAGCGCGATTCCAACCCCCAGGAAGAGTCTGCCCGACAGGAACGCAAGGGCCGCAGGCCGGTTTCCTATGCGGTTCGGCAGGAAGCCTTCTATTGCGTAGGCATTGAATTTTGGGTTGAGCGCATTTCCATTGGAATTTTCGACTTCAGGGGAGCCTCGATCTACTCCCATACCTCATCCCTTTCCCGGACAGAAGATGCGGACCGAGTTTCAGACCTCATCGCAAGCCTGGTGAACCAGGCCATTGGGGATACCCAGGTTCCCCGAGATCGCATCCTTGGGGTGGGGATCGGAGCCCCCGGCCAGGTCAACGTGGGCAAACGCCTGGTAGCCTCCTATCCTAGGATTCCGGGCATGAAAAACTACCCCATTGCGGAGATTCTGGAGTCCAAGTTGGGGTTACCCGTATTGCTGCACAACAATTGCTCGGTCATCGCCCAGAGCGAGTTCCGATACGGCGGCCCTGAGGTCGAGGCTTCGATGTTCATGCTTCTTCTCCGCTCAGGAGTAAACGGCGCCTTCGTGGACTCGGGCAGGATGTTCCTGAGCCCCCGGGGTACCACCGTAGAGATGGGCCACATTTCTATAGACTACGACGGGCCCCTCTGCGTGTGCGGAGCCCGAGGCTGCCTGGAAGCCTTTATCACCTCCATGGACAGCGAAAACCTGCGCCGGGGCAACTGGCTCTTCGAAGGCCTCGATCCCTTCTCTCCATCCGCCGACCCCATCCTCACCGCCGCTGCGGCCTACATTTCCTCAGCCATCCAGACCGCCAGTCGGCTTTTCCGCCCCTCATCCTTCCTCATCGTCGCCTATTCCGACGAAATCGCCGCTGAGATCGCCCGACGAACCACCGAAAAACTCTCTCGAGAAACCTCGAGCTTCGACGAAACCAAACCGCTGATCCTCGGCCGAGCCTACAACCAGGGCCTTGCCCTGCGCGGCGCCGCCGACCTCGTCATCGACGCCTTCTTGTCCTGATCAACTTTAGGGGTCAGACCCCAAACATTGACTATTGTTTGACAGGATAACAATGATTTTCAGGATCCACAGGGAAATCCTGTAGATCCTGTCGCCTCCCCTCCTCCATCGCATTACGCCGCACCTGCCGCAAATACCAGTTGACGAATCTCGATTTTTGATACTTACTTACAATAAGAAAATAATAGGGAGCGTAGGATATGAAACAACGCGTTCGCCTCGGCCTGGTCTGCCTGGCCAGGGAAACCTTCGATTACAAAGCCGCAGTGGAACTCTACGCCGGCATAATGAAGGACGTCGCCGCACTCGAAGCGGTGGACTGGATCGCCATACCCAACCTAGTCATCTCCGTCGAGGATGCCAAGGCCGCAGCAGACGTCCTAGCATCCGCCAGGATAGACGGCCTAGTCTGCATTTCCGGCACCTTCCACCTGGGCCACCTGGTCCTCGAACTAAGAAAAGCTGCCCCCGCACCCATCCTCCTCTGGGGCCTGGACGAGCTTCCCTACAACGGCGGGAAAATCCGCCTCAACTCGGTCTGCGGCGTCAATCTCAACGCCTCCAACCTCTACAAGGCGGGAATCGACCAATACCGAGCCATCATAGGGCCAAAGATCGACGAAACCTGGGTGGACGCCATAAGAGTCATCGTGGCGCTCCGAGACTCCCACGTAGGCCTGCTGGGATACCGCGCCCATGGCTTCTTCAACCTCTCTGTGGACGACCCCACCCTCTACGCCGCCACCGGAATCCTCGTGGACCACTACGAACTCTCGGACGTCCACAATTTCAAAGTCGAGGCCAGCGAAGTCGCCCGAAGAAAGGCCCAGCTCGGCCAGATCTTCGAGCTTTCCGGCGTGACCCAAGCCCAGGTGGACCGAGTCGCCGAGCTTTCCGCCAAGTTCGAAGGCTTCCTCTCGGCCAACAAGCTGGACGCCCTGGCCATCCGCTGCTGGCCTGAGTTCGCCCGGGACTTCGGCATCTCCCCCTGCGCCGCCATGTCCCTCCTCCAATCCGAAGGCAGAATCCTCGCCTGCGAAGGCGATGTGGAAGGCGCCATCTCCATGCTCGCCCACAAGGCCATCGGCGCGGAAACGCCCTATCTTTTCGACTTCTCCCAGGTCGACCTGGCCAACAACTTCGCCCTCTTCTGGCACTGCGGCGTGGCACCCTGCAACCTCTGGGACGGCTGCTCCGTCCGCTCCCTGGATACCTATTTCGCCGGTGGCAAAGGCGTTACGGCGGATTTCGTGCTCAAGTCAGGTCCTCGACCTCGTGGTGAACAACGGCGTCGCCCACCATGCCTCCGTGGTCTACGGAGACTTCATCCAGCCCCTAAGGCTCGCGGCCTCCATCCTCGGATGGGAAGTGATCGAGTGAAACCATGATCGATAAAACCGAACTCGCCCTCCTCGCTGAGGCGGCGAAGGAAATCAGAAAGAAAACCCTGGACATGATTGGCTTCCTGGGCGTGGGCCACATAGGCGGAGCCCTCTCCATCGCCGATCTTTTGGCAGTCCTGTACTTCCGGGAAATGAGAACAGATCCGGCCAATCCCCGCTGGGAAGGCCGGGACCGCCTCGTCCTCTCAAAAGGCCACGCGGGGCCGGCCCTCTACAGCGCCCTGGCCATGAAAGGCTTTTTCCCCGAGGAGTGGCTCCATACTCTCAACCTGGGCGGATCCAACCTACCCAGCCACTGCGACAGGAATAAAACCCCGGGCATCGACATGACCACCGGCTCCCTGGGCCAGGGGATATCCGCAGCTTGCGGCATAGCCTTGGCCAATCGCATCGACCGGAGGGACGTCTTCACCTTCGCCATCGTGGGGGACGGGGAAACCAACGAAGGCCAGGTTTGGGAGGCGGCCATGTTCGCCGCCCACGCAGGCCTGGGCAAGCTCATCGCCTTCACGGACAACAACAAGATGCAGATCGACGGCCTGACGGCCGATGTGTCGGGCATCGAATGCCTAGAGGCCAAGTGGTCGGCCTTCGGATGGGAAACCTCGAGGATAGACGGCCACGACATTGGCGCTATAGTCCAAGCCATAGAAAAGGCCAAGGTCGGAGCCGAAGCCGCTGATGCAGGCGCGAAGGCCAAGCCCACCATGATCATCCTGGACACGGTCAAGGGAAAGGGCGCGGCCTTCTGCGAAGGCCAGGTGGCCAGCCACAACATGAATTTCGACTACGAGACCGCGAAGAAAGCCATCGCGGACTTGGACCGCTAGGAAGGAGCGTAAGATGCCAGCCAAGGAAATGCGGGCGGTCTACGCCCAGACCCTGATAGAACTAGCCAAGGACGACCCCTCCATCATGGTCGTGGAAGCCGACCTCATGCGCGCCACGGGAACCCAGCCCTTCAAGGCCGCCTATCCCGAAAGGGCGGTGGACGTGGGAGTGGCGGAGGCCAACATGCTCGGCGTCGCCGCTGGCCTGGCCGCGGAGGGCAAGACCCCCTTCGCCGCCACCTTCGCCTGCTTCGCCTCCCGGCGGGCCTTCGACCAATTCTTCCTCTCGGGCGCCTACGCCAGGCTGCCCGTTAAGCTCGTGGGAACGGACCCGGGCATCACCGCCACCTTCAACGGTGGAACCCACATGCCCTTCGAAGATCTGGGCATCCTGCGCACTGTGCCGGGCATCGACATCGTCGAACCCTCGGACCCGGTTTCCTTGGCCGCCCTGGTCCCTCAAATCGCTAAATCCGGCAAGGTGGCCTACTTAAGGCTCCATAGGAAGGCGGTGGAGGAAATCTACCCCGCGGGCGAAACCTTCGAACTTGGAAAAGCTAAGCTCCTCCGGGAGGGAAACGACGCGGTGATCATCGCCCTGGGCGCCGTCATGGTCCCCGAGGCCCTGGCCGCAGCGGACCTTCTCAAGGCCGAGGGCATCGCCGCCGCGGTGATAGACGCCATCTCCGTCAAGCCTCTGGACGCCGAACTCATAGGCGCGTGGATCAGAAAAACTGGCGTCGCGGTGACAGCTGAGAACCACCAGAGGATCGGCAGCCTGGGCTCCGCGGTGGCTGAGCTCATGGCCGAGAACGGCTGGGAAGCTCCTGCGGCCGCATCGGGTTCCGGAAACCTGAGGCCCGCGCGCTTGGCAAGGATCGGCGTAGCCGACCAATTCGGCGAAGTAGGCACCCAGGATTGGCTCAAAGCAAGATTCGGCCTTACGGCCAGGGACATAGCCGAGGCGGTTAAAAGCCTCGTGCGCCAAAGGAAGGAACCATGAAAATCGCCATAGCCTCCGACCTCTCCGGATTTCCCCTCAAGGAAGAAATCGTCGCCCACCTCAAGACCAAGGAAGGGATCGAAGTCCTCGACCTTGGGATTCCCAGCGCCAACAAGCCCAGCCCCTACTTCGCCCAGGCTCCCCTGGTCTGCAAGGCGATCCAGCGCGGCGAGGCGGACAAGGGCATCCTGATCTGCGGCACCGGCCAGGGCATGGCCATCGTGGCCAACAAGCACAAGGGAATCTACGCCTGCGTGGTGGATGATGTCTTTTCCGCGGAAAGATCCAAGATAGTGAACAATGCCAACGTCATCACCTTAGGGGGCTGGATCACCGCCCCCTTCATGGGCAAGGAAATCGTGGACGCCTGGCTCGCCATGGCCTTCACCCAGAAGATGGAGTTCAAAAAGGACTTCCTCACCAACGCCTTCAACAAGGTGGTGGAGATCGAAGGGGAGAACTTCAAATGAGCCAGCAAGATCCCCAGGACAACGCCGCTCTCGTGGCTGGATTGGTATCCAAGGCCCGGGCCGCCCAGGCTGTGGCCGCTGGCTGGAGTCAGGAACGGGTGGACGAGGTGGTATTCGCCGCAGGCTGGGCTGTTTACAAGGACGAGAATATCCAGAAGCTCGCCCGGGCCGCGGTGGACGAGACAGGCATGGGCGTCTACGAAGACAAGCTCACCAAGCACAAGAACAAGGTCATGGGAGTCCTCAAGGACATCAAAGGCGTAAAGACCGTAGGTCTCATGGAAATAGACGAGGCGCGGGGCATCAGGAAGTTCGCCAAGCCCGTGGGCGTGGTGGGCGCCTTGGCCCCGGTCACCAATCCCACCGCCACCCCCGCGTCGAACGGCCTTTCCATCCTGAAAGGGGCCAACGCGGTCATCTTCGCCCCCCATCCCAAAGCTAAAAAAGCCACCAAGATGGCCTGCGACTTCATGCGCGCCGCCATCGCCGCCGCCGGAGGCCCTCAGGATCTCGTCCAGTGCATCGAGGAGCCCTCGGTGGAACTCACCGGCGAACTCATGCGCCAGGTGGACCTGGTCGTGGCCACCGGCGGCGGCGCCATGGTCAAGGCCGCCTACTCCTCGGGCACCCCCGCCTTCGGCGTAGGCCCCGGCAACGCCGTCCAACTCCTCTGCGAGGACGCGGATCCCCTGGACGCGGCGGCCAAAATCTCAATGTCCAAATGCTTCGACAATGCCACCTCCTGCTCCAGCGAAAATTCAGCCGTGGTCCATTCCTCGGTCTATCCGGCCTTCGTCGCCGCCCTGAAAGCCAAGGGCGGCCACCTCTGCAGCCCCGAGGAAAAAACTCTCCTGCGCTCCTATATATGGATCAAGGGCAAGAACGGCGCCGAGGGCCTCAATCCCGCCGTCATCGCCCAAGGCGCCAAAAAGATAGCCCAGGGCGCCGGATTTTCAGTTCCCGAAGGCACACGCTTCCTCATGGTCCAGGGAGAGTCCGATATCGAAGGAGACAAGTTCTTCCATGAGAAGCTATCCCCCGTCCTTACCCTCCTTTCCTGCTCCAGCTTCCAGGAAGGCCTGGACTTCGTGCGACGCATCACCGACGCCTGCGGCACCGGCCATTCATCGGGCATCTTCACCTTCGACGAAGGCTATGTAAGGACCATGGGCGAAACGATGAAATCCAGCCGCATCATGGTAAGGCAACCCATGGTGGCGGGGAACGGAGGAGCCTTCTTCAACGGCATGCCTTCCACGGTCACCTTAGGCTGCGGCACCTGGGGCGGCAACATCACAACCGAGAACATCCACTGGCGGCACTTCATCAACGTGACCTGGCTCTCCATGCCCCTGGAGCCCCGCCGTCCCACGGACGAGGAAATGTTCGCCGGGACCTGGGCCAAGTTTGGCCGCTAGCCTCAAGGAGGATGGATGAAACTGTACGAACACCAGGCGAAGGACGTCTTCGCCAAGGCAGGGATCCCCATTCCCCGGGGCATCCTCGCCGTGGACGAAGCCCAGGCCGAGGCCGCCGGAGAAACAATAGGCTACCCCTGCGTGGCCAAGGCCCAGGTCCTTTCCGGAGGACGGGGCAAGGCAGGCCTTATCCGCCTGGCGCGCGGCCAGGCTCAGCTCAAGGAAGCCGCCAAGACCATCTTCGCCGCCCCACAAAAAGTCAGACTCCTCCTTATCGAGGAGGCGGTGGACTTCGAGAATGAAATCTACCTGGCCGTGACCGCCGATCCCGCGGGAGGCGGAGCCTTGCTCCTGGCCTGCGCCGAGGGAGGAATAGACATAGAAGAACTGGCCCGCACGGCGCCGGAGAAAATCCTCAAAACGCACGTCCCCCTCTCGGAGAGCCTCATGCCCTTCCGCGCCCGGGACCTCGCCTATTCCCTGGGCTTCTCAGGCGAAAAAGCCAAGCAATTCGCCGCCATAGCCCAAAGCCTCTACGCCGTGTTCCGCGCCCAGGACGCGGAACTGGCGGAGATAAATCCCCTCTTCGCCGTAAAATCAGGCGGATTCGTAGCCGGTGACGGAAAGCTCTCTGTAGACGACAACTCCCTTAACCTCCATCCCGAATGGGAACCCCAAGCGGGTGACTTCGATTCCGAAACCGCTTTCGAAGCCTACAAGGAAGGCATTCCTTACCTCCAGTTCGACGGAGACATCAGCCTCATGTGCGCCGGCGCCGGCCTCACCACCACCGTGTACGACCTCATCGCCGACGCCGGGGGCACGGTGGCCAACTACCTCGAGTTCGGCGGTCCCAACTACCGCAAGGGCCTCAAGGCCATGGAACTCTGCGTAAGGAACAACCCAAAGGTTATCCTCATCGTCACCTTTGGCACCATCGCCCGGGCCGACGTCATGGCCGAGGGCATAGTCTCCGCCATGGCCGCCTTGAAACCCCCCTGCCTCATCGTGACCTGCATCCGGGGCACAGGAGAGGAAGACGCAGCCAAGACCCTCGCGGCCGCAGGCCTCGATCCCCTGGTTGACACCGAAAAGGCGGTCAAGCGGGCTGTTGAATTCTCCCGATCCGGAGGTCGCCCATGAGCATCTTCATAGACAGGACAACCAGGGTCGTAGCCTTCGGCGCCACGGGCAGCGAAGGCTCCTTCTGGACCAAGCACATGGTGGAATTGGGCACCCAGGTGGTCGCGGCAGTGACGCCTGGCAAGGAAGGAGAAAAAGTCGAGCCGGAAATCCCCGTCTTCCACAGCCTTAGACGGGCCCTGGCCCAGATTTCCACCGACGCGGCCATGCTCTTCGTGCCCCCGCGCTTCGCCAAGGACGCGGTCTTCGAAGCTTTGGACGGTGGCATCAGAAAAATCGTCGTGGTGGCGGACGGCATTCCCCTGCACGAAGCCCTCCAGATCCGCGCGGCGGCCCTATCCTGCGGCGCCCGCGTCATAGGCGGCAACACCTCGGGCGCCATAAGCCCCGGCCAAGCCATGATGGGCATGTTCCCCTATTGGATCCAAAGGGTCTACAAGCCCGGCAGGATAGGCGTCATGACCCGCTCGGGAAGCCTGACCAACGAAGTAACCGCCATGGTAGTGGCCGGGGGCTTCGGCGTCTCCAGCCTCATCGGCGTAGGCGGCGACTCGGTCCCCGGAACCCGCTTCGCCGAACTTCTGCCCGACTTCCAGGCCGACCCGGAAACCGACGCGGTGGTACTCATTGGCGAGCTGGGGGGAACCATGGAAGAGGAAGTGGCCGATGAAATCGCCGCCCAGCGCTTCACCAAGCCCATCGTAGCCTTCATAGGCGGTCGCCACGCTCCACCGGGAAAGCGCATGGGCCACGCCGGCGCCATAGTTTCCGGAGGCAGAGGCTCTGCCCTGGACAAGATCGCCGCCTTGCAGAAGGCCGGCGCCTTGGTTGCGGAAAAGCCCCGTCTCGTAGGTGAATGTCTTCGAAAGGCTCTCGGGAGGATGTATGATCGGAATTAAGGCAAACCTCACCATCAGAAACCTTGGCTTCCTCGGCCTAGCCCTCGCGGCGTGTGTCTTTCTCGTCACCGCCATTCCTCCTGCTTCGCTAGTCGACACGATCGCCAAGGCCATCGACGCCGGAACAGGCAAACCTAGCTATCCAACTTCGATGCTGTCGGGCCAGGCCGCCATGTCAGCCCTTGGCGTATTGGCTTTCTGCCTCGTCCTCTGGGTTACCGAAGCCCTGCCCTTCCACATCACCGGCATGATTGCCCTTGCCCTCCTCACCTTCCTTAAAATCGGAAAATATAAAGACATCATCTCCACGGGATTCGGAAACGACATCGTCATTTTTTTTATCGGAGTCCTCATATTGGGCGCCTTTATCACAAAATCCGGCTTGGGGAAAAGGATTTCTGCAGTAATCCTTTCGATTACCGGCAATGATACACGCCTCATTATCCTGGGCTTTCTTATCACCGGCGTCGTTCTTTCCATGTGGATCACCGACATGGCCGTCGCCGCGATGCTCATGCCCCTCGCCCGGGCGATTCTCCAGGAAGAAGCTGTCACGCCCATGAAATCAAATTTTGGCAAGGGGCTCATGATTTCGGTCGCCTGGGGAGCGCTTATCGGAGGCATCGGCACCCCTGCGGGCACAGGCTCCAATCCCATAGCCCTGCAGTTCCTCTCCACCATGGCAGGCATCAACCTCAGCTTCCTGGATTGGATGGCCTATGGAGTGCCCTCCGCCATCCTCCTCATCGCCCCAGCCTGGGGGGTCCTCCTTCTTTTCTTCCCCCCTGAGATGAAACGCCTCAAGGTCTCCAGGGAGGACCTGAAAATTCAACTAAAATCCATGCCCGCAATGCATCGGGAAGAAAAAATCACTCTCTCTATTTTCATTCTCACGGTTCTCGTATGGGTTTTCACTCCCCTTATCCAGGATCTTATCGGGATGCAGATAGAAATTTCACTTCCCGCGCTCATCGCAGCCACCCTCTTTTTTCTGCCAGGAATGAGCCGGACCAAATGGAAAGATATAGAATCTGAGATCGACTGGGCGGGAATCATCCTCATTGTCTCCGGGCTCTCCCTCGGAACCTATCTATATAAGACAGGCGCTGCGGAATGGCTTGCCGTCTCCCTTCTAGGCAGAATCGGTGAGGTACCACTCTTTATGCAAATTTTCCTCGTCACCTTGAGCGTCTGCCTGCTTAAAGTGGTTTTCTCCTCCAACACCGTCACGGCCACCATACTCATTCCCCTCATCATCGGCCTGGGGAAGGCCCTCAACATGGATGTCACGGCTATCACCCTGGCCGCGGGCCTCACCTCCAGCTTGGCCTTCATCCTGGTCACCACCACTCCCACGAACGTTATACCCTTCAATACAGGGTATTTCAGCATAAAGGACATGGCCAAGGCAGGCCTTGCCCTTACCGTGGTGGCTTCCCTGATCATCACCCCGGTTTTCATGGTCGTTGGAGCGCTCAGAGGAGGTTTCTAATGGATAAAACAGCATGAGCATCGAACACATACGAAAGTGTAACCCATCGATCGACGTTAGGAGCCAGGATGACCCACTGCTAGGCGAATACGCCAGGCTCATCGATCCCAGACCCTTTGCCGGACTTGTCGCCCTCGCTGATCGAACAACAGCCATCGATCCCGCTGTCAATCGTTACGTGGGAAGCTGTCCCGAACTCGAGGCTGATCCCTCATTTAGCCTGCTCGGCGAGTATTTTGGATTTGCGGATATTCAAGTGGGGTACTGCAACGGGCCAAACTCAAAATTAAATGCGGTGGAATGGCACAAGTCCTCGGAAATCGACATCGCCGTCACCGACATGATTTTACTGTTGGGAAAGCGAAGCGACATAGACTCAAAAGGCAATCTCCACTCTTCGCGATTGGAATGCTTTTATATCGCAAAGGGCGGTTCCCTTGAAATACTGCCTGAGGTATTGCATTTCTCTCCTTGCAAGGTCCATCCGGAAGGGTTCAAGAGCATAATCGTGCTTCCGAGAGGGACTAACGAAGCCCTCGATTCCCCAAAGACGAGCAATGCCGGGCCCGAATCGCAATTTCTGTTCATGAAAAACAAATGGCTCATCGCCCATCCCGAGCGCCTTCCCCTCGTTCAGAAAGGAGCCTATCCAGGGATCATGGGAGAGAATATCGAGATTTTCTTGGAAGCCTAAGGCCGAAAGCCGGGGCGGAAGGCCCTAGGGCCTTTCGCCCCGGTAGAACACAGGCGGTCTGCCCAAGGGGGCGTCCACCTCGACCGTAGAAGACACGTCGCCCTGGCGCGCAAGATCGCCGGACCAGAAGTCCCGCCATTCCCCGGCGGGGAAGCGCACAATCCTGGACCTCGCCCCTTCCACCATCACCGGAGCCACAAGGAGGTCGGGACCCAGCATGTATTGGTCGTCCATCGCACCAAAGCCCTCGTCCAGGGGAAATTCCAGGAACATGGGCCTCATCATGGGAATCCCGCGCTCCCTATTCTCCTGGGCAAGGCGCTTCAGGTACGGCTTAAGCCCCACATGGACCCTGCCCATGGCCGCCAGGTGGGCCAAGGTTTCCTCGTCGGAATCAAACTGCCAGTTGTCCTTGGGCCTGTTTCCCTCGTGGGTGCGCATCAAGGGGCTGAAGGCGGCCCAACGCATGAAAAGCTCCTTGGTCCGCTTCATCCCGAAGAGGGTCGTATAGCCGCCTATGTCGCTGTGATGGACTCCGTGCCCGCTCATGCCCAGACTCAGCGCCGCCCGCACCGCGGAAGGAAGCCCGTCGTCGGCGGACCAATCCACGTTCTGGTCTCCCGCCCACATCATGGGGCACCACTTCTGGCTTCCCGTGAAGCCCGCGCGCATGAAGTAGAAAACCTCGGATTCGGCGCCAGCCTTCCGTAGCGCCTCAAAATTGCACTTGGCCCACAGAGCAGGCCACAGGTTGTGCGCCATCAACGCGGAGGATCCGTCCCAAAGCACTGCGTCCGTGGGCAGGTATTCTCCGAAATCCGCCATCCATCCGCCTAGGCCAAGATCGACCATGTTCTTCTTCAGCGCCTCGGCGAACCAATCGAAGGCTTCGGGATTGGTCAGGTCGGGAATACCGGCGTAGAACTCGCCGAAATCCACATAATAGTCGTCCCCGGCCGAATCCTTGACCAGGTAACCCTTGGCCGCGGCCTCCTCGCAGAGGCTCCAGCCCTTTCCGACATAGCAGTTGGCGTAGCCCAGGAACCGAACTCCCTGGGCGCGCCACCGGAGGACAGCCTCGTCCAAGGCCGGATATCGTTCCCTATTCCACACCCAGTCCCAGCGCAAACGTTGGCCGAAACTGGTCATGTTGATTCCTTCCCAGTCCTGGGCCCAGATTCCCGCCACCGGCACGCCCGCGGCCCGGGCCTTTTCAAGCTTGGCCTGGCACACATCGGTTCCGCCCTGGATGCCCAGGATCACGCCGTCGTAGGACCACTCCGGCATGGGAGGCTGGCGGCCGAAATACGCCGACTGGTCCGACAGAACCCCCTTGAGGCCCCTGGCCTCTCCGGCCCCGAACACAAGACGCGCCGGCGCCCCCCAGGCATAGAGCTCATGCCTGTCCGCCTTGCGGAAATCGAATACCGTGTAGGCTGAGGAATCGAAATGGCACCAATACCCCGCGCTGGAGACAAAAGAAGGCTGGGGGAAGAAGGTCCACCAGTAATCGCCCCCGGCGTTGTCCGCCAAGTCGGCTTCCAGAGTTATCCGGGTGGATTTGTTCCTTCCCACACCCTGTTCGCTGGTCCAGAGAGGAAACCGGCGTCCGCGGAGATCCAGATGCGAAAACTGTTCCCCTCCCCCGTAAACCCGCTCCCCAGGATCGGCGGGCAGGCTGATCCTGAAGCGGTTCGCTTCCCTGGCGCCTTCTGCCTCGAACTCCACCCCCAGCCGACCATCTTGCGTCCTTCGCACTGATATCCGAATCGCATAACGCCCCGAATCGGAAAGGACAGCCCCAAAAAGCTCGCCGCCGCCCCTGGTGTCCTCTTTAAAATTGCGCAACGCACAGAGTTCCCGGATTTCATCGCGTATGTCGAAATTCCCATGATGCATGGAAATCTCAGCCTCGCCGTTGCCCGCGTAGACCAAGGGATTCTCGGGACTGTGGCGCGCCACCACCCGATCGCCCAGGAAAATCTCAAACCCATCGCCCTGACGTTTGACTGACGGAAGAGGACCGCTCATCCTTTCACGCCTCCCGCGGTGATGCCGCGGATAAGAAACTTCTGCATGCCCAGGGTAAAGAAGAACACCGGCACCAGCATCAAGGTTCCCGCGGCGCAAGCCTGCCCCCAGGTAAGGGTTTCGCCGCCCAACAGCCCGTTGATCGCGATGGGAGCGGTCTTGGCCTTCACTCCCGTAAGGATCAAGGCATAGAGGAATTCGTTCCAGGAATTGAGGAAGGCGAACACCGCAGCCACCACCAGGCCCGGTGCCACGATGGGCAGGAAGATCCTGAAAAAGACTCCCCCTCGGTTGCAGCCGTCCACCATCGCCGCCTCCTCATACGCCTTGTCCACGGCGGTGAAGAAAGGCAGCAGGAGCCAAATCACGTAAGGGACATTGAAACTCGTGTGGGCCAAGGTTATGCCCGCCACCGTGTCCCGGATGCCGACAAAGGAAAACATCAGGTACAAAGCAATGACCAAAGAGATCTGGGGGAGCATCCTGAAAACCAAAAAGCTGTACGCCAGACCGTTGCGCCAGGAGAATCTGAATCTTGCGATGCCGTAGGACGCCATGGCGCCTATGAGGACAGAAACGCCCGTGGAAAGAAGCCCCACGATGAGGCTGTTCCTCATGCCAAGCTGGAAGCCCTGGTTTTTCATGACCATCTCGTAGCTTTTCAAGGTGAGTTGAGAAAACTTGAAGGGCTGGCCGGAAAGAATGACAATGTCGCGCCTGAATCCGTTGATCACCGTGATCGCGATGGGATACAACTCGATAGCCAGCACCACGAAGGCGACCAGGGCGATTACGATGCTGGTCAAGGTTTTTTTCGTTCGCCGCTTCATCCTGCCCCCGCCTTTTCCTCAAGGGAATCGAGGCTCATGTTTTTCCTCACCAGGGTGAGGGCGAATACAATTGAGATGCCCAGAAGGAAAATCGCCATGGCGGAGGCCATGCCCACCTTCTGGTAGCCGAAAGCCTGCCTATGGGTGTACAGCGAAAAGAGGGTCGTGGCAGATCCGGGCCCTCCTTCGGTCATCACGTAGACCTCGCTGAAAACGCGCAATGCGTCGATTATCCGCAATAGGACGGAGGTCAGGATGGTCGGGGTCAGCATGGGCACGATGATCGATCTGAGCTTGCGCCAGAATCCCGCGCCGTCGATGTTGGCCGCCTCGATCATCTCCTGGGGAATCGCCGTCAGCCCCGCGTATAGGAGCATGAACATAAAGGGCCACATCCGCCAGATGTCCTGGACAATGATGGCCACGTAGGCCATGACCGGATGACCGAGCCAGGTGATCTCCGGCGCCCCAAGGGAAATAAGAAGAGAATTCAAAGGCCCATACCGGGGCTGGAGCATGAATCTCCAGGTCATGCCCGAAAGGATGGGCAGGAAGAATACAGGCAGAAGAAGAAGGCTGCGCACGATTCGGGCGCCGAAGAATTCTCGGTTTAAAAGAAGCGCCGCGGCGAAGCCAAAGAGAAGCTCGATCGGAATTGCGATAAATATGAAACCCAGCTGGAGCTTGAGGCTATTCCAAAATTCCGGGTCTCCAGAAAGGGAAAAATAATTGCCCAGCCCCACGAACTTCCGGGTTCCCGCGCCTTCGGAGAGCGGCCAATCGAACCCCGACACCACAAAGGAAAACACGATCGGGAAGATCAGGACCGCGAACACCACAAGGAGGGCGGGCAACAGAAAAAGGAAAGGCGCGTGAGGCCGCGCCTTTCCTTCTTTTCGGATGAATCGGGAGATTTCAATATCCCGCTTTCTTGAGGACATCGTTGGTCTCGTCGATTATCTTCTGGGTTGCCTGGTCTGTGGGCATCTGACCGGTGATTCCCATGATCCAGTACTTCTTCACAATGTCGTGGACCTGGGCGACTTCCTTGAAGCGTGGCCTCTCGGCGGCGTACTTCATGGAATCGGCGATGGCGGCCAGCCAGGGCTTGGATTTGGCGAACTTGGGATCCGTCAGGGCGTCGATACGGGCGGGGACTGTGTTCTTTTCCACCAACCAGGAGGCGATTTCCTTCGAAGCCCACCAGTAGACGAATTCCGCTGCCGCGTCCTTGTTCTTGGACGAGGTGGGAATGTTCACCGCCCAGGTTCCGCGGACCGCGAAGCGGCCGGCAGGGCCGGCGGGAGGGGCGGAATAAAGGATGTTGCCCGCCACCAAGGACTTGTTTGGATCTTCATAGCTGGCGATCTGAGCCGGCCAGATGAACTGGGTAAAGACACCCTTGGGATCGGCGCAGAAGGCCGCCTGGCGTTCCACGTGGGCCATGGTCTCGGCGCCCTTGGGGGAGATCCCCATCAGGGTCTTGTAGGTTTCCATGCCCTGGATGGCCTTGGCTTTGTCCAGGACTACCACGGGCTTTCCGCCCTTCCACTCGATAAATTTGGTTCCGTAGGACTCGTACATGAAGATCGCCTCGCCGAATACGCCCGCGGGGCCGCCGTTGAAGGGGCCGAAACCACCGGAGACGACGCCGTTCTTCTGCAGGTAGGTGCCCATGTCGATCATCTGCTGGAAGGTCTGGGGAACTCCGAGTTCATAGCCATATTGGGCCTTGAAACCCGCCTTGTGCTTCGGGTTTTCGACAATGTCCTTGCGGGTCATCCACACGTAAAGGTTGCCGTAGGGGAGCATGAGGGACGCGAAGAGAGGGATGTTGCCTTCGTCCACGCACACCAGGTCGTAGTCTGTCCTGTCCTTGGTGACACTCACCGAAGTCTTGGTGAATACCTGGGGCGGCTGGAGAATCTCGAAGTTGACCTTGATTCCCGTGGCCTTCTCGAACTCCGGGATCCTCTCCATGAGGGTCCTGGGGTAGGCATCGTCCCAGAAAAGCACGTTGATCGTCTGCGCCGCGGCGCCGGCGACCACAGCAAGGGCGAGGACGAGCGCGATATACGCTTTCTTCATTTTCTCCTCCTTAGTAAGATCCCGATCGGGGCTTTCCGCCCTGTCGAAATATTTACTTTTCAAAAGAAAGTAAAGCACGACTCCGAACCCTTGTCAACAAAATGCTTTTCCACAGATGAAAAAAGAAGTATGATTCCAAAAATTCTGCTGTTCGGAGGTCGCAATGAATTCTCTCAAAGGCAAAAACGCACTGGTCACGGGCGGAGGATCCGGAATTGGTAAGGCCATCGCCGAGGAACTCGCAGCCCAGGGAGCAAGCCTTATCATCCATTATTATAAAAGCGCCCAGCCCGCGGAAGCCGTTGCAGCGAAGATCCGCGCCGCCGGAGGAACCGCACGCACCATATGCGCCGACCTTTCCACCGAGGCAGGCGTGGAAAAACTCGCATCCTTTGCCTCGGCGCTGTGTGATAGACTGGATGTGCTGGTGAACAATACGGGCGACCTCGTGGCCAGAAGGACCTTGGACGGCGTGGACATGGAGCACTACCGTGCTGTGATGGCGGTGAACTTCGACTCAGCCCTCTTCGTCACCAAGGCCCTCCTTCCCTTACTGAAAAAATCAGGAGCCGCCTCGGTGGTGAACCTTTCCTCCATCGCGGGCCGCAAGGGCGGGCGGAGCTCCCTTATCTACTCCAGCGCCAAAGGCGCCATGCTCACCCTAACCAGGGCCCTCTCCACAGAGCTGGCTCCCTTCGGAATCCGGGTCAACGCCCTTGCCCCAGGCCTCATCCTCGGCTCGGCCTTCCATGAAATCCACTCCACGCCTGAGTCGAAGCAGGCCATGATCAAAGACATCCCCCTAGGCCGCGCCGGCACCTGCGATGATGTGGCCCGGGCTGCGGCCTTCCTGGCCAGCGAATACAGCGGATTCATCACCGGTGCCACCCTGGACATAAACGGCGGAAGCTACATGATGTGACCGCCCCGCGCGGGCCTCCGGCGGGGCCGCGTGGCGTCACTTCATGAACAAATTGGGCAGGAACTCCGTAAACCAAGGAATATAGGTCACTAAAAAGAGTACCACGAACATGGCGGGCCACAACGGCAGCAGCGCCCGGCTCGTCTTCTCGATAGTCGTCTTGCCCACCATGCATCCCACGAAAAGGCTCGCTCCCACAGGCGGCGTGGTGAGCCCTATCCCCAGGTTGAGCATGAGCAGAATTCCGAAGGTGATTTCGCTCATTCCCGCCGCCTTGATCACCGGCAAAAGGACGGGCGTGACTATGACGATGAGCGGTGCCACATCCATCACCATGCCTAGGAACAGCAGAAGCACATTCACCATGAGGAGGATGAGGAACTTGTTGGACGTAAGTCCCAGGAAAGCCCTCATGACCGCTGCGGGAATCTGCAGGTAGGTCATCATCCATCCGAAGGCCGAGGCGCAGCCGATGAGGAACAAGACGATGGCCGTGGTCTTGACTGACTCCATTAAAATCGGAACCAGGTCTTTGAGCTTCAGCTCCCTGTAGACCACAAAGCCCAGGAAGGCGGCGTACATCACCGCCACCGCCGAAGCTTCCGTGGCGGTGAAGATGCCCGCCGCGATGCCTACAACAATGATCAAAGCCGCCAGGAGGGCGAAAATTCCGTCTATGGTTATGCGCACACAGTCCTTGAGGGGCGGCCGCTTCTCGCAGGGGTATTTCCTTTTCAAGGCAATGAAGTAACAGGCGATGGAAAGGGATAGGCCCAGCATGATGCCCGGTATGTAGCCCGCCAGGAAAAGTTTTCCCACCGAGACGCCACCCGCCACCATGGCGTAGATGACCATGTTGTGGGAGGGCGGAATGATGATCCCTTGGCTCGCCGAGGCGACCGTCACCGCCACCGAAAAGTCCCGGTCGTATCCCTTCTGGATCATCATGGGAATCATAATCGTGCCCGTGGAGGACACGTCCGCCACCGCCGAGCCCGAAACGCCCCCAAAAAACATGGACTCTATGCAGTTGACGATCGCAAGGCCCCCGGGAAGGGGACCCACTAGGATGTAGGCAAAGTCCACCATGCGCTTAGCAACCCCGCCTCGGGCCATGATTGAGCCCGCAAGGATGAAAAGAGGTATGGCCAGCAGAGGAAAAGACTGCATGCTCGCCGCCACCCGTTGGGCGATGATGGCCGGCCCCATTCCCGTGGCTAAAGCGGATAGCAAGGCCGAAATCCCCAGGCTGAAGGAAATTGGAATTCCAACTAGGATCATTAGTGCGAAGGAACCGAGAAGGATAAGCTCAACGGGCATGCTTTCCCTCCTTCCGCTCCTTTCCCTTCGCCGAGGCATCGAGGATTTTGCCCGAAGCCCTCAGGGCTGCGAAGCCGATCATGAAGACCGCCGCTATGGGAAGCACCAGGTAGGTTATGCCCAAGGGCAGCTTGATGGTGGACATCCGGCTGGACCACATGGCTTGGGTAAGCACTAGGCCGTGGCGGAATAAGAACAATGCGAAGGCACATATGGCCAGGTCTATGGCGACCTCCACCGCGACCCCCCAAGCTTCGGGCAACTTCTTGGTCACCAACTCGAGCCTCATGTGGTCGCCGGTCCACACCGCCGAGGCGGCGCCCAACAGCCCAATCCACATGATCGCCGTGACCGAGAACTCCTCAACCCAAATCGGGCTTTTCTGCAGCACATACCGCGCGAATACCTGCCAGCACACAACCACTGAAAGAGCGGCCATGACGATAGCAGCTATGGCCGTCAGCACCCTCTCGGCGCGGCCTACGATGCGCATAATCGCATTCCTCATTCAAACCTCCGAACGCCCGTCTTAATAATCCAAGGCGGACGCGGGCCTTCCGGCCTGCGTCCGCCCCATGCATCATGCGAAATTGAGTAGACTTCTGTCTGTTACTTGGTGTTGACCACGGCGTCGATGAGATCCTTGCCCACGATTGACTCGAACTCCTTCCATACGCCGCCCACCGCTTTTTGGAACTCCGTCACATCCCTTACCTCGTTGAACACCATGCCCTTGGCCTTGAGATCCGCTATGGTCTTGTCGATCATCTCGCCCCAGAGTTTGTTGTGTTTTTCCATGGCCTCAATTGCGGTCTGCTCAACCATCGCCTGGATATTCTTGGGAAGGCCGTCGAAAAGCCTCTTGTTCATCATAAGGAAGTCGGGGATGGAGGAGTGTCTGGTGTAGCTGTAGTACTTGGCCACTTCCTGCATATTAAAGGAAAGGACCGTGGGCTCGTTGTTTTCCCAGCCGTCGATGACCTTGGTCTGGAGAGCCGAGTAGACTTCGGACTGGCCCATAGGAACTGCGTTTCCGCCCAGGGCGTTCACCGTGTCGATGAGGGGCTTAGACTGCATGACCCTTATCTTGAGTCCCTTCAAGTCTGAAGGAGAGTAGATGGGCTTGGTGGCGGTGATGGAGCGGAAGCCCGCGTCCATGAAGGCCAGGCCCTTGTAGCCGGCTTTGTCCAGGTCGGCCATGAGCCGTTTGCCCACCACGCCCTGAAGCACTTTGTGTTGATGGGCCAGGTTTCTCCAGATCAGGGGGAGGGAAATGACCTGGAAGGTCGGGGCGTACTGACCCACGGGACCAGAGCTCACTTTGGCGAATTCGAGGGAGCCGATCTTGATGGCTTCGATATAGTCCTTTTCCTGGCCTAGCTGGCCGGCGGGGAAGAGGGTGAGCTTGATGTCCCCGTTGCTTTTCTTGGCGAGCTCATCGGCGAAGAAAACCAGGGCCTGGTGCACAGGATGGCTGTCCGGAAGGACCGAAGCTAGTTTCCAGTTGTACTTGGGAGTAGCAGATGCGAGGGCGACAGCCGCGAGCAATAGGGCGATCACAAACAAATTTCTTTTCTTCATGAATTCAGCCTCCTGGATAAATGATCTGAAGGAAAGCGTACGACGGCTTACCTAGGCTGTCAATGAAAACTATACTTGAAGAAGGAACGGAACGTCCATAAAGTGACTCGTCTTTCCACAATATGGAATATGGAGGCATCATGAAAGGCCTTGAAGGAAAAAACGCCCTAGTGACCGGCGGAGGATCGGGCATAGGCATGGCTATCGCAAGAGAGCTTTCAAGCATGGGGGCAAGCCTCATCATCCACTACCACCGCAGCGGGGAACCTGCCAAGGCCTTGGCCGCTGAACTCGCCGCCGCAGGAGGCTTCACCGAGGCGGTCCAAGCTGATCTTTCCACCCAAGAGGGGGCTGCTGGGCTCGCGGCCTTCGTTACTTCCCGCTGGAACAGGCTGGATGTGCTGGTGAACAACGCCGGAGACCTCATAGCCCGCCAGCGCCTCGAGGAATTGGACATGGATTATTACCGAAAGGTGATGGCCGTCAACCTGGATTCGAATGTCCTTGTCACCAAGGCCATGCTTCCGCTGTTGAAGAAGGCGGGAGCCGCTTCGGTGGTAAACCTCTCCTCCCTGGCGGGCCGGAAGGGCGGCCACGGAGGCTCGGCCTTCTACTCCACGGCCAAAGGGGCGATCCTCACCTTGACCCGTTCGCTTTCAACAGAACTGGCGCCCTATGGCATTCGGGTGAACGCCGTAGCGCCGGGGCTGATCCTGGGCTCATCCTTCCACCAAACCCATACCACCGAGGAATCCAAGCAGGCTACGATCGCCCAGATCCCCTTGAAGCGCGCCGGCTCTTGTGAGGACGTCGCCCGGGCCGTGGCCTTCCTGGCCAGCGAACTGGACGGCTTCATCACCGGAGCCACCTTGGACATCAACGGCGGCATCTACATGATGTAGGCGCCGCCGCCAGCCCATTTGCCGCGCCCTACTGGAGTTTGCGGATCCTCGTCTCCACGCCCTTCTCGCCTTCAAGTTGCTTGAGAAGGAGGTTGGTGTCTGTGTTGCCGAAGTGGTAGGGGTAGAGGATCGCTGGCTTCACCAGCCTTGCCGCCTCGGCGGTCTGCTCCGGAGTCATGGTGAAGGGAAGGTTCATGGGCAGGAAGGCTACGTCTATCTTGCCCAGGTTGGCCATCTCGGAGATGGGCTCTGTGTCCCCCGCCACATAGATCCTCAGATTGCCCACGGTGAGAACGTAGCCGTTGTCCTTGCGCTCCTTAGGATGGTAGTTGGTTCTACCCGCAGTGACGTTGTAGGCAGGAACTGGCCACACCGAGACCCCCGCGGCCTGGAAGTCTTTGTAATGCTCCAAAGTCTCGCCGTAGCCAAGCTTTTTCTGGGAGGAACCGTTGAGCGCGACCACCGTGCCATCCTTGCGCAGGGCGGCGATGGAGGATGCGTCCAGATGGTCTCCGTGCTCATGGGTCACTAGCACAAGGTCGGCCTTGGGGAACTTGGAGAAATCTCCGTATTGCTTCACCGGATCTATGTAGATGAGCTTGCCACCAAATTCGAAGACCAGGGTTGCGTGGCCCAGGAAGGTAATCTTGAGCTCTCCCCTCCCGGTGTTGAATACGTCGAACTCCTTCCCTTCCGCCCCTTCCAGGGCGAAGACCGCGGGGCCGGCCGCCAGGGCCAGGATCGTGGCCAGGGCCAGGGTCAGCGTGCTATATCCATTCCGTATCATAAAAACCTCCCGTTGCAAATCGAAATATCGTAGAAAATATATACGCCCCTCCCCGGCGGTCAAGGAAACCCCCTTCCCGCGCCCTATTGCCGTCCCTTTGCGCGGGCCAGAGAATCTGTTACCTTATCGCTCATGAACACCCAGCAACGTGTAGCCCTAGGAGCCAAAGCCGCCAAAGCCATGCTCGGCCTAGGCGCCCATGCCAAGGATGCTGCCTTAGAAGCCATAGAATCCAGCCTTCTTGCGCG